>CP113055.1:2835000-3177777 GCA_026625625.1 Blastomonas sp. SL216
CGCGATGTGCTGATCGCCTGCCTTCCGGGCGTGGGTGCGGCGGCAGCGATGGCGGCGCTGGTCTGGACGTTGCGGATCGGGCTCGCTGGCGCGCTCGACAACGGGCTGCCCGAGATCATGGCCCGGCTGGCGCTGCTCGCGGGTATCGGTGCGCTGAGCTATGTGCTGCTGCTACGCATCCTTGCCCCGCAGATGCTGACCGACGCGATTGGCCTGTTGCGGCGCAAGGCACCGGTGAGCGAAGAGGATATGGCGGTCGCCTGACCGCTCGCCTACCGATCAGCGGGCCGATCAGCGGGCCGATCAGCGCGCGGCACCGAACCGCGCCAGCACCGCATCGGCAATGGCGCAGGCATCGGCCCAGGTCGCGTTGAACCCTGCGTCGTCGCCATAATAGGGGTCGGCCACCGCCTGGCCCTGCCGTCCTGCGACCAGATCGAGCGCCAGGCAGAGCTCGGCGGGGCTGCCCATGGGCGCAAGACGCGTGAGCCCGGCCAGATTGTCATGGTCCATCGCCAGGATCAGGTCGAACCGGTCGAAATCCTGTGCTTGCACCTGCCGTGCACGCAGGCTCGCTATGTCGACCCCATGGGCGCGGGCGACAGCGATCGCGCGGGCATCGGGCGGTTCGCCCTTGTGCCAGCCGCCGGTCCCTGCCGAATCGACCGTCCAGCCCAAGCCCTGCTGCCGCACCCGATGGCGCAGTGCCCCGTCGGCGAGCGGCGAACGGCAGATATTGCCGAGGCACACGAACAGGATCGATGGTGTCTGCACATCATTCTCCTCGGCGCTTGCTGTTGCGGCTCACCGTTTGACGCTTGCGTCACCCTTGCGCTCTGCTAGCCAAGGCGAAGGGACAGAACAACAAGGGAGAGAGATGGATGTCGGGATCAGGTGAGAATCATGTTCCGGCAGAACCGGGCCTCGCGCCCGCGACCACTGCCACGCCTTATGCCTGGTATGGCCTGTTCATCCTGTTCCTTGTCTATGTGCTCAATTTCATCGACCGGCAGATCATCACCATCCTGGCGCCCGATATCAAGGCGGACCTGGGGCTCGACGATGCCGATATCGGCTTTCTCTATGGCACTGCCTTTGCCGTGTTCTACGCGCTGTTCGGCATTCCGCTGGGCCGGCTGGCCGATAGCTGGAACCGGGTACGGCTGCTGACGGTAGGTCTTGCCATCTGGTCGGCGATGACCGCAGTATCGGGCTTTGCCAAGAACGGCACGATGCTGGGCCTCGCCCGGATGGGCGTCGGCGTCGGCGAGGCGACCGCCAGCCCGTCTGCCTATTCGCTGATTTCGGACATGTTCCCCAAGCGCATGCGCGGCACCGCGCTCGCGATCTATTCGGCGGGGCTGTATTTTGGCGGCGGCATTTCGCTGATGATCGGCGGGTTCATCGTCGCGGGCTGGAACAATGCCTATCCCGGCGGCGGCCCTATGGGGCTGGTCGGCTGGCAGGCCGCATTCCTCGCGGTCGGCGTGCCCGGCCTGTTGCTCGCCGCCTGGGTCGCGACCTTGCGCGAACCGGTGCGCGGACTGGTCGACGGGCTGCCGACACCGCCGGCAGCCGAGCCGTTTCGCGGCTTCGTGCAGGAGCTGTTTGCGGTCATTCCGCCCTTTACGCTGTTCGCTGCCGCCAGGCGGGGCGCCAAGGCACTGGCGATCAACATCGCCGTGCTGGCGCTGCTGGGGGCCGCTGCCGCCGGCATGATCGCGCTCACCGGTGCGACGCTGCAATGGCTGTGCATCGCGGTCGGCTATTATGCCGTCTTCTCCTGGGCCAGCTCGCTGCGCGCACGCGACAAGGCAACCTTCGCGCTGATCTGGGGATCACCGGCATTTCTCGTCACCATCCTGGGCTATGGCTGTGTCGCCTTCCTGTCCTATGCCACCACCGCCTTCGGGCCGACCTATGCCGCGCAGGTGCTGGGCGAGGAAACCGCCAGGATCGGCTTCTGGATCGGCGGCTTCGGCGCTTTGGGCGGCTTTCTGGGCGTCATCATGGGCGGGCGCATGTCCGACTGGTTGCGGGCCCGCAGCGAAACGGGGCGGATCATGGTCATCGCCTTCGGCCTGATCACCCCGGTCATCCCGGTGATCCTGGCTTATACCACCGCCAATGACCCGACATCGGATGCCGATTTCATCCGCTTCACGGTGTTCGCCTCGCTCGCCAATATGTTCGCAAGCTCAGCGCTGGGTGCCGCCGCCGCCACGACCCAGGACCTGGTGATGCCGCGGATGCGCGGCACCGCGACGGCGACTTTCTTCCTCGCCACCACCCTGTTCGGCCTGGCGCTCGGCCCCTATCTGGCGGGACAGATGTCGGTCATCTCGGGCAGCCTGTCGACCGGGGTGCTCTCGATCCTGATCATCGTGCCGGTCGGTCTGACGCTGCTGTTCTTCGCCTACAGGCTGGTGCCGCTGGCCGAACGCACCGTGGTCGAACGCGCTCGCGCGGCTGGCGAGGACGTCTGAGCCCTATTTCAGGATCTGGTTCATCTCGATCAGCGTGCCATCGGGATCGAAGAAATTGCAGCCGCGCACCCGGATGACCGGGCCGCCACCCCGGCCCGGATATTCCTGCATGCGGGGCGGCGCAGTCATGGTGACACCGGGCACCCTGGCAGCAGCGGCGCAGCGGCCATCAACATCATCGGTGTTCATCACGATGACATGCCCGCCCGGCCCCATGCGCCGGGGGTAAGGCCCCGGATCGGGCAGCGGCGGATCGATCCACTGCATCAGCCCGATCCAGCCGATGAACGGATCGTTCGAATTGAGCAGCACCAGCCGCGCCTTTGCACCGGGCTCGCCCGCCGGAAGCGCGACGCCGCTCGTTTCCACCACAGTATCATAATTGACCTTCAGCCCGACGACATCGCGATAGAGCTTCAGCGAAGCCTCCATGTCGCGCACGATCAGCGTGACGCGGCGGATATCGGTGGGCAGGCGCTCAGCCGGCGCTTCAACGCCGGGGGAGCTGGTCGCGGGTCTCTCCTGGGCGTGCGCGGTGCAGGCAGTGAGCAGCGCGAGCACAATGCCCGGACTTGCCCGCCTTATGCCGGGGAGGGTTGTGCCAATGGATGCCATTACCCGTCTCCCTCCACCGCGCCCGATTCGAGCAGTGCCGCAATCCGGGCCTCGTCATAGCCAAGCCCTGCCAGCACTCTGCGCGTATCGGCCCCGGGCTGAGGCAGCACCGCGTCGCTGTTGGGGCGTGCGCCGTTCATCTCGATCGGCAGCGTCGGCAGCATCGTCGTGGTGCCATTGGCGAGCGTCACCGGTTCGAGACCTCCGCTTGCCAGCAGGTGCGGGTCGTCGAACATGTCCTCGGGCCGGCCGATCGGCGCGAACGGAAGCCCGGTCCCTTCGAGCTTGGCGATCAGCGCATCGCGCGTCCAGGTTTTCACCAGCGCGCGGATCTCGGGCATGATGCGGTCACGCGCCAGCACGCGCGCGGTATTCTCGCGGATGCTCTGGTCGGCCCAGAGATCGTCGAGCCCGAACAGCGCGCAGAACTTTTCCCACAGCGCGTCAGTCACCACGCCGATGAAGATCGGCTTGTCGTCGGCGGTCTCGAACACGTCATAGATCGCCCAGGCGCTGATCCGCGCGGGCATGGGTGCTGCCGGTTTGCCGGTCACCGCCAGCTGCGCCATATGCTGGCCGATCAGATAGATCGTCGTTTCGAACAGCGAACTTTGCACCTTCTGCCCGCGCCCCGTCCGGTGGCGCTCCTCGACTGCGGCCAGGATCGCGATCACGCCGAACATTCCGCCGGTGACATCGATGACGCTGGAGCCTGCGCGCAAGGGGCGGCCCGGTGGCCCGGTCATATAGGCAAGGCCGCCCATCATCTGCGCCACCTCGTCCAATGCGGTGCGCTCTTCATAGGGGCCTGGCAGAAAGCCCTTTTCGCTGCAATAGATCAGGCGCGGATTGGCCTCGCTGAGCTTGTCATAGCCCAGGCCCAGCCGGTCCATCGCGCCGGGGCGATAATTCTCGATCAATATGTCGGCCCCGGCAGCCAGATCGCGCGCCACCGCCAGGCCATCGGGCGATTTGAGATCGAGGCAGATGCTCGCCTTGTGGCGGTTGTACATCGGGAAATAGCCCGCCCCCGATCCGATCAGCCGCCGGGTGCGGTCGCCGCCGATCGGCTCGATGCGGACCACCTCTGCACCCAGCGAGGCGAGGATCGCGCCGACCGCCGGGCCCATCACCATATGCGTGAATTCGACGACCTTCAGATTCTTGAGCGGTTGCGGTCCGGTCATGCCAAGGTCCTTTCAGGCGCGGCACTGTGAAAGCCCAGCGGCAGGCCCGCATCGGGGGTGAAGCCATAAAGCGGCTCGCCAGGCAGCGCTTCGGCCACAATGGCGCGCACCTTGAGCAGCGCGTCGAGATCGATGCCGGTATCGATACCCATGGCTTCGAGCATGAACACCAGGTCTTCGGTGACGATATTGCCCGAAGCGCCCGGCGCGAACGGACAGCCGCCCAGCCCGCCGAGCGACGCATCGAGCGTGGTGATGCCCTCTTCCAGCCCGGCCAGCGCATTGGCGAGGCCCAGGCCGCGCGTGTTGTGAAGGTGCAAGGTCGTCATCCGCTCCGCGCCGATCTCGGCCCGCACCGCGCGGACCAGCCTTTTGACCTGCGCCGGATTGGCATAGCCGGTGGTGTCGGACAGGCTGAATTCCTGCGCGCCTGCTTTCGCCGAAGCCGCCGCGAGACGGACGACCTGATCTTCGTCGACCGGGCCTTCCATCGTGCAGCCGAACGCGGTCGAAAGGCCCACCGCGAAATGCACGCCGGCCTCGCTCGCCAGCCCGGCGATGACCGCGATTTCCTCCAGCATCTGTGCATGGCTCTTGCGCACATTCTTCAGACTGTGCGTCTCGGACATCGAGAACGGGATCGAGATGGCATGCGCGCCCGCTTGAATCGCACGCGCCGCACCCTTGGCATTGGGCACGAGCGCGACCACGTTGAGGTTCGGGATGGTCCGCGCAAACGCGACGATCTCGGCGCTGTCGGCCATTTGCGGGAGCAGTCTGGGCGGCACGAAGCTGCCCACCTCGATCTCGCGAACGCCGGCTGCGGCTTCGGCGGCGATCCAGCGCTTCTTGGCCTCGCTTGGCATCACCCGGTCGATGCTCTGCAACCCATCGCGCGGGCCGACCTCGCTGATGAGAATGTCAGGCATGGTTCTGCTCCAGATAGACCCAGGGGCGCTGCTGCCGGTCGCGCGCGCGGAAATCGGCAATCGCGTCGCGATGCTTGAGGCTGAGATCGATGGCGTCGAGCCCTTCGAGCAGCATGGCCTTTGCCTCGGCATCGATTGCGAAGGTCCAATGGCTTTTACCGCTGCGCACAGTCTGTGCTGCCAGATCGACCTGCACCTCGCGCCCCGCCAGCGCGGCAATCGCCTGATGCTCCAGCACCACCGGCGCGATGCCGTTGCGGATGCAATTGCCGTGGAAGATCGGGGCAAAGCTCTCGGCGATGATGCAGCGCACGCCATATTCTGCGAGCGCCCAGACCGCATGCTCGCGGCTCGACCCGCAACCGAAATTGACCCCTGACGCGAGGATCCTTGCATCCGCAAATTCGGGCTGGTTGAGCACGAACTCGGGATTGGGCGTCCGCTCGGCATCCAGATAACGCCAGCCTGCGAACAGCCCGCCAGCAAGCCCGGTCTTGCCTGTGCTCTTCATCTCGCGCGAGGGGATGATCGCATCGGTATCGACATTGTCGCGCAGCAGCGGCGCGGCAATGGCGCTGAGCGTGGTGAAGGCTTCAGCCATCGGCCAGTTCCCGCGCATCGGCGATGACGCCGGCAATCGCACTGGCGGCGACCGTTTCGGGGCTGGCGATGTGCGTTTTCACGCGCAGCCCCTGACGGCTTTCGAAATTGCGGTTAGTCGATGAAATGACCCGCGATCCTTCGGCAAAGCTCTCGCCCCCGGCAAAGAAGCACATCGAACAGCCGCTCATCCGCCATTCGAAGCCGGCATCCAGAAACACCTGGTCCAGCCCTTCGGCCTCGGCGGCGCGCTTGACCGCGCTCGAGCCTGGAACGCAGATCGCGCGGATGCCCGCTGCCACCTTGCGGCCCTTGAGCAGGGCGGCGGCGCGGCGCAGATCGGACAGGCGCGCATTGGTGCAGCTGCCGATAAAGGCGGCATCGATGGGGGTGCCGATCAGCGGTGCACCGGCGGCAAGCGCCATATAGTCGAGCATCGCGGGCATGGCATTGGCAGGCACCGCGCCGGTAATGGCTATGCTGGCCTGCGGGCTGGTGCCCCAGCTGACCATAGGGGCGATGGTGCTGGCATCGATCACGATCTCCGCGTCGAACACGGCATCGGCGTCGGATCGCAACTCCCGCCACTGTGCCAGAGCTGCATCCCATTGGCTCGCTTGCGGCGCATAGCGGCGCCCCTCGAGCCAGGCGAAGGTCGTGTCATCGGGCGCGATCAGCCCGGCAAAGGCCGAGAATTCGGTCGCCATGTTGCACAGGGTCATCCGCGCTTCCATGTCGAGCGCGGTCACCGCCTCGCCTGCAAATTCGACGACATGCCCCGCGCCGCCGCCAGCGCCATGCGCGGCGATCAGCGCCAGCATCATGTCCTTGGCGGTCACGCCGGGCGCGAGCGTGCCGGTGAACGTCACCCGCATCGACCGCGGGCGGGTCAGCCGCAGCGTGCCGGTCGCCATTGCATGTTCGGCCTCGGACGATCCGATGCCCCAGGCGAGCGCCCCCAGCGCGCCTTGCGTGCAGGTATGGCTGTCCGGCGCGATCAGCGTGAGGCCGGGCAGCACGATGCCAAGCTCCGGGCTGACCACATGCATGATGCCCTGGTCGGGATGACCGACATCGAACAATGTGATGCCCGCCGCCTCGGCTGCCGCGCGCGTTTCGGTGATGAAGGCCTGGCCGCCGGGCATCAGCGTGCGGTCGGTGCGCCCGGGCAGCGTATCGACGATATGGTCCATGATCGCGAAGACGCGCGCCGGGTCCTGCACATCACGCCCCGCCTCGCGCAGCGCGTTGAGCGCCGCCGCCCCGGTGCGCTCGTGCAGCAGCACCCGGTCAATCGCGACCAGCGCCGCCCCGCCCGGAAGCGGGGCGACGACATGGGTGTCCCAGATGCGGTCGAACAGCGTGGTCACGGCTGGCGCTCACGCACTCGCGTTCATCTCCGCCTCGATCGCGCGCCAGTCCTTGCTGACCAGCGTTTCCTGGATCGCGGTGCGCGTTTCGAGCAGGCCGTTGCGGATCCAGTGCCAGGTCCGGCAGCGCGACTGGCCGTCGTCCGAAATCTGGATCATCTCGTAGAGATAGAGCGAGGGATCACCCTGGCGCTGCCAGTAGAGCATGATCGTGCGGTTATATTCGTCGAGCCCGACCTCGGCGGCCCAGCCGACGATCAGCTCATTGTCCCACCAGACGCGCTTGTCGCGATATTCGGCGGGGAATTCGCGAATCTCGGTGCGGCCATCGGGCCAGGTATAATGGTTGGTCTGGTGATAGAGATATGGCCCATCGTCGGGGAATCGGCACAGCAGGCGACTCTTGTGCTCGTCGATCTTCTCTCCGGCAGCGTTGTAATAGGTATAGACACCATCCCACACGCCTTCGTGCCGCGCCATGATCGGCATGTCTTCGCGAATACCCATAGCCTTGTCTCCTTATTGACCGATGATTGCTTGATAATAGGCCCGCGCCGCAGTTGCGCGCAGCAATGCCCGGTGTTCGCCTGCCAGACATTCGGGGCGGATCGCCTCGGGGTCAAAGCCAATCGCGCTTGCCGCGCCCACCGCATGATGCGGCGCAAAGAAATGCCGCGCGCGCACGATCTGCCAGGCGCGGATCAGGTGCGTGCCGTATCGGTCGGGCCTGAGATCCGGGAACAGCAGCTCGGCATCGCCCGGTGCTACATGAGGCAGTCGAATATCGGTGAGGCCGAAATGCGCCGCGACTTTGTCGATCACCTGCTGCCAGTCAGCCCAATCGATCGGTGCCTCGCCGGGCCATCCATCGGACAGTCCGTGCCCCGGCAGGTCGATGGCGAGCGTGCCGGTGGTGCCGCGCTTCAGTTCCTCGCCGGGGGCATGGACGATCAGCACGCCCGATCCAGGATCACCCTGCCAATGGATCAACCCGTCAAAGCGATCGGTCCGCACGGGCAGGAAGCCGGCCGCAGCGCTCTGGGTCGGCACAATCGCGGGCGGCCGGGCCAGGCCTTGCAGGAAATCGAGGCTGAGCGCCTGATGATCGGCGGGGGTCGCGCATCTCTCGGCGCGCCAGCCAGCGGGCATTGCGCCCAACCGGTCGATATGCGTCTGTAGCGGATCGCCATCATAGGCGCTGATCAGCACCGGGGGCGTTAGCGCATCGGCGGGCGGAATATCGCGCGGCGCGCGCAGCACAGCGCCATAGCCCGCGCGATAGGCCGCACCGGCATCGAGCATCTCGCGCACCGCCAGGTCGATCCGCGCGACATCAGCATGCGCGCCCGGCAGCCGCGCCGCATCGCGCGTGTCGAACCAGGGGAAGAACCAACTCTGCTCGAGCATCCGGCTCCACAGCCAGACCAGATGCTCGCCATAGCCCGCCGGTTCGAACGGCGGCAGGTATTTCTCCCCGAACAGCGCCATTTCCTGCGGCGTCCAGATCGCATAGCCGCCGATGGCAAGGCCGGTGAACCGCTGCGGATGCCGTTTCAGCGCGGTTACCAGGATGATCCCGCCCGAATGGAAACCATAAGCCGGGCATGGCGGCAGGCCGAGCGCGTCCATCGTGGCCACCAGCGCATCGGCGAAATCGTCGATCTCAGGACTGCCGGGCAGCGGATCGGACTGGCCGAAACCGGGCGTATCGGGCGCGATACAGGTGAAATGCTCGGCCCAGCGCTCCATCAGCGGGGCATATTCACCGCTGTTGCGCGGGCTTTGATGGATCATCAGCAGCGGCGGCCCACTGCCCGCCTGTCGGTAATGCACACGCCTCTGGCTACCATCGCCCAAGGGCACATCGACATAATGGCGGGTGATCCGGATCATGCCCTAATTTGTCCGGACAAATTCATCTCGACAAGCCCTTTTTTGCGATTATGGTTCGATTCGCTGCCTGATGGAGGAAACATGGAGATTATCGGCACCCGGATGATCCGCGAGGACAAGACCGCGCGCGAACTTTTCGAAGCGGTGATGGCCAATCCGGCGCGCAACAAGTTCGGCTTCGGGGAAAAGCTCGCCATCGTGAATGTCGATGTCCAGCAGGCCTATACCCGGATCGACATGTTCAAGACCGCGTACGAGACCGACCCCCGGCAGATCGAGCATATCAACACCATCTCGGCGCTGGCGCGCGCCAAAGGCATGCCGGTGATCTGGACGCGCGTGGCGTACAAGGACGATGCCGCCGATGCCGGTGTCTGGGGCACGCGCACCAACACGCCGGACAGCCTGCAGAACATCCGCTATGACAGCGAGCGCCACGCCTATGACCCGCGCTGCGCATTCGGCCCGGACGACCTGCATTACACCAAGCGCATGCCCAGCGCGTTCTTCGAAACCCCGCTGGCGAGCTATCTCCAGTTCCACCGCGTCGACACCGTGGTGGTGACCGGCGGCAGCACATCGGGCTGCGTCCGCGCGACGGCGGTTGATGCGCTGAGCCACGGCTATCGCACCATCGTGCCGATCGAGACCTGTGCCGACAAGCATGAGAGCTATCATTTCGCCAACCTGACCGACCTGCAGATCAAATATGCCGATGTCGAACCGGTGCAGACGGTGATCGACTGGCTGGAGGCGCGGTGATGGGGGTGGCTATCGTAAAATGCCCTCTCCCCTTCAGGGGAGAGGGAGGAGCCGCGCAGCGGCGAAGGGAGAGGGGCAATCGCCGACCTCTGCACAGTCCCCCCTCCCAACCCTCCCCCCTGAAGGGGAGAGGGCGATGACCCCCGACACGCAACTCTACGACTTCTCGCCCTGGCGCGGCCGCCCGAAGGTGCGCTGGCCCGGCGGCAAGAGCTGCGCGGTCTGGGTCGCGCCGAACCTGGAATATTACGAGCTCGACCCGCCCGCCAATCCGCACCGCAAGAGCTGGACGAAACCGCATCCCGATGTCGTCGGCTATGCGCACCGCGACCATGCCAACCGGGTGGGGCACTGGCGGATGGCCGACGTGATGACGCGGCACGGCTTTCCGGGCTCGGTCAGCCTGTCGGTGGCGCTGTGCGACCACATTCCCGAAGTGGTCGAGGATGCCCGCCAGCGCGGCTGGGAGTTCTTCAGCCACGGCATCTACAACACCCGCTACAGCTATGGCATGGATGAGGCACAGGAACGCGCCATCATCGAGGACAGCATTGCCACGGTCGAGCGCGCCACCGGGCAGCGGATCCGCGGCTGGCTCGCGCCCGCGCTCACGCACACGCCGCGCACGCTCGATCTGATCGCCGAATATGGCCTCGATTATACCTGCGACCTCTATCACGACGACCAGCCGACCGATGTGAAGGTAGCGTCCGGACGGCTGACCGCGATCCCCTATAGCCTTGAGGTCAACGACCATTACGGCTTCTTCATCTACAACATGAGCCCGCGCGATTATGCCGATACGCTGATCCGTCAGTTCGAGCGGCTGGCGAAGGAAGGCGAAGCCCCGGACGGCCCCGGCGGCACGGTCATGTGCATTCCGCTGCACAGCTATCTGATCGGCCAGCCGCACCGCATCGGCCCGTTCGAGGAGGTGCTGCGCCATATCGCCGCCGACGGCCGCGCCTGGATCGCCACCGCGGGCGAGATTGTCGATGCCTGGCGGGAGCAGCAGCCATGATCGCGACCCTAGCCATCAACTTCTCTCCCTCGACGGGAGAGAATAGGGAGGCTTGGCGGCTTGTCCGCCTAGCCGGACTTAGAGAGGGTGGAGCGGTTGCAAACACCCTCTCCCGGCTGCGACTAGCTCGCTGCGCTCACAAGTCTTCGCTGCCCTCTCCCGTCAAGGGAGAGGGGTATCAGGGAGTGCGCGCATGACGCTCGACCCCAGCTATCTCGAATATCCCCATCGCCAGCAGGGCATGGACCATAAGCTCTACCCGTACAGCAACCTGTTCACCCGCCCGCCCATTACCTGGCCGGACAGCAAGGCCGTCGCGATCTGGCCGGTGATCAGCCTCGAATGGTTCCCGATGGTGCCGAGCGACACGCCGTTCCGCGCGCCGGGGCACATGCAGACCGCCTATCCCGACTACCGGCACTATACTGCGCGCGAATATGGCACGCGGATCGGCCTTTTCCGGCTGCTGGATGCGTTCGAGGCGGTGGGCGCAAAGGTCTCGGTGGCGTGCAACGCCGCGATTGCCACCCGCTACCCCGCGATCATCGAGGCGTTGCACAAGGGCGGGCACGAGATCATCGCGCATTCGACCGACATGAATGGCACGATCGCCTCGGGCCTTTCTGAAGAAGACGAACGCGCACTGATCGCCGGTTCGCTCGATGCGCTCGAAGCGGCGAGCGGCACGCGCCCGCGCGGCTGGCTGTCGATCGCGCGCTCGCAATCGTTCAACACCCCGTGCCTGCTCGCCGAGGCAGGCGTTGCCTATATGTGCGACTGGGTGAACGATGAACTGCCCTATGCGATGAGCACTGACGCCGGTAGCATCCTCAATATCCCGCTCAACCACGAGCTTTCCGACCGGCAGATCATCAACGTCCAGCAGCAGTCGGTCGACAGCTATGCCGAGCAAATGCGCGATGCCTATGGCTGGCTGGCGAAGGAAGCTGAGACGCATGGCGGGCGGATGCTGCCGCTGCACCTGACGCCTTATATCATGGGGCTGCCGTACCGGATCGACGCGTTCGAGGGGCTGGTGCGCTGGCTGGCCGAGCAGCCGGGCGGCTGGTTCGCCACCGGGAGCGAAATCCTCGACAGCTGGAGCGCGGACACGTGAAGGTCGTCAACCCGCGCACCGGCGAGGCGGATTACGAAATCGCGCCGCTCGATAGCGCGGCGGTGCAGGCCGAAGCTGCCCGGCTGCGCGCGGCGCAACCCGCCTGGGCAGCGCTCGAACCGGCAGCGCGCTCTGCCATCCTCCACCGCTGGGCCGATGCGGTGGTGGCGCATGGCGGAGCCCTGCTCGAAGCACTCACGCTCGACACAGGTCGGCGGCGCATCTCCGAGATCGAGGTCGATGGCCTGCCCGGCACCATCCGCCGATGGGCCGATCTCGCGCCCCGCCTAATCGCAGAGCATAGCCGCAGCGACCAGCCGAGCGCGCACCCCACGGTGCGCAACGGGACGCGGCTTGTGCCCTATCCGCTGTTCGGGGCGATCGCGCCGTGGAACTTCCCGATCGTGCTCTCGACCATCGACGCGATCCCCGCGCTCGCGGCCGGGTGCGCGGCTTTGGTCAAGCCGTCCGAGATCACCCCGCGCTTCATCGCGCCGCTGAGCGAAACCATCGCGCAGGTGCCCGAGCTCGCCGCTGTGCTGAGCTTTATCGAGGGCGATGCCGCAACCGGCCAGGCTTTGGTGGCGGCCGTCGATTATGTCTGCTTCACCGGCTCGGTCGCGACCGGGCGCAAGGTGGCGGAAGCCGCGGCGCGCGCCTTCATCCCCGCCAATCTGGAACTGGGCGGCAAGGACCCGATGATCGTGCTGGCCAGCGCCGATCCGGTCGCTGCCGCGCAGCTCGCCCTGCGCGCCAGCATCGTCGCCACCGGTCAGGCCTGCCAGTCGATCGAGCGGATCTATGTCGCCCGCGCCATCTACCAGCCGTTCCTCGATGCGCTGGTCGAGGCCGCGAGCAAGGTCCGGCTCAACTATCCCGACATTGCCACCGGCGACATCGGCCCGTTCATCTTCGGACCCCAGGGTGCTAAGGTGCAGGCGCAGATCGACGAGGCCGTGGCAATGGGGGCCAAGATACTCACCGGAGGCACGGTCGAAAACCTGGGCGGCGGCCAGTATCTGAGGCCCACGGTCATCGCCGATGCCACTGCGGACATGGCCGTGGTGCGCGACGAGACCTTCGGCCCGGTGCTGCCGGTGATCGCCTTTGACGATTTGGAAGAGGTCATCGCGCAGGCCAATGACAGCATCTACGGCCTTTCCGCTGCCGTGGTCGCGGCCACGCCGGAGGAGGCCGAAGCCGTTGCCGTCCGGCTCGAGGCGGGCGCGGTGTCGATCAACGATGGCTCGCTGACCTCGATGGTCTGGGACGCGGAAAACAGCTCGTTCAAACTCTCCGGCATGGGCCCATCGCGCATGGGGGAGAGCGGGCTGCTGCGCTATTTCCGCAAACAGGCGCTGATCCGCCAGACCGCAAGCCCCCTTCCCCTTTCCGCTTATGCCGAGGATGCCCCGCGATGAGAGATATTCTGGCCAAGGCCATGCCCGCGCTGTTCGCGCATGAAGGGATCTGGGACGGCACCTATCGCCATCTGGATGCGGACGGCACGCTGATCGACCAGCACCGCATGCGCACCCGCTGCGAATTTCCGGCGACAGGCGAATATGCCTATATCCAGCATAACCATCTGATCTGGCCCGATGGCCGCGAAAACCGCCTGAGCTTTGGCGGTGTGTTTCGCGACGGGCGGCTATACTGGGATACCGACCGCTTTCACGGCCATGGCTGGGAGACGCTCGACAATGTGCTGATGCTGACCCTGATCCGCAAGGATGAAGCGAACGTGCGCTTTACCGAGATGATCCAGATTTCCGATGATGGCGAGAGCCGCGCGCGCACCTGGCAATGGTTTCGCGATGGCACGCCGTTCAAGCGGACTTTGTGCGACGAAAGGCGCGTCTCGCGCGATCCGGAGGAAGAGCTTTGATTACCCCCCTGCTGATGATGGCCGCCGCGAGCGACGGCGCTTCGACCACGGCGCCTGCCTGCGACGCCCCGGTGGTCATGGTGGTCGCCGGCCCCACCCACGACCGCGAGCGGATGGCGGCTTACGGCAAGGCCATTGCCGACAGCAAGTTGTACGAGCGACTGGGCGGCTATTATATCAACATCCCCCGACCGCTGGCCACGTTCGAGGGCACCCCGCCCGCCGGGTACACGGTGCTGATGATCCGCTTCCCGTGCCTCGCCAATGCCCAGGCTTTCTGGAATTCCAGGGAATATCAGGAGAAGATCAAGCCGCTGCGGCTCGGCCCATCGGCGGGCGATTATGTCGTGACGGTCTATCCCGAAGCCCCGCTGCGACCCGACTTGCAGGGCAAGGTCGGCGACAATGGGTACACGGCAAAGTTTGATGCGTCGGCGATCGAACAGGTCGCACCCAAGCCTTAGGATTGGCGCAGGCCGAGCCGGTCGCCATCATCGGCCAGCGTGATCCGGCCCTCCCAGTGCCACAGCACCAGGTTGAGCGCATCGGCGGGCGCTCCGCGCGCATAGCTGGGCACGACGATCCCGGCAAAGCCCTGCGCAATGGCGGCTTCCGCCAGATCCTGGGTCGGGACCGGTTTGCCGCCGAGCATCCGGTCGCGCCAGCCGGGGTCGGCGAGATCGCCCGGGGTCATGCCGAATGGCTTCAGCGCCGCCGCATCCCGGCCATCGAGCAGCGGCCCGATATCGGCCTGATAGGCGACCAGCGTGGTCGGTTGCAGCGTGCCGACCTGGTTGGCTTCGCGCAAAGCCGTCTCGGGCGCGAGCGAGGTGTAGAGCGCAGGCCGCCCGATCCGGTTGAAGCTTCCGCCGAACCGCGCAGCCCCTTCGCCCGACAGCGGCGCGCGCGACCAGACCGGGTTGTGGGCGCGATAGAGCAGCCCGGTGAAGTGCATGGGGGTCAGGCGTGCACGCCCGCGTCGACCGCGTCCATATAGGTCAGAACGTCATCTGCCCGGTTGCCCTGCACCAGCTGCATCGCGGTCTGGCCCGAAAATCCGGGCAGCGGTTCGGAGCGGTACCAGGCATAAGCCAGCAGCGCCGATCCGAAGCGCGGTTCGACCTTGTTCAGTATCTCGACCATCTGGCGGATGCGGCGCTGGGTGCGGTCGGAGGCAATCCGGTCCTTGCGCTGGATCGCGTCCTTGCCAAGGCCGAGCGAGCGCGCGAGTTCGTCGCTCGTCGTGCGCAGCGCCTCGATGATCTTGCGCGGGGCAAAGGCCCCATGTTCGGCATAATTCTGGATCGGCATCGGACTGCTCCACAAATTCCGACGCTATATAACGTCAGAATATGCGGCAGATCAAGTCAGCGTTCCAGTTCGACCAGTTCGTAGCGGCAGAGCATCGATCCATCGATGCTGCCATAAACGAAGATCGAATCGGCATCCGCCGTCACCCACATGTCATAGGTCGGATGGGTCTTGCCGCCCATTCCGGGGCCGAGATCGTCGATATAGCGATAGTGGCGGCAGGCGAAGGTGCCCGCTTCCACCGTCTTTTCCTCTTCGCCGACATATTCGAGGCCGATGAGCACCTCGGCGATCAGCGGCGGGGTGGCGCCACGATGGTCGGGCGAGGGCAGGAAGCAGCGGACATTGCGCCGGTGCGGGCCCTTGGTCACATCCATCACCCGGGTCATGAAGCCGTCGCCGGCAATCGGGTGCGTGCCGAAACCGTCGAACGCGCCGCCCACCGCGACGCGCTGCGACACCCGGCCGATGGACGGACCGAAACTTTCGCACTCGATCACGCCGGCGGCCGCATCATGCCGCATCCAGCCCGACCCCATGAAGCTGTCACCCACGGTCAGGTGCACATGCAGATGTTCGGGCACCATATCGGGCCCGATGCCATAGACGATATCGCGCAGCACCTTGGGATCGGGCTCCTCGATCTCGCAGCGCGCGCGCATGATCGTGCGGCCATCTGTGTGGTGCGTGAAGCTGAACCATTCGCGCCCGCGCTCCTGATCCATCAGCTCGGGTTTCTTGCTGGTATAGCGGATCTTGCCGCTGACGGTGCGGTGCTGCATCACAGGTCCTTCAGTTCGCGGCTCAGTTCCTCGACCGGCTTGTCGTCGGCCTTCATCGCTTCCATCATCTGCTGCGGTCCGCGCATCACGCGCGCGATATATTCGCGGATCATCGCAGCCCGTTCATAGCCAGCCTCGCGGTCGGGCCTGTAGCCCTCGATATCGGCGCGGCTGATCGTGCCCTTGGCGTCGAGCAGCCGCTCGACCGTATCCAATCGCTCGCGCAGCACCGACACCTCGCCGATCACCGCCATCAGCATCGACAGCATCTTTTCCTTGTCGGGATCGCCCAGGAAATCGGGGCGCTTGCCCTTGGCGCGCGCATTGGCGCGGATCATCCAGTCGACAGGCTCGGTCAAAATGTATCTCCGTGGGAAAGATTATGCGGGCCGTCCGCCCTTCCAGGCGCCATAGGCATGCCAGACGGCGGCGCGGCCGTGGTCCTCTTCCTTCTCCTCGCCCGCCGAGGGGAAGATGTCGGTATCGACCACCGCGCGCACCCCGGTGACGAACAGGTCGTCGGGGGCAAAACCGGCATGCTTCATGATCGTCTTGAGGTCGAGCGCATGCATCGCCGACCAGAAGGGCTCGTTATTGTTGAACGCATCCCAGTCGCGGATGAACTGCTCGTAGAGCGGCATCGCGTCGGAATATTGCGGCTGTTCCAGATGCAGCATCAATCCGCCCGCTTTCAGCACGCGAAAGCCTTCGCGGATGATGCGCGGCAGCGCGGTGCCGCTGGTCTCGTGCAGGAACATCGTGGTCTGCACCCAGTCGAAGCTTTCGTCTGCCCAACGCGACAGATCCTCGGCATTGGCCTGGATGAAGCGGATATTGGTCGCACCCAGCGATTGCGCGCGGGCATGCGCATAGCGCAGCGAGGGCGCAGCGGTATCGATCGCGATCACCTCGCAGTCGGGAAAGGCGAGCGCCAGCGGCACGATATTGTGCCCGACGGTGCAGCCGATATCGAGGATACGCTGCGGCTGCCAGCCGGGGCGTTCGGTCCGCGCCCATTTGACCAGAGCCTGGCCGCCGCCGTCGGAGAGCGCGCCGAGGCCGCCTGCGGTGGTCGCGAAGATGCCGCAATCATAGTTCGCCCCGGCGGAGACATCGCCGGGCACTTCCTCGCCATGATAGCTGCCGGGCATGCAGTGGATGTCGATCGCGCTCTGATAGCGCGGCACGGCAATGGCGGGATCGAGCTCGAGCGTGTCGCGGCCCTCGTTATACTGGCGCGCCTTGGCATTAAGCTCGTCAAGCTGGCGCAGCACCATCGCGCGGCCGTTCTGCTGGCGCATCTCCATGCTGTTGCGCTTCAAGGCCGACCAGAAACGGTGGTGCGGATCGCGGTTCATCGCATGGCGGATCTCGAATCGGTCTTTCGGCTCGCGGCCATGTTCGGCAACAAAGCCGGGCAGCACGCGGGTTTCGTACGCCTGCTTGTTGCCGGGGCCGAGCGTGCCCGAAAGATATTTGTTCAAGTTCGCCAGAAAATCGAACCGCGCCGCCTCGTCATGGCTGGGCTGCGGCGATACGCCGTGCAGCGCCACGGCGGTATAGGGCGGTGCGACATCGAATTGGTGCGTCATCCTAATCCTCGTTTCCTGTCCCGTTTTCCGGCGAAAGCCGGAATCCAGAGCGGCTTCAGAGCCATCCGACTCCTGGGCTCCGGCTTTCGCCGGAGAACAAGGGGTCAAATCAACCCGTCCTTTGCCATCCGCTCGATAACCTCTTCCTGCACGCGCTTGAAATAATCGCGGCCGGGCACCTTCACGGTGCCGCCGTCCAGCATGCCGTCTGCCGGATGACGGACGGTCCCGTACGCTGCCGCGAACAGTTCGAGCCGCTGGCGCGCGAGATAGTTGGTCATGCCGGGCGTCCGCCGCGCATGGCGCAGCGCGCCCAGGTCGATCTCGGCAAAGGCGGTGAAGGTCTCGCCGCTGTTCGATTCGGCGAGCACCCGGCCCTTGTAATCGATCACCTGGCTGTTGCCGTCGGCGCTGGCGAGCGGCAGGCTGGTGCCTTCGATCCCCGCGGTATTCGCCGAGACGACATAGGCCATGTTCTCGAACGCGCGCGCGCGCCGGGCGATGGCCTTGTTGGTATCGATCGGTGATCCGATTTCGGACGACGAGTGCAGGAACAGCTCCGCGCCGCGCAGCGCATGCGCCCGCGCGATCTCGGGATAGAGAATTTCTTCCGAAGCGATCGCCGCCATGTTGCCGATCTCGGTGCGCGCCACCGGGAACACGCCGTCGATGCCATAGACATCGAGATATTTCGACCAGACATCATGCGGCGTCGGCGCGAACATCGAATTGAGGCGGCGATAGCGCAGCACAATCTCGCCCGAAGGCGCGATCAGGAAGCTTGCCTGGAAATACAGGCCGGGGAAATTCGGATCGACCTCATAGGCATTGCCCGCAAGGTACAGGTTCAGGTTCTGCGCGACCTTGCCCAGCGCCTCATATTCTTCGCCCTGCATCTCGAACGCGGCAAGCCTGGCGAAATCGGGGATCGAGATGCGCCCCGGATAGCTGGTGAACAGATATTCGGGCAGCACCGCGAGCTTCACCGGATGCCCGCCATATTGCTCGATAAAGATCCGCGCCGAACGGATCTTGCCCTCGACCTCGCCGATCATGCCGAGCACCTGCGCGCGCGCGGCTTGCCGGTCGGGCGCGCGCTCTACCGAACGGGCGGCGAGCTGCATCGCGACGGCGGCATAGGTCTGCACCTCAGCCACGCGCGCCTCCTCGGCCAGCGCCGAATCCCAGGGCAATGCACTGGCGATCATCGCAGCCAGAACCGTGCGGCGTTCGAGGTCCATCTGCGCTCATTCCAGTCCCAGGCTCCCCGGATTCATCAGGCCCTTCGGATCGACGGCGCGCTTCAGCGCCACCAGCATCTCCCAGGCGGCGGGGTCGAGCGCATCGCGCAGCGGATAGGTGCGCGCGATCTGGACATGGGTCGAGCCCAGCGACCGGAAGATCGCGATGATGCTTGCGCGCAGCTCGCTCACCAGCGCGCGCGCTTCTAGCCCTTCGGGAAAGCCCTTGAGCTTCTTCAGATGATCGGGTTCGACCGCCTGGCGGTGCAGCGGGTTCATCGCATCGGGCCAGAAGAACACCGGCTCGATCAGGCAGCCCGAGCGGCTGACTGCTGCCAGCATCGCGCCGGCATTGACGTCGAGCCGCTCCATGCTGGCGGCATTGTCGGCATAGAGCGCCTCGATCCGCTCCCACGCCTCGACCAGCTTCGAGTGCGGCAGGAAGCCGTGCACCGGCACCCAGCGCTCGCCATCGGGGCCGAGCATCGAATTGGGCGGCGGGAAGGGATTGGCGCGCAGGATCTTGGGGATCGAATTTTCGACCGCGCTGCCGCCATGGGCAGCGATGATCTTGCCGATCTCGGCCATTTCGGCATCGACCGCGCCCTGGTGGCGGCCTTCGGCGATGGTGTGGAGCGAGAAAGGCACGTCCTTGAGGAACGAGCGACCCGCCGCGACGACCTTGGCGCCTTCCTTGATCGCCTTCCAGGCCGACCCTTGCGATTTCATCATGTTGAGCAGCGACTTGGCGTCCTTGGCCAGGCTATCGCGCTTCATCCGCTGCGATTGCAGATAGGGATCGAAGGCGAAGCTTTCCGACGCCAGCCCCTCGCGCGCGATCGCGCTCATCGATCCCAGCAGCCCCTTGTGGTCGGGCAGCGAGAACGAGCCATAGGCAAAGGCGGTCGCTTCCCTGACCAGCCGCATCGTCACCCGCGCCTTGATGCCGAACGCGCCGGTATCGGCGGCGAACAGTCCGGTGAGGTCGGGGCCGAACGGACGGAAGAAATCGCTGCCGGTGCTGACGATGCGGCCATCGGCCAGCACGACGTCGAACGACAGAGCGCTATCGACCACCGATCCGTGCCGCGCGCCCCAGAAGATGCCGTTCTGGCTCATCCCGCCGCCGATCGCCGCGCGCAGGCCCGAAAGCGTGCCCCAGCTCGGTGCGCGCAGGCCCAGCGGTTTCAGCGCATCGTGCAGCGCCTGCCAGGTGCAGCCCGCTTCCACCGTCACGGTCATGTCGGTGGGGTTGATATCGACGATCTGATCGAGCGAGGTCGTATCGACCAGGATGAAGTCGCCGCCCGAATAGAGATAGCCGCCAGTATAGCTCATGCCGCCGCCGCGCGGCACAATCGCCAGGCCCTGCGCCGTGGCCGCAGCGACGCCGCGTGCGAGCTGATCGACGGTGGCGGGGCGCAGCACGGCCAGGGGCTGACGCCCGGTCGAATAGACGTCGTGCGAGAAGAAGTCGCGGGTCGCAGCGTCGGTCAGCACCGCCTCCGCACCTGCTGCGGCGATCACGGCATCAAGAGCGCCTGCATCATCCTTCACCAGTGTAGCCATCATGCCGTCTCCATGGATTGCAGCTCGGGCGGTGCGACGGCCGCCGGAGCCTCGGTAAGCACGGGATAGCGGCCCAGCAGCATCAGCAGCGCGCCGCCGATGACATAACCGAAGATCGAGAGGAACAGGATCGGGTCATAGCTGCCGGTCGCATCGCGGACCGAGGAATAGACGATCGGCGAGATCGCCGAGAACACGCCGAAGGGCATGTAGAGCATGCCGTAGATCTTGCCGTAATGCGCCATGCCGAAATAGCGGCCGGTGAGATAGGCGATCAGGTCGCTCTCCGCGCCGGCGGCAAAGCCCAGCAGGAAACCGGCGAGCGCCGCCAGCGCAAAGCCGGGTGCGGGGTTGAGCAGGATCCAGCTCGATGCGGCCGGCAGGCACAGCAGCGGGAAGGCAACGAAACCCGCCCAGAACCGGTCGAGCAGCAGCCCGGTGATGATCCGCCCGGACAAGATGCCCAGGCCCAATATGCCCATCACCGAGGCCGCACCCTGCGCCGGGATGCCGCGGTCGGCGAGCATCGCGGGCATGTTGATGAACGCCCCGCCAAAGGTCAGCGCGATAACCAGGATCGACACCCAGATCAGCCAGAAGCGATAATCGCGGACCGCCTGGCCGAGCGTCACGCCGGTCAGCGCGCCGCTCGCGGTCTTGATGCCCGGCGGCTGCTCTTCGGGTCGGGGCTCGCGGAACAGCCAGGTCGCTAACGGCAGTGCCACCAGCAGGGGCAGCATGCCGACAATCGCGAACATCGATCGCCAGCCCCAGGATTCGATCGCCCAGACCGCCAGCTTGGGCACGACAATCGCCGCCAGGCTGGTGCCGAGCAGCAAAAGCCCAAGCGCCAGCCCCCGGCTCTTGTAGAACCACATGTTGATTGCGCGGCTCCAGGTCACCGGGGTCGATCCGATGCCGACCAGCCCGACGAGCAGCCAGAGCAGATAATAGGCCCAGAGCACCGGCGGGGTCAGCGACAGCAGCGCAAAGGTGACGCCGAAGCCGAACAGCGACCACAAGGCGATGCGGCGCACGCCATAGGTATCCGCCAGCCAGCCGAAGACAGGGGCGAGCAGCGCGGCGACCACGCCGAAAATGGTGATCGGCGTCAGGATCTGGGTGGTCGTCCAGCCGAATTCCTGGGTCAGCGGCGCGATGGTGAAGCCGATGACGTTGAACGGGATCGGCGAGGCCCCGCAGGCGACGCCGATCACACCGGCCAGCAGGACTTTCCAGCCACCGGCAAATTCACCGCGCGGAGCCGCCGCAATGCTTGCCGTCAGTTCGTCTGCCCTGCTTGCCAATGGGTCGCTCCCGTCAGTCCGTCGTAAACGTAAAGCCTAGGTCGGAGCGGAGCATCGCACAGACTCGTGCGATGCTCCATCCGCCAGACGGCCAAAATGCGCGATCAGAAATTGTAGCGCGCACGCACCGTCCACATCATCGGCTGATTGAGATAGCTGTAGTTGGACAGCGAGGACTGGATGAACTCCTCGTTGAAGCAGTTGGTGCATTCCACCGCCAGCTGCCAGCGGTCCTCGGGGCCGTTGAGCGCCAGCCCTGCATTGACCAGCCAGGCCGCCGGGCTTTCCGATCCGGTGATGAACGGGCCATCGCCGAAGGGATTGGCCGGCGTCGTGCGTCCGCCGCGCGTCACCGGCTGGTTGTACAGCGACAGGTTGGCGATCGCGACCTCCTGCTTCGAGCGGTAGCTGGCGTTGATCGTCGGAACGAGCGTCAGCCCGCTATCGCCCAAAGGCGCGCGATAGCTGCCGCCGATGGCCAGCGACCAGTCGGGCGTGCGCACCGGGGTTGCGATCGTGCCATTGGCCGTCACGATCCCGGCGGCGCAGGCCGGCGCGTTGTTGACCGGCGTTCCTGCAGGTGCCGAATTGGCGCTCGCCGGAATCTGCCCTGCTGCCAGCTGCGTACGGCAGGCCGCCAGCTGCGCCTGGACGTTCTGGATGCCGTAAAGGTCGTTTCCGGCCGGCGCATTGGGCACGCGGTAATTGTCGTCCTGATAGCCGACATTGGCATAGAGCGTCAGGCCCGTGACCGGCGCGACGGTCAGCTCCGCCTCGATCCCCTTGTTGCGGTAATCGGCGAAGTTGCGGGTCAGGAAGGTGATCGCCCCGGTCGCCGGGTTGAGCAGGCCCGCCAGGATCTGCAGATCGCTGACATCCATCCAGAAGGCGGTGACGTTGGCGCGGACCTTGCGGTCGAAGAACTCGCTCTTGAAGCCGGCCTCATAGCTCCACACCCGCTCTTCGTCGAAGGGCAGGAACTGGCTGGGCGCAGTGGCGCGCGCATTCCAGCCGCCCGACTTGAAGCCGCGCGTCGCCGAGGCGAACAGCAGGATATCGTCACTGGGCTTGTAGTTGAGCGCAAAGCGCGGGGTCCAGATCTTCACATTCTGGCGGCGCGGGATCACCACGCCATTGGCCGAGCGCAGGTTGACATTGGCCATGCACGTCGCCTCGATCGTGCCATCGTTGCACGAGGCGCGATTGTCGCTGATCGAGACGTTCTTGGTCTCGTCGGTATAGCGGACACCGGCGGTGAGCTTCAGCTGTTCGGTGATGTTGAGATCGGCCTGGACGTACCCTGCATAGGCCTTGGTGGTGTTGCGGATGATGCGGTCACCCAGCAGCAGCGAGGTGGCCGGCGAGATCGAGAACACATCCGCCAGGTTGGTGCGGTTGCGCTCGTCGATATAGAAGAAGCCCGCGACATAATCGACCAGGCCATTGCCGAAGCTGCCGTCCAGCTTGACCTCCTGGGTGAACTGCTCGTGGCTGCCGTCATTGACGATGACAAAGCCGCCGCGCGCATAGCGCTGGATCGCCGGGAACGGCACGCTGGCCGATGGGCCGCCGCGCCCGTCAAAGAAATCGAGCGCAAACTGCTGGGTGAGGCTGACATAGCCGGTGATCAGGCTGAGCGTCGTCTTGTCGGCAATGTCGAACGACAGGTTCGAGGTGATGAGGTCGGTATCCGCCTTCTGGCCGTTGCCATAGCCAGCCTTGCGGCCCTGGATCACCAGGGGCGCGAACGGCGTGGCGGTCGCTGGATTTTCGCTGAGGCCGGTGGTCGAGAAGCGGCCCTTGCAATCGGTCGGATTGGCCGGATTGCAGGTGAAGTTGAGCGTGTTCTCGCCCTCCGACACCATATGCGCATAGCTTGCGCGCCAGCGTGCCCAGGGGGCCAGCTCGCCCTTGACGCCCAGGCGCACGCCCCAGCCGTCATCGTCGTTCAGCCGCTCGCCGGTGGTGACATTCTTCACATAGCCGTCATCGTCCTGCCAATAGCCGGAAACCTTGATCGCCAGGGAATCGGCCAGCGGCAGGTCGATCGAGCCGCGCACCAGCTTCTTGTCGAACCGGCCATAGCCGACTTCGGCATAGCCGCCGATCGTGTCGCCGGGATCGGCCATGATCACGTTGATCGCGCCGCCGGTGGTGTTGCGGCCGAACAGGGTGCCCTGCGGCCCGCGCAGAACCTCGACCCGGGCGACATCGAACAGCGCCAGGTTGTTGGCGTTCTGCCGCGACAGATAGATGTCATCGACATAGGTACCGACCGGCGGATCGAAGGTCGCGATCGTCTCGGTAGAGCCCAGACCACGCAGGAAGTATGCATTGGCCGAGCCGATACCGGTGTTGTTCTGCGCCACCAGATTGGGGACATACTGGCCCAGCTGCAGCGTGTTCGACACCCCCTGGTCGCGCAGCTGCTCTGCGGTGAACGCGCTGATCGCGATCGGCACGTCCTGCACGCTTTCCTGACGGCGCTGTGCGGTCACGATGATTTCCGAAAGGCCCTGCTGCTCATCCGAGTCGGTGGCCCCTGCCTGTTCCCCGTTCTGGGCGTAGGCGGGCATGGCCAGTGCGACAGCAAGCGCCGAGACGGTCGCCACCAAGCGTAAGTTGATCATCGTCTAGTCTCCCTGAATGTCCGGTTATTCTGATCCGCCTGACGTTCATTTTTTTCTTGCAACTTGTCCGGACAAATCTGCATTGTCAATCGGCATAGTGCAAGATTCTGGCGGGAGACGTGGATTGAGCTGGTCTGAAATTGCGTACCCTTCGCTGGTGTACGTGCATCTGTTGCTGTTCGTGCTGTGGCTGGGGGCGGACGTCGGCGTGTTCCTGCTGGGGCAGCATTTCCGCAAGCGTCACCTCTACACGCTGGACCAGCGCATCGCGCTGCTGAAGCTGCTGGTGCTGGTCGACATGACCCCGCGCAGCGCCTGGGCGCTGATGGTGCCGGTGTCGCTCTCGGTGCTGAAAATGGGCGGCTGGTGGGATGTGCCTGCGGCATTGCTGGTGGCGGCCTGGATCATCGGCGGCGTGTGGCTTTGGCTGGTCTGGGACGCGCACAATCATGATCAGACGCCGCGCGCCAAACGCGACCGGTTTTACGAAAACGGGCTGAAATACGGGCTCACCGCCTTCTACCTCTGGCTGGGCGCGCAATCGGTGCTCACAGGCGCGCCGCTGGCGCCAGGCTGGCTGGCCTGGAAGGCGCTGCTGTTCGGCGCGATCTTCGTCGCTGCGATCGGCATCGATATCGCCTTCAAGCCGGTCGGGCCGCAGCTCGTCCGGTTGCTTAGCGAAGGGTCGAGCGATGCAACCGAGGTGCCGCTGCGCCGGACGATGGACCGCACCCGCATCTGGGTGATGGCAATCTACATCCTGCTGGTCGTCACCTCGTGGCTGGGCGCGGTAAAGCCCGGCTTCTGATCGCGCGGCCACAGGGACCGGTGTCGTATTCAAGCAACACGGAGGATAGAATTCGCGGAGCGGATAAAATTTGTCTGGACAAATTTGGCGCGTTGAGGTGATCTTGTCCGGACAAGGGAGACATAAAAGAACCTGAGGGGGTTTCACATGACACACAGCTTCAAGGCCTGCCTGCTTGCCGTTACCGCGCTCAACAGCGTGCCTGCCATGGCGCAGGAGGCAGCGCCGGGTGCCGCGCCTCCCGACAGCGATGTGATCATCGTGACCGCCCGAAAGACCGAGGAAACGCTGCAGGAGGCCCCGACCACCGTCTCGGTCGTCACCGCCGCTGCGATCGACCGGCTGGGCCTCGACAACCTCACCGACATCGCCAAGACCGTGCCCGGCCTGGTGTTCGACGATTCGCTGGGCCGCGATGCCAACCGCCCGGTGATCCGCGGCCAGGCCAATATCCTGGGCCAGTCGGGCGTCGCCTTCTTCATCGACGGCATCTATTATTCGGGCTCGCTCGCCGATTATGACGTCGATACCGTCGAGCGGTTCGAAGTGGTCAAGGGCCCGCAATCGGCGCTTTACGGCCGCAACACCTATTCGGGCGCGATCAACCTCATCTCGAAAATGCCGAGCACAACCTGGACCGGCCGCGTTCAGGTCGATCTGGCCGAAGACGACCGCTATGAGGCGACCGCAAACGTGCGCGGGCCGCTCGCCGATGGCCTGGGCATCGTGATGGGCGGGCGCGTGCTCGACAATGCCGGTGCCTTTCGCAACGCCTTTGACGGCACCCGCATCGGCAAGCAGCAGAGCTATTCGGGCTATGGCGCGCTGCAGTTCAACAATGGCGGGCCGTTCCGCGCCTCGCTGCGCGCCAACTACAATGTCATCGATGATGGCCAACCCGCCATCTTCGCGCAGAGCGCCAATGCCAATAACTGCTTCCCCGACAATGGCACGCTCTATCGCGGCCAGCGCCGCTATTTCTGCGGGGTGATCCAGCCGCAACAGGTCAATACCGACTATCGCCGCCAGTTCGTCGATCCGGAAAATGCCGGGCTGGAATCCAAGACGCTGAACGCTGGCCTGCGCATGGATTTCGACTTTACCGACGAGCTCACGCTGACCAGCCTGACCGGCTACAACCGGCGCACCGCCAACACCAAGACCGATGGCGACTATTCACCCAACAGCTTCAACATGGTGATCTTCGCCTTTGGCGCGACTGGCCCCGCCCCCGCGCCGATCGTGCCACCGCGCACGACGCGGTTCACCGCCTTTGCCACGTCGGTGCAGGATTTCACCTTCTCCAACCGCCAGGTGACCGATGACTGGTCGCAGGAATTGCGTCTGGCCTATGAAGGCGACCGGCTGCAGCTGATGCTGGGCGGCTATTATTTCGACCAGAACGACGTCACCCGCGACACCCGTGTCGTGCCACCCGGATCGCTCGCCCGCGCGCAGGCCAATGCCAATGCGGCCACCGCCTCACTCTGTGCGCAGCTCGCCAATTGCGGCATCTTCACGCCGATCACGGTCACGGCAGCCAACCTGCCCGAATCGCGCAACGTCAACTCGTTCGATATCGAGAACAAGGCGATCTTCGGCTCTGCGACCTTCGACATTACCGACACGCTCTCGATCTCGGCCGAGGGCCGCTATGCCGAGGAAAAGATCCGCCAGTCGACGCTGACCTTCAACAACGGCCAGGCCATCCCTGCCCCGCGCGTGGTGCAGGCGACGTTCAAGGAATTCACCCCGCGCTTCACGCTCAGCTGGCAGGCGACGCGCGACAACCTGTTCTATGCGGTCTATGCCGAAGGGCAGAAGCCCGGCGGTTTCAACAGCAACCAGGCGATCCTGGCCGGCTTCCCGACATTCCAGCCCGAAGACAACAAGACGTACGAAATCGGCACCAAGAACACCTTTTTCGACGGCAAGCTGACCGCCAATCTCGCGCTCTACCATACCGAGGTGAAGGGCTATCAGATTACCCAGAACGTCTCGGTGCCGCCCAACCAGGTCTCGCTCACCCGCAATGGCGGCGATGCGCGGATCAACGGTGCCGAGCTTGAGCTGCTGATCCGTCCGGTGCGCAATTTCACGGTCACCGCGAACTACAGCTATGTGAATGCCAAGTTCACCCGCGGCACCGACGAGAATCTGGGCCTGATCAACGATGTCGCCGATGACGGACTGGTCAACTGCTCGCTGGGCGACGAATTCCCGGCGGTGACGGGATGCCAGTCGCGCTATGGCGCAATCCGGGGCAAGCGCATTCCGCGCGCGCCCGAGCATACCGTCTTCGTCGATGTCGACTATCGCACCCCGGTCAGCGACGACTGGAACTTCTTTGTCGGCAGCAACGTCAACATGGTCTCGACAAGCTTTGACCAGGTGCTGAACTTTGCCGAAACCGGCGGATCGGTGGTGGTCGATGCGCGCATGGGCCTGCAGAGCGACCGCTATCGCGTGATGCTCTATGCCCGCAACCTGTTCGACGAGGATTCGGTGGCGCAGATCCTGCGCTATGCCGATGCCAATGCCGACCTGCGGCGCAATTTTGTCGCCGGACTGCGTCCGCCCCGGCGCATCGGCATCCTGCTGACCGCCAGTTTCTGAAGGTTCCACAACGCCTGCGCCCTTTCCATGCGAAAGGGCCTAAATTCTGCCCCCGGGAACCACATGGCTTCCCGGGGGTCTTTTTTGTGCAGCCCATGCTGCACGGCTTCGGCGCGAGATATCCAAGTTGAAATTCGGCAGGCGCGGCGGTAACGACGCTGCAATACCCGCCTCAAATGCTTAGTCCGCTTCATGAAACGAATGAGCGGAACATTCCTTCGGAAGCTGACCAGACCCATGACGCATGCATTTCATCCTACCAGCCTTCGCGAATATGACATTCGCGGGATCATCGGCGAGACTCTGGGCGAGGATGATGCCTATGCCATCGGCCGCGGCTTTGCGACGCTGATCGCACGCGCGGGCGGCAAGTGCGTGGTGGTAGGCTATGACGGCCGCGTGAGCTCGCCGGTGCTGGAGGCGGCGCTGGTCCGCGGTCTCAACGACAGTGGCGTCGATGCGATCAGCGTCGGCATGGGTCCCACACCGATGCTCTATTATGCCGAAGCCGTGCTAGAAGAGGCGGATGGCGGCATTCAGATAACCGGCAGCCATAACCCCGCCAATTACAACGGCTTCAAGATGGTCTTTCAGGGCCGCCCGTTTTTTGGCGCCGACATCCTCAAGCTGGGACAGATGGCGGAGTCTGGCGACTGGGATAGCGGCACCGGTACGTCGCGTTCGATCGACATTCTCGACCGCTATGTCGACCGGCTGGTCGAGGATTTCGGCGGCACGGCAGCGCGCGTCGGCTGGGACTGCGGCAACGGCGCGGCGGGGCCAGCGGTGGAAGAGCTGGTCCGGCGCCTTCCGGGCGAGCATTTCACGCTGTTCACGCAAGTTGATGGCAATTTTCCCAATCATCATCCCGATCCCACCGAGGAAAAGAATCTCGCCGATCTGAAGGCGCTTGTCGCTGAGAAGAAGCTCGATTTCGGCGTGGCTTTTGATGGCGATGGCGACCGTATCGGCGCGATCGACGGCCAGGGCCGCGTCATCTGGGGCGATCAGCTGCTCAGCATCTACGCCGAAGCGGTGCTAAAAGACGTTCCCGGCGCAACGATCATCGCCGACGTCAAGGCCAGCCAGGCGCTGTTCGACCGCGTGACCGAGCTGGGCGGCGTGCCGCTCATGTGGAAGACCGGGCACAGCCTGATCAAGTCGAAGATGAAGGAAACCGGCTCGCCGCTGGCAGGCGAGATGAGCGGCCATGTCTTCTTCAAGCACCGCTATTACGGCTTTGACGATGCGCTGTATGCCGCTGTCCGCCTGATCGAGGCGCAGACCCTGCTGGGCAAGTCGGTCACCGAAATGCGCGGCAGCATGGCCCCGATGATCAACACTCCCGAAATGCGCTTCCAGGTCGACGAGACACGCAAGTTCGCGGTGGTCGAAGAGGTGCTGGCTCGGCTGTCGGCAAGCGGTGCCGAGGTCAATGCGACCGATGGCGCGCGGGTCAGCACGCCCGATGGCTGGTGGCTGCTGCGCGCATCGAACACGCAGGACGTGCTGGTTGCGCGCGCTGAAGCCCGCAGCCAGGAGGGGCTCGACCGGTTGATGGCGCAGATCGATGAACAGCTTGCAGCCTCCGGACTGGAGCGCGGCCCTCAGGCAGCGCATTGAAAGGCATCACGGAAATGGCAAGCCAAGCGGTTGACGCGTTCAAAGCCAGCCACAGCGTACTGGTGACCGGCGGTGCAGGCTATATCGGCAGCCATGCCGTGCTGGCGCTCAAGGATGCCGGCTGGAAGGTCGCCGTGATCGACAATCTGGTCACCGGATTCCGCTGGGCGGTGCCCGATGATGTGGCGTTTTACGAAGGCGATATTGCCGATGGCGACCTGGTTGCCCGGATCATTGCCGAACAGCAGATCGGCGCGATCCTGCATTTTGCCGGGTCGGTCGTGGTCCCTGAATCGGTCAGCGACCCGCTCAAATATTACAGCAACAACACGGTCAAGAGCCGCGCGCTGATCGAATCGGCGGTCCAGGGCGGGGTGAAGCACTTCATCTTCTCGTCCACCGCCGCGACCTATGGCACCCCCGATTTCGAGGGGCCTATACCGGAACAGGCACCGCAAAAGCCGATCAATCCCTATGGCACATCCAAGCTGATGACCGAGTGGATGCTGCGCGATGTCGCCTTTGCGCATGACTTCAACTATTGCGCACTGCGCTATTTCAACGTCGCAGGGGCCGATCCGCAGGGCCGCACCGGCCAGTCGACGGCGGGCGCGACGCACCTGATCAAGGTCGCGGTGGAAGCCGCGCTCGGCAAGCGCGAGCATGTCGCGGTGTTCGGCACCGATTTCGACACGCCAGACGGCACCGGGGTGCGCGACTATATCCATGTCAGCGATCTGGCAAACGCGCATCTGCTGGCGCTCGAGGCGCTGATCGAGCAGCCCGACCAGTCGCATTTCCTCAACTGCGGCTATGGCCATGGCTATTCGGTGCTCGAAGTACTCGACGCGGTCGATCGGGTCACCAACCTCAAGATCGAGCGCCTGCTTTCCGGCCGCCGCGCGGGTGATCCCGCTGCGCTCACCGCAGACAGCAGCGCGATCCGGTCGCGCTTCGGCTGGAGCCCGGCGCATGACGATCTCGACACCATCGTCACCGATGCGCTGGCCTGGGAACGACGGCTGAGCGAGAAAGCCGTGTGACCATGGCCGCTGATGCCTGCAAGCTTGCCACCCGTCAGGTGGAAAAGCCCTGGGGTCGGCTGGTGCTGCCCGCGCCGTTCCGCAATGCCTGCAGCGACAAGATCGGCGAAATCTGGTTCGAGGCCGAAACCGGGCCTGCACTGCCGCTGATGATCAAATATCTGTTCACCAGCGAGAAGCTGTCGATCCAGGTGCATCCGAGCGATGCTGAAGCCCGCGCGATGGGCCTGGTCGGTGGCAAGGAAGAATGCTGGCTGGTGCTCGATGCAGAGCCCGGCGCGTGCCTGGGCATCGGCACCGTGCGCCCGCTCGATGCCGATGAACTGCGCGCCGCCGCGCTTTCCGGCGAGATCGAGGCGCTGATGGACTGGAAACCGGTCGAACGCGGCGATTTCTATTACATTCCGGCGGGCACCGTCCATGCCATCGGTGCAGGCGTCAGCCTGATCGAAGTGCAGCAGAATGCCGATATCACCTACCGGCTCTATGACTACGGCCGTCCGCGCGAACTGCATCTGGACGATGGCGTCGCAGTATCGCACGCCGCGCCTTACCCGCAGGCGCTGCACCGCCAGGTGGATTTCCAGGCTGACCAGATGCTGGTCGACGGGCCCTATTTTGCATTGCTGCTGACCGGCGATCCCGATGCGCGGCTGGGCGGGACCGGCCCGTTGATGGTGCTTCCGGTCGAAGGCAGCGCCACCCTGCACGGCGATGACGACGCGCTTGTCGCGCACGCAGGCGAATGCCTGGCGATCGACAGCGCCAGCCGCTTTTCGGTCAGCCCCGGCGCACGGCTGTTGCTGGCACGAGCCCTTTGACGCGAGAAACCATGACCCAGATCATCCCCGTCATCCTGTCCGGCGGATCGGGCACACGGCTCTGGCCGCTGTCGACCGACCATAGTCCCAAGCAGTTCCTGGCGCTGGCCTCTGACCAGAGCATGTTCGCCGATACGCTCGCGCGGGCGGGTGACAGCACCCGGTTCACCGCGCCGCTGATCATCGGCGCAGAGCGGCATGCTGCGCTGATGGAGGCAGAGCTTGCCGGGCCGGACCACGCCCCGGCGCGCATCATCCTGGAGCCGAGCGCGCGCAACACCGCGCCTGCGATCGCGCTCGCGGCGCTCGCATCAGGCAGCGGCGATGCGGTGATGCTGGTGATGCCGAGCGACCATGTGATCGGCGACCTGCCCGCGTTTCTGTCTGCGGTCGATACCGCGCTGCCCGCCGCGCGCGATGGCTGGCTTGTGACCTTCGGCATCGAGCCTACGGGTCCGGAAACCGGGTTCGGCTATATCCGCATGGGCGAAAACCTGACCGATGCCCCCGGCGTGCGCAAGGTCGAACGCTTTATCGAGAAGCCCGCGCGCGACAGGGCCGAGGCGATGCTGGCCGAAGGCAGCCATGCCTGGAATGCGGGCATCTTCCTGATGCGCGCCGACCGCTATCTCGAAGAGCTGGCGGCGCACGCGCCACAAATGGATCATGACGCACGCGCCGCGCTGGAAGGTGTCGACCTGACGGCCCGGCTGATCCGCCCCGATGCGGCGTGCTTTGCCGCCTGCCCGTCGGATTCGATCGACTATGCGGTGATGGAACGCGCCGACCGGGTGGCGATCGTCCCCGTCGCCTGCGGCTGGTCCGATGTCGGCAGCTGGGATGCGCTGGCGGAGATCGGTTCAGCCGATGCGCAAGGCAATACCGTGGCAGGCGATGCGGTGCTGATCGATACGCGCGGCTGCCATGTCCATGCCGATGGCATCACCGTCACCGCATCGGGCATCGAGGATCTGATCGTCATCGCCAATGGCAGCCATGTGATGATCGTGCCCAAGGGCCGGTCGCAGGACGTCAAGAAGATCGTCGAGGCGATGAAGGCACGCAGCCAGGATTGATGGAGGCGCCGGCCCGCTTGGGACCGGCGCTGTATCCATCCGCGCTTATTCGGCCTTGCCGGGCTTTGCGCCATCCTTGGCGCGCTGGGCCTCGATCTTCTTCTTGAACACCGTCCAGGTCGTCTCGTTCGGGCGGCTATCGTCGACCGGCGGCGGCGCATTATAGCCCGGATAGTTGGTCGCGATCTCGCGCTTGATGACGTCGGGCAGCTCGTCATAGCTGTTCAGCTTCACGCCCATGGCGTTGAACACCATCTGGCCGTCGCGGCCCTCCATCAGCATCCAGGGCATCCAGTCCGAAATGCGCACCCAGGCGACCGTCGGGTTGACCGATTTGGTATCGGTATCAAGCGCCTTGACCGGCATGGAGAAGTCGAAAATCTCCATCGCGTGGTACTTGTTGCCGACATAGTCCTGATAGTCGCCGGCCAGCGGATTGACATAATAGAGCGGTGCCTCGACCGGCATCAGCATGGTGTCGCCCATGCGGGTGAGGCTCAGCGAATAGGGCTTGCCGTCCGGACCCTTGGGGAAGCTGGGGCGCGAATTCACCGGGTCGTTGGCGATGTGCATCACCTCCACGGTCTTGCCGGTATAGGGGTTCTGCCAGCTGCGCAGCACCTCGTTCGTCTTGGGGTGGAGATACAGCGTGATCTCCCGGCTGACCATGCGATAGCCGGTTCCGCGCTGCGCATCGGTGACGGTCACGCACTGGCGGATGTTCATCCCTTCCATGTTGAACAGGTGCTTGTCGGGCTCGCCCTGGCGGCGGCTGTAGATCTTGCCCTGCCAGCGATAGACGGCGGGCACCTTGTCCTTCACGCCGCATTGCGTGCGCTTCATGATCTCCAGCGCATCCTCGGGCTTGGCCGGATCGAGCTGCCGGGCCAGCGCCGGGGTGGCAAGGGTTGTGGCCGCCAGAAGGGCTGCCAGAGTCAGGGTACCGATACGCATAAACCTCTTCCCTTCGTGATTATCCTGATTTGTGCTTGACTTTAGATTTGTCCGGACAAATTGTGAAGCAGAAACATGTCGTCGACAAAGGGGCTTCGGAAAAAATCATGTTCGCTGCCAGCAGCATCCTGTTCGTACCGGGTTCGCGTAGCGACCGCATCTCCAAAGCGCTGGCCAGTGCGGCGGACCTTGTCTGCATCGATCTGGAAGATGCCGTCGCCGCGCCCGACAAGGACAGCGCGCGCGAGACGGTGATGACGGGCCTGACCGGATGGGACCGGACGCGCGTTGCCGTCCGAATCAACGGGGTGATGACGCGTGCGGGCCTCAAGGATCTTATCGCGCTGACGCACTGCGCTGCACCGCCGCCGCTGCTGTTCGTGCCGATGGTCGAGCATGCCAGCGAGATCGCCCAGGTCGCGCGCGTGCTCGACAATCCCGCGATCGGCCTTGTTCCGCTGATCGAGACGGTGAAGGGTCTGCGCGAGGCGCATCTGATCGCCGCGCAACCGCAGGTGGCCGCGATGATGTTCGGCGGCGGTGATTTCTCCGCGCAGCTCGGTGTCGACCTCGCCTTCGATCCGCTGCTGGTGGCGCGCGGGCAGTTCATCATGGCCTGCGCCGATGCAGGCGTACCCGCGATCGACGTGCCCTTCGTCAAGCTCGACGATGCGCAGGGGCTTGCCGACGAATGCCGCAAGGTGCGTGCGCTGGGCTTTGCCGCCAAGGCCGCGATCCACCCCGCGCAGGTCGAGGCTATCAATACCGGGTTCGGCGCCGATGCGGCTGCCATTGCCGAGGCAAACGAGGCGATCGCCGCCTATGAGGCGGCAGGCGGCATGGCGATCCGCCACAACGGAAAGATGCTGGAGGCTCCCATCGTCGCACGCATGCGCGCGATGCTCGAGCGCGAGGCCAAGCGAAACGAAAGGACCATGATCGATGCGTGAGGGAGCCAAGGAAGTTTCAGAGGGCCGCTATCGCGAGACCTTCGGACGGGCGTTCGAGGATTTCGTCGTCGGCCATATCTATGAACATCGCCCCGGCCGCACGATCACCGATGCCGACAATGTGTGGTTCACGCTGCTGACGATGAACACCCATCCGGCGCATTTCGATTATGAATATGCCAAGAAGACCGAATTCGGCAAACCCCTGGTCGCCTCGCCGCTCACCGTCGCGCTGATGGTGGGGATGAGCGTGTCCGATGTCAGCCAGAAGGCGGTGGCGAATCTGGGCTGGGACAATATCCGCCTGACGAACCCCCTGTTTCCCGGCGACACGCTTTATGCCGAGAGCGAGGTAATCGAAAAGCGCGAGTCCTCATCGCGGCCCGAACAGGGCATTGTCACGGTCAAGACCATCGGCAAGAATCAGCACGGGCAGGTGGTCTGCACCTTCAGCCGCACCATGCTGATCTGGAAGCGTGGCTTCGGACCGTCGGACGATTGATCGGGGCCAGGACAAGATTTGATCCTCGCAGCCCTATGGGGGGCAGCGAGCAGAAAGACCGGAGTGACCCAAGCATGGCAAGCCTGCCAATTGAAGAGATGCGCACGATCGATGCGGACGAGGAAGCCGCCTTCCTCGATGCGATCGACCGCTGGATCGAGCGCGAGGTCAAGCCCGTGGTGATGCACCACGACCACAAGGACATCTGGCCCGCCGAGCTGGTCGATCAGATGATCGAAATGGGTCTGTTCGGCGCGACCATCGGCCAGGAATATGGCGGCCTGGGCCTGCCCGCGACCACCTATGCCAAGATTGTCGCGCGGATCTCGTCCTACTGGATGGCGCTGACCGGCATCTTCAATTCGCACCTGATCATGGCCTGCGCGGTCGAGCGCTTCGGCACGCCGGTGCAAAAGGCCAAGTGGCTGCCCAAATTCGCCAGCGGCGAGATCCGCGGCGGTCTGGCATTGACCGAGCCCAATGCCGGGACCGACCTGCAGGCGATCCGCACCACTGCCGTGCGTGACGGCGACGACTATGTCATCAACGGCACCAAGACCTGGATTTCCAACGCCATCCAGGGCAGCTGCTTTGCGCTGCTGGTCAAGACCGACCCCAAGGCCGATCCGCGCTACAAGGGCATGAGCCTGTTCATCGCGCCCAAGCAGGAAGGCTTCACCGTCGGCAAGAAGTTCGACAAGCTGGGCTACAAGGCGATCGACAGCGCCGAGCTGATCTTCGACAATTACCGTCTGCCGGCCGAAAACCTGATCGGCGGCGTCGAGGGCCAGGGCTTTTTCCAGGCCACCGGCGGACTGGAACTGGGCCGCATCAACGTCGCAGCACGCGGCGTCGGCCTGGCAGATGGGTCGCTGCGCCTCGCCACCGAATATGCACAGCTGCGCCAGACGATGGGCAAGCCGATTGCCGACCATCAGGCGATCCAGCTCAAGATCGGCGAAATGGTCACCCGCGCCCGCGCCGCGCGGCTTCTGACGCTCGATGCGGCCGAAGCCTATGACCGCGGCGAACGCTGCGACATGGAAGCGGGCATGGCGAAATATTTCGCCTCCGAAGCGGCCGTGCGCAATTCCGAAGAGGCGATGCGCATCCATGGCGGCTATGCCTATTCCAAGGAATACGAGATCGAGCGCTATTATCGCGACGCCCTGCTGATGTGCATCGGCGAAGGCACCAACGAGATGCAGCGCATGATCATTTCCAAGCAATGGGTAAAACGGAACCCGGCGTGAGGGGGGAGTGTCTGTCATGAGGCTGCCGCTCACCGGCTATCGCGTGCTGTCTGCCGAGCAATATGGCGCGGGGCCTTATGGCACGATGTTCCTGGCGCAGATGGGGGCGGAGGTCATCAAGATCGAACCGCCGAACAAGCCGGGCCAGCCCGGCGGCGATACCGCGCGCGCGGTTGGCCCCCATTTCCTGCGCGAGAATGAAAGCCTGTATTTCCAGACCTTCAACCTCAACAAGAAATCGCTGACGCTCGATCTGCAGAGCGAGCGCGGGCGCGAGATCCTGCGCGCGCTCGCGGCCAGCTCGCACGCGATGGTCAACAATCTGCGCGGCGATCTGCCCGCAAAGCTGGGGCTCGATTATGCCGCGCTGGGCAGCATCAACCCGGCCATCGTCTGCGCGCACCTTTCGGCTTATGGGCGCGACAATGTCCGCGCCAAATGGCCAGGCTATGATTATCTGATGCAGGCCGAGGCGGGCTTCCTATCGCTGACCGGAGAGCCTGATGGCCCGCCGGTGCGCTTCGGCCTTTCCATCGTCGATTTCATGACCGGTACGCAGATGGCGGTCGGCCTGCTCGCGGCGATGCTCGATGCCCAGCGTTCGGGGCTCGGCTGCGATGTCGATGTCGACCTGCTCTCGGTCGCTGCGCACCAGATGAGCTATCCGGCGGTCTGGTATCTGAACGAGGGCGACGTCACCCCGCGCGCGCCGCGCTCGGCGCATCCTTCGGTCACGCCCAGCCAGATGTTCCGCTCGGCCGATGGCTGGATGTTCGTGATGGCGCAGCTGCCCAAATTCTGGTCGATCCTGGTCGATGCGATCGGCCAGAGCGACCTCAAGGACGATCCGCGTTTCAGGACGCCCGCCGACCGGCTGGCCAATCGCGACACGCTGACACAGGTGCTCGATTCGGTGTTCGGCACGCAGCCGACGCAGCACTGGGTCGATCTGCTGTCGGGCAAGGTGCCGGTCGCGCCGGTGCACGATCTGGCCAGTGCGATGGACAACCCGTACCTCGCCGAGACCGGCATGATGCAGACCGTCGAGCATCCCGACCGCGAGAATCTGCGCGTGCTCGCAAGCCCGATCCGCATGGATGGCGAGCGGCTGCCTGCACGCGCCGGACCCTTGCTGGGCGCGGACAATGACGATGTGCTGGCCAGCATCGGGCTTTCGGGCGGCGAGATCGAAACCCTCAAACGCGACGGAATCATCTGATCCATGGGCAAGCTTTCCGGCATCCGGGTGATCGACCTGTCGCAGTTCCTGCCCGGGCCGATGCTCACCGTGATGATGGCGGACCAGGGCGCGGAGGTGATCAAGATCGAGCCCCCCGCCGGTGATCCGGCGCGCACCATGGCCCCGTTCGAGAACGGCCAGTCGGTCTGGTTCCGCAATCTCAATCGCGGCAAGGCGAGCGAAGTGCTCGACCTCAAGAGCGAGGCGGGGCGCGCGCGGCTGACCGATCTGATCAAGAGCGCCGATGTGTTCGTCGAAGGCTTTCGCCCCGGCGTGATGCAGCGGCTGGGCTTCGATTATGCCGCGGTGAGCGCGATCAACCCTGCCATCGTCTATTGCTCGGTCTCTGCCTTCGGGCAGGATGGGCCGATGGCGCATCACCCCGCGCATGACCTGGCGGTCCAGGCGCTGTCGGGCTTCCTGTCGGTCAATGACGGGCCCGATGGCACCCCGGTGGTGCCGGGCGTGCCATCTGCCGACATGGCCGCTGGCCTGACCGGCCTGTCTGCGGTGCTGATGGCGCTGATCGGCCGGCAGCGCACCGGTAAGGGCGATTATGTCGATATCGCCATGTTCGACAGCCTGCTGCCCTGGTGCGCGCATATCGCGGGCAGCGCGATCGCGGGCGGCGAGTCACCGCACTCCTCGACCCAGCGCTCGCTGGGCGGTGCAGGCTTCTATCAGGTCTATGCGACCCGCGATGGCCGGCATGTCGCGCTGGGCGGGCGCGAGCTGAAATTCGTGAAGGTCCTGCTCACCGCTCTGGGCCGCGAGGACCTGATCGCGCTCGGCGAAGCCGAAGCGGGACCCGCCCAGGCCCCGCTGATCGCATTCCTGCGCGAGACCTTCCTCACTCGCACCCGCGACGAATGGGTGGCATGGTTCGAGGACAAGGATGTCGCCTTCTCCCCCGTGCTCGATTTTGCCGAAGGCTTTGCCAGCGAGCATGTCGCCACGCGCGGCCTGCTCGTCGAAGCGGGCAGCGCGCACCATATCGCCCCGCCGATCCGCTTTGCCGGAGAGCCCGACTGGACACCCGAAGATGCGCCGGAGCTGGGTCAGGCACAATGAGCGGTGCGTTACGCCTCGACGTCGATATGCATCGAATAGGCGAAGCGGTCGCCGGGATGGTGGCTGACCGAAAGCTCGAACATCCGCCCGTGCTGGTCATGATAGCAGCGCAGGATGCGCAGGCACGCGGATCGGCGCGGAATGTCGAGCGCGGCGGCGACCTCGGCGCTCGCGGGCACCGCCTGGATGTCCTGTGTCACGCGCGACATGGACAGGCCCGCTGCATTGCTGATGAACTGGAACAGCGTGTTGGCGCCGGGGTTGATCTGCTGGTCGGCGGCATCGGCAGGCGGCAGGATCTCGGCCACAGCCGTCGCCAGATCGGCGATGACATAAGCCTCGGTCAGCGCGATCGGCTGGCCGTCGCTGACCTGGCGACGCACGCCGCGAAAGCGGAACCATTTGTCGCTGACCGGCATCGCGATCTGCACCGCGATCCCCTTGGGCAGCGCCTGCAGCCCCAGATGATCATAGGCAATGCGGGTGTCGCGCGCATATTGCAGGATCTCGCCGACGTTCGACAAGGGCTGGTGCAGCGCACCACCGCGCGCCGCCGCCGGTTGCACCACGGTGCCAGACCCACGCCGCCGGGCGATCAGCCCTTCGGCCTGCAAGCGGCGCAGCGCCTCGCGCACGGTGAAGCGGCTCACCCCATATTCGGCGCACAGCGCGCTTTCGGTCGGGAAGCTGTTGTTGCCCGCCAGCTTGCCCGACAGGATGCCCGCGCGCAATTCGTCGGCAAGCTGCTGGTAGCGCGGCTTGTCCGAAGGTTTGTCGAGAATATCACTGGCCTCTGCGCGGCTGTTCAACGCGTGCTCCTGCTCCAACATTGCTCTGCGGATTGCGGTGCATGACCGCCGCGAGCCTCATCCAGCGGCTTAGCGCACATTTGGCCCGTTCGCCAAATGAAAGCGACCGCGCGCGGGCGCGGCTGCACCTGCTCGACTGGCTGGCCTGTGTCGCAGGCGCGCGCCAGAGCCCGGTGGCCGCCGTGGCGCGCATGGCCGAGCCCGATATGCTGACCCGCGCCGCATTGCTCGGCAATGTGCTCGAGATGGACGATGTCCACCGCGCCGCGCTGCTCCATCCCGGCCCGGTAATCTGGCCTGCCGCCCTGTCTGCGGCGCGGCAGGAGAAGAGCGGCATGGATGCGCTGCTCGATGGCGCGGTGCGCGGCTATGAGGCGATGATCGCCGTCGGCGCGACCTTTGACGCGCACCATTATGCGCATTTCCACCCGACCTCGACCGCGGGCGGCTTTGGCGGGGCGGCGGCGGCAGCCTCGATCTTCGCGCTTGATGAAGCGGCGACCGGCTGGGCGCTCGGCAATGCGGCATCGGTCACCGGCGGGCTGTGGCGGATGCGGCACGAGGACGTGATGACCAAGGCGATGCACGCCGCGCGCGCCGCACTGGAGGGGCTGTGGCTGGCCCGGCTGGCGCGCCAGGGCTTTACCGGGCCGGTGGGCGCGCTGGAGGGCGAACAGGGCCTGTATGCCGCGATGGTGCGCGATCCCAAGCCGATGGTACTGGGCGAGCCATGGCTGGTCCATGCGGTGAGCTTCAAGCCCTGGGCCGCGTGCCGCCATGCGCATCCTGCCATCGACGGCGCGCTGGAGCTGCGCGCGGCGGGCAGGCTCCACCTGCCAGTGGTGGTCGAGACCTATGCCGACGCGCTCAAGTTCTGCGACCGGCCCATTCCCAGGACCGAGCTCGACGCGAAATTCTCGATCCAGCATGCAGTGGCGGTGATCGCCGATGGGCGCAACGCCACGCCGGAGGATTTCACCCCCGAGGCCATCGCCGCACTTGCCGAGAAGCGCGCGCAGGTGAGCGTGCGCGAGGCGGCGGAGTTTACCGATCGCTATCCCGCCCATTTCGGCGCGCGCGTGATCAGCGGCGCTGCTGTCATTTCTCTGGCCGACACGCGCGGCGATCCCGAGCGTCCGGCTGGGCCCGAGATGCTGCGCGCCAAGCTCGACAGCCTGGTGCGCTGGGGCGGCCTGAAGCCCGTCGAGGCCGATCGGGCCGAGCAGATCGCGCTGCACGGCACCAGCGTCGGGCCGCTGCTAGCGCTGCTCGAGGACTGGCTGGAATGAGCGCGACCGGCGACCTTCTGGCGTTCGTCCGCGCAGAGCACCGCCTGCCTGCCAAGGTGCGGGCAGCCGCGCTGCACCTTCTCGGTGATACACTGGCCGTCGGCGCGGCGGGCGCGGCTGCACCAGGCGCCGATGACGTGCTGACCGCCGCGCGCAGCTGGGGCATGGGCGAGGACGCGCGGTTGATCGGGTCGGGCGAGCGCCTGCCCGCAGCATCTGCCGCATTCGTCAACGGCTTTCGCATCCACTGCCTCGAATGGGACGCGGTGCACGAAGCGGCGGTGGTGCACGCGCTGTCGGTGGTGACGGCGGCCCTGGGCGCTGCCATCGACCGGATGGGCGGCTGCGATCCTGACGATACGCTGACCGCGCTCGCCATCGGGGTCGATATCGCCGCAGGGCTGGGCCTTGCGGCGACCAGCCCGCTCAGCTTCTTCCGCCCCGCCACCGCAGGGTGCATCGGCGCTGCACTCGCGGTGGCGCGGATCGAGCAGGTCGAGCGGCTCGAGGATGTTCTTGGGCTAGCCTATTCCTCGCTAGCGGGAACGATGCAGGCGCATGTCGAAGGCTCGATTGCGCTGCCGCTGCAGATCGCCAATGCGGCGCGCGCTGCCATCGCAGCGGTCGATCTGGTCAAGGCCGGGCTGACCGGGCCGCACGATGCACTCGAAGGCCCGTATGGCTATTTCCGGCTGTTCGATCAGGGCGATCTTGCCAGCTACACGCGCGATCTGGGCCGCATCTGGCGCATCGCCGAGATCAGCGTGAAGCCTTATCCTTCGGGCCGCGCCAGCCATGCAGTGCTTGGCACGCTCGCCGACCTCAGGCTCGTTCCCGCCAGCGTCGCATCCATCGAGGCTTATGTCCCGCCGCTGATCGCGCGGCTGGTCGGGCGTCCGCTGGTGGCGGACATGACGCCCGCCTATGCGCGGCTGTGCCTGCCGATGCTGACCGCGCTGATGCTGACCGATGGCCGTATCGACCCGCGCCGCTTCGTACCCGAAACGCTCGCCGACCCCGCAATCCGCGCGCTGGCCGACCGGCTCGCGATCACCGTCGACGGCAATCCCGATCCCAACGCGCTGTTCCCGCAAAAGCTGCTAGTGCGCCTGACCGATGGCAGCACCATCGAGCGCGCTATCCCGCACACATTGGGCAGCCCTGATGCACCCCTGTCGCCTGACGGCACCGCCGCCAAGCGCGCGCTCGCCCGCGAACTGGCAGGCGATGTGCCCGATGCGCGGCTGTTCGACGATCCGCTCGCCTATTTCACCCAACCCCGTGGCAGGGAGCCGCAATGACCTTCCCAAGCTATTTCGAAGCCTTTGATGCCAAGCAGATGCTGGCCGATTATCCGGTCGGCGATGCGTTCACGCAGCGTTATACGGGCATGAGCCGCGACGAGCTGTTCGCCATCCAGGACAAGCAATTCCGTCGCCTGGTGCAGCGCGGCTGGCAGATTCCCTTCTATCAGCGGCTCTGGGGCAATGCCGGGATCGAGCCGGGCGATATCAACGGCCTGGCCGATATCACCAAGCTGCCGGTCTATGACAAGTCGGACCTGATGGCCTCGATTGCCGATCACCCGCCGTTCGGCGATTTCGCCGGGATCGACATGAAGGACGCATCGCGCGCGCCATCGATCTTCCACACCACATCGGGCACGACGGGCCGCCCCCAGGCGCTGCTGTTCGGCCCCAAGGGACGCGAGATCACCAATTTGCTGGTCGGCCGCATGTACCGCTGGCAGGGCCTCGAATCCTCGGATGTGATCCAGTCGGTCTATGGCCATGGCATGATCAATGGCGGCCATTATATCCGCGAGGCCGTCACCCATTTCACCAATTCGCTGTTCCTCTCCGCAGGCACCGGCATCGAGACGCGCTCGCTGAATCAGGTCAATCTGATGGCCGATTTCGGCGTCACCGTACTGGTCGGGTTCGTCGATTATATCCGCAAGCTCGCCGATACGGCGGTGGCCGAACAGCTGCTCGACAAGATCAACATCCGCATGATCGTCGGTCATCTCGGCACCGAGGACCGCGCCTCGGTCGAGGCGGCCTGGGGCGGGGCCAAGGCGTTCGACTGGTATGGCGTGGGCGATACCGGATCGATTGCGGGCGAAGGGCCGGAGCGCGACGGCCTTTATGTCTGGGAGGACGCGCAATATCTGGAGCTGCTCGATATCGACAGCGGCCAGCCCGTCGCCCCCGGCGAGACCGGCGACATGGTGGTGACCTGCCTGTTCAAGGACGATATCGCGCCGTGCATCCGCTTCAACACGCATGACATCACGCATGAACTGACCGGCACCAATGCGACCGGCATGGCGTTCAAGCGGATCGCGGGCTTCAAGGGCCGCAGCGACAATATGGTCAAGCTGCGCGGCATCAACGTCTTCCCGCACGCCATCGGCGCGCTGATCGAGAACCGCAGCGATCTGACCGGTGAATTCGTCTGCCGCCTGGTGCGCGACCCCGCCAGCCAGCGCGACGATATGACCGTGACGCTTGAAAGCCGGGGCGGGACGGACACCGGCGAACTGGCCGAACTGCTCCGCCGCGGCCTGGGGGTCGAGGTGCAGGTCGATCTGGTCGCCCCGGGCGGCACCGCACCGCTGACCCAGATCGAGGTGCGGCAAAAGCCGATCCGCCTGATCGACGAGCGGGGATTGTGAGGGGGACCTCTCTTGCTCCCCTCCCTGGACAGGGAGGGGCTGGGGGTGGGTCGCGGCGTAATGCGCGGCCTTGGGTTCAATCTCGCCTACCCACCCCTAACCCCTCCCTTTCAGGGAAGGGAACGTGACGCTCGATCCCTTCAACGCGTTCGTCGAACACGCGCTCGGTGCACCCGCGGCGCCCGGCCCGCTCGCGGGCATCACCATCGGCGTGAAGGCCAACATCGCCGTCAAAGGCCTGCACTGGACCGCCGGCATGGCGCTGTTCCGCGACCGGATCGCGTCGCACGACTCCGAGGTGGTCGCGAAACTGCGCGCCGCCGGGGCCACCATCACCGGCATGCTCAACATGGAGGAAGCCGCTTTAGGCGCCAAGACCGACAATCCCTGGTTCGGCGCAACGCATAATCCGCACCGGATGGGCTGCACGCCCGGCGGCTCATCGGGTGGCAGCGGCGCGGCGGTGGCAGCCGGGCTGTGCGATGCTGCGCTCGGCACCGACACCATGGGCTCGATCCGCATCCCGGCGGCCTATTGCGGCGTCTATGGCTTCAAACCGGCGCAAGGCTCCGTCAGCCAGCACGGGCTGGAGCTCGCCGAACCCGATTTCGACGCCATCGGCCCGCTCGCCCGCTCGCTCGATCTGCTCGAACGGCTGGCGCGGGTGATGTCCGCATTCGGCGAGAACCCGGCGCCTTCAGGCATGGTGACGCTGACCGATCTGGGCGGGGTTGAATGCGATGCCGCCGTGCTGCGCGGCTTTATCTGCGCGCGCGCGGCCAATGGCGCGGTGAGCGAGATCGCGCTGCCGCATGCGCTGTCGCGCGTCCGCTTTGCCGGGTTCATCAAGACCGTGCGCTTCATGGCCGATCATTTTGCCGATGCCGATCCCGCCCTGCTCTCCGACCATTTGCGCAAGCTGATCGCTTATGGCCCGCGCCGGTCCGAGGCCGATTGGGCCGACGACCAGCGCGTGCTTGCCGAGACCGCCGATGCCCTGCGCCATGCCATCGCGGCGCACGGCCCGCTGCTGCTGCCCACCGCGCCGCAGACCGCCTTCCCCCACAGCACATCTGCGCCGGCAAGCCAGGCCGATTTCACCTGCCTTGCCAATGTCGCCGGATTGCCCGCGATCAGCCTGCCCGCAGGGTTCAGCGATGATGGCCTGCCGGTCGCCGTGCAGCTGATCGGCCTGCCGGGCCAGGAGGCCGACCTTTTCGCTCGCGCCCGCACGCTTGATGCCGCGCTCGCCGCCTATCGTCCGCCCGCCAATCTGGCCGCCAATCTGCCCGAAGGAGAAACCCCGTGAAGATCATCGTGCTGTTCAACCTGAAGCCCGGCGTCTCGATCAGCGATTATGAAACATGGGCACGCACCCGCGACATTCCGGGGGTCAATGCGCTGTCTTCGGTCACCAGCTTCACCGTGCACCGCGCCACCGGCCTGTTCGGATCGGACGCCGCCGCGCCCTACCAGTATATCGAGATCATCGACCTTCCTGCCATGGACCCGTTCGTGGCCGAGATCAGCACGCCCGAATTCCAGGCGATGGCCGCGCCCTTCCAGGATTATGCCGACGCGCCGCAGTTCATCCTGACCGAGGACCTGTGATGCGCCGGTTCGAAGGCAAGACCATCGTCGTCACCGGATCGGGCAAGCACAAGGGGCTGGGCCAGGCGATCCTGCAGCGCTTTGCCGATGAAGGCGCGAACTGCGTGCTTTCAGACCTTGTCCTCGATGCCGAGGCCGAAGAGGTCGCAGAGGATCTGCGCGGGCGCGGCGCGAAGGTCGCGGCGATCGCATGCGACGTTTCAAGCGCCGAGCAGTGCCGCGCGCTGGTCGATGGCGCGGTGGCCGCGTTCGGATCGGTCGACATATTCGTCAACAATGCCGGGATCGGCTTCATGATGAAGCCGCTGCTCGATGTCGATCCGGCCGACTGGGACAAGGTGCTCGCCGTCAACCTGTCGGGCGCATTCTATTGCACGCAAGCGGCCGCGAAAGGGATGATCGCTGGCGGGCGCGGCGGGCGGATCATCAACATCGCCAGCCAGGCCGCCAAGACCGGCTTTCCGCACCTCCCAGCCTATGTCAGCTCCAAGCACGGCATGGTCGGCCTGACCCGGGCGAGCGCGGTCGAGCTTGGCGCGCATGGCATCACCGTCAACGCAGTGTGCCCGAACCATGTGACCACGGGGCTCGGCGCGCAGCAGAACGCGTATTTCTCGAAGCTCTTGGGCTTTGCCAGCGTCGAGGCCTATCTCGCCAACATGAAGGCGAAGAACCCGATGGGCCGCCCGGGCCTTGCCAGCGACACCGCGTCCGCCTGCGCCTGGCTGGCGAGCGACGATGCTTTTTACGTGACCGGCGAAGCGCTCAACGTGAGCGGCGGCGAGGAGATGCACTGATTTAAATCTCCTCTCCCCTTGCGGGAGAGGAAACGAAGCCTTGCGAGCTTGCTCGCTAGGCGCAGTTGGAGAGGGGGTTTCCACCCTCTCCCAGCTCCGACTAGGACCTTTTGAGGTCCAAGTCTGCGCAACCCTCTCCCGTCAAGGGAGAGGGGTTTGGAGGATAACGGATGATCGAAGAGAGAATGGACTGGCCGAACGGCGCGAAACTGGCCTTGAGCGTCGTCGTCAATGTCGAGGAAGGCAGCGAGATGACCATCGCGCGCGGCGACCGGGGGATGGAGCCGGTCGACGAGCTGGGCGTGTTCGTCAAATCGGCCATCCGCAACTATGGCAACGAGAGCAACTATCTCTATGGCATCAAGGCGGGCGCACCGCGCGTCGTCAAGCTCCTGAAGCGCTATGACATCATGGCGAGCTGGACGGTCGCCGCGATGGCGCTGGAGACCTATCCCGAGATTGCCGAGGCGATCGTCGAGCTCGGCCATGAACCGGTGAGCCATGGCTGGCGCTGGGTGCACCAGTTCAAGATGGATGAGGCGACCGAGCGCGAGTTCATACAGAAGGCCGTGGCGTCGATCGAGAAGACCACCGGCACCCGGCCCTATGGCTGGCTGTCGCGCTACCTGCACACCGACAATACCCGCCGCCTGCTCAGCGACGCCGGTTTCGAATATCATATGGACGATTATTCGGGCGACATTCCCTATTGGGATCGCGACACCGTGCCCGAAAGGCCGATGGTGATCATGCCCTATCAGCTCGATACCAACGACATGAAGATGTGGACGGATCCTGCGATGACGCCGAACCAGTGGCTCGATTATGCCGTGCGCTGCTTCGACCAGCTTTATGCCGAAGGCGAGGAGGGGAACCCGAAGATGATGTCGCTGGGCCTGCACCTGCGCATCATCGGCAGGCCGGGACGCATCTGGGCGCTGGAGGAATTCTTTCGCCATGTCCGATCCAGGAACGACGTCTGGGTAACGACCCGCCGCGCGATTGCGCAGCATTTTGCCGCCACGGTGCCGGCGTGAGGGGCGTGGCTATCCTCCCCTCGCCCCTTGCGGGGGCGCACCCCTTCCCCTCTCCCCCCGAGGGAGAGGGTTGCGCAGACTTGGCGGCTTTGCCGCCTAGTCGAAGCTGGGAGAGGGGGCAGCGGCGGGCCCTTCGCACAAAGCCCTCTCCAAGGCTTGCTAGGCAGGAAGCTGCCAAGCCAAGCCTGTCCTCTCCCGTAAAGGGAGAGGAGATATGAGTCTCACCCTCACCCTTGATGGGGCGATCGCGCACCTCGTCATCGACCGGCCCGACAAGCGCAACGCCTTCACGCAATCCATGTGGGAGGCGCTGCCCGAGCTGATCGAGCGCGCGATGCTCAACCCCGATATCCGCGTGATGATCCTGCGCGCCAGCGTGCCCGGCGCGTTCAGCGCCGGCGCGGACATTGCCGAGTTTGGCGCGGGCGCGCAGGACCCCGAGTGGCGAATCCGCAACCAGGCGGCGATCCGCCGCGCGATGGAGACACTGGCGCGCGCGCCCAAGCCGGTCATCGCGCAGATCGAGGGCGATTGCATCGGCGGCGGCTGCGGCCTGTCGCTTGCCTGCGATTTCCGCATCGCGACCCCTGCCGCGCGCTTCGGCATCACGCCGGCCAAGCTCGGCCTCGTCTATTCGCTCCACGATACCAAGCTGCTGGTCGATCTGGTGGGACCGGCGGCGGCCAAGCGCATCCTGTTCACCGCCCAGCTGGTCGATGCGACGCAAGCGCACCGCATCGGGCTGGTCGATGAGATTGCCGAGGACGCCGGAGCTGCCGCCACCGCGCTCGCCGCGCAGATCGCCAGCGTCTCGCCGCACAGCGTGCGCGCAAGCAAGGCGATGATCGGCCGCATCATCCATGGCCAGGCCGAGGACGATGCCGAAACGCTCGCCCAGTTTGCCGATGCCTTTGGCGGGCCGGATTTCAGGGAAGGCGTCGCCGCGTTTCTCGCCAAGCGCAAGCCGGAGTTCTGATCGCATGGCCGATAGCGTTCCCGTCCGCCGCCTTTATGTCGATGGCCCGTTCGGCCAGCTGCATGTGCGCGAGGCGGGAATGGCCGAAGCCGGTCGTCCCTCGCTTGCCTGCTTTCACATGAGCCCGATGACGGGGCGGACGTTCGAACGGTTCATGGGCGTCCTGTCCGCGATCAGCGGGCGGCATGTGCTCGCGTTCGACACGCCGGGTTTCGGCATGTCCGACGCGCCGCCGGTTGCGCCGGGAATCGCCGATTATGCCGATGCCCTGATCGCGGGGATCGAGGCATGTGCCGGGTCCGGTGCGGTCGACCTGATGGGCTATCATACCGGATCGATGATCTCCTGCCAGCTGGCGGCGGAGCGCGCCGGCCAGATACGCCGCGTCGTCCTGATCTCCGCGCCGGTGTTCAGCGCCGAGGATCTCGCCGCGATGCGCGCCGAATACCGCCACCGCACGCCTGAGGCCGATGGCAGCCATATCCTGCACCGCTGGCAGCGCTTCCACCATCATTTCGCCGCGGGCGGCCTGCCGCTCGACGAAATCAACGCCGCATTTCCCGACGGGCTGCTGGGCCGCAATATCGAGCATTGGGGCCATGATGCCGCGTTCGGCTTCGTGCCCGGCATGCGTCTTGGCGAAGTGACCCAGCCGGTGCTGCTGCTGAACCCCGAAGACGACCTGCGCGATCACACCGCGCCTGCCCCCGCCTTGTTGCAGAACGGCCATATGGTGACGCTCGATGGCTGGGGGCACGGCTTTCTCGACCTCCACGCCCGCGAGAGCGCTGCGCTGGTCGAAAGCTTCCTCGGCGCAAGCGCCGACCCCTTTGGCGCTTTGGCCTTGCCCGAATGCGCCAGACCGCCTGTCCTGTCCGCCTGAACCGAGAGGCCCGATCATGTCGCATCATCTGAAGCACGGAACGATCATGGGGGGCGTGGTGGTCACGCCCGATCTTGCAGGCTCGCTCGCCGACTATCAGGGGCGGCTGGGGCTCGATCTGGTCGAACACGGCCCGCTGCCCGCCGATCTCGCGGCGAGCTGGGGCTGCGTAGGCAGCGCTGGCGCGCCCTATGCGATGCTGCGCCCGCAAAGCGGCGCGCATTGCTTCATCCGGCTGGTGGAACAGCCCGATCATGCCGATTTCCAGCCCACCCGCAGCTATGGCTGGGCCGCCTATGAACTCACCGTCAAGGACGTGTTCGGCTGGCCCGACCGGCTCGACGGCAGCGGTTTCCGCGTCATCGGCCCGCCCAAGGAGATTGCCGGCCTGCCCTATTTCGTACCCATGCAGGTGCTGGGGCGAGGCGACGAGATGATCTATCTGAATGAGGTGGCGATGGACACGCCTTCGTCCGACCTGCCCAAGGCGCACAGCCTGACCGATCATATCTTCATCGTCATCCTGGCAGCGAAGGACCGCATGGCCTCGGTCGACTGGTACCGCCACGCGCTGCGCCTCGACGAAGGGGAGAGCTACACGCTCGAATACACGATGATCAACGCCGCGTTCGGCAAGCCCGCCGGGACGCAGTCGGTGATCACGATGGTTCAGAACGAGCGCCTGCCGATCCTGGAGATCGACGATTATCCCGCCGAGGCGACCGACCGTCCGCAGCATGCCGACATGCTGCCGCCGGGCAATGCGCTGGTGACGCTGGCGGTGGAAAGCTTCGACGATCTCGATGTTGAATTCGTCACCCCGCCGGTGCTGCGCCATGGCGACCTGTACATGGGCAATATGGCAGCGACGGTGCGCGGACCCTCGGGCGAGCTGGTCGAGCTGATCGAGACCGGGCTGTCCTGAGCGCATGGGCCGGATGCGGATCGGGTTGATCGGGACAGCGCTGAACCCGTTGCAGCGCGGCGGCCCCGCGCCTGAACTCGCGGCGCTGTTCCCGGACGCCAGCTTCCACGCCTTTCCCTCGCGCGTGCCCGCCTTCCCCTACACGCCGCTCGAACAGGCGATGCAGGCGTTGGGCCATGCCGAAGCCGCGCTCAGCGCCGCAGAGCAAGGCTGTGATGCAGCGGTGATCGACAGCGTGGGCGATTATGGCCTGGCCGCGATGCGCGCGATGCTGCCCATTCCTGCGATCGGATCGGGCGAGGCCGGACTGGCCGAGGCGGGACAAGGCGGGCGGCGGTTCGGCATCGTGACGGTGTGGCCCGAATCGATGAATTTCATCCTGGCCGAACGGCTGCAATCCTGCGGCCTCACCGATCGGTGCACCGGTACCGTCAATATCGGCAGCGACGATGATGCCGCCTCGCTCACCGGGCCGGGCAGCTATCTCGCGCAGGTCCGCGAAGGCCAGGCCGCGATCCTGCAGCGGGTGCTGGCAGGGATCGAGACGCTGGTGGCGGGCGGCGCAGAGGCGGTGATGCTGGGCTGTACCTGCATGTCCGCGATGGCCGAGAGCGTTGCCACCGCATCGCCCGTACCCGTGATCAACCCGCTCGCCGCCGGGCTGCGCGCCGCGCTGGCTGCTCCGCCCCTCACGCTTCCCCCACTGCCGCGTGAGGGTCGCCCCGCCCTGCTGCGCGCGATGGTGGGTGCGGTGGCAGGCGAGATGGCCGAAGACTGCCCGGTGTGCATCGCCGGCTAGGCCGTTCTCGCGCCAGGGCAGGGAACGGCATGGGCACAGCCTGAAGCGCTCAGGGCAGCAGCAATGTCGACCCGCTGGTGGCGCGGCCTTCCAGATCGCGATGCGCCTGCTCGGCCTGTTCCAGCGGATAGGTCTGGCCGATCGTCACCTTGACCTTGCCCGATCGGATCATCTGCCACAGACGCGCTGCGCCAGCTTCACGCTCGGCCGGGTCGGCATAATAATCGAACAGCGTCGGCCGGGTATTGTAGAGCGAACCCTTGGTGGCGAGGATGCCCAGGCTGATGCCCGTTACCGGCGCGCTGGCATTGCCGTACGACACGATCAGCCCGCGCCGTCCGGTGCTGTCGAGCGAGGCCTCCCAGGTATCGAGCCCGACGCCATCATAGACCACGCGCACGCCGGCCCCGCCGGTCAGCTCGCGCACGCGCTTGGCGGTATCCTCGCGGGTGTAGAAGACGATATGATCGGCCCCCGCTTCGCGCGCGAGCGCGGCCTTTTCCTCGCTGCTCACCGTACCGATCACGGTTGCGCCCACGGCCTTGAGCCATTGCACCAGCAACAGGCCGACGCCGCCTGCGGCTGCATGGACCAGCACCGCCTGGCCCGGTTCGACCCGCGCGCAGCGTTCGACCAGGAATTCGGTGGTGCAGCCCTTGAGCAGCGCCGCAGCGGCCACCTCGTCCGAAATATCCTCGGGCAGCCTGAACAGGCTCGAGGCGGCGACATTGCGGAGATCGGCATAGGCGCCGCGCGCAGGGCCAAAGGTCGCGACCCGGTCGCCGACGTTCAGCCCCTCGACGCCCTCGCCAACCGCCTCGATCACGCCGGCTGCTTCCAGCCCCAGCCCGCCCGGCAGATCGACCGGATAGATGCCGCGCCGATGATAGGTATCGATATAGTTGAGGCCGACCGCAGTCTGGCGCAGCGTCACCTCGCTTGCGCCGGGCGTCGGCACGTCAACGCTGTGCCACTGGATCACCTCGGGACCGCCGGTTTGTGTGAAGATCGCCTGGCGTGCCTGCATCATTCTGCTCCATTCAAAGTAAAACTGGCCAAAGTACAGCTGGCCTGCATCCAGCGTTGATTGATTCCCACCCGCACCGCACCGGGATCGGCCCAGCCATAAGCCACCGCGCGGTCCAAGTCATCGGGGGTGAAGACATAGAGGACGATCGACGGTCGGTTGCGCGTCGGCGGCGGCCAGACCACATTGCGGATACGGATGATCGCTTCAGGCGCGCCGCTATCGCCGCCGCCGAGCCGCAGCCGCCCGCCCTGGTCGTGCGTCTTCATGTCTGCCTGAAACAGCCAGTCCTCGCTGCCATCGGGTTTGGGGGCGCTGCGCCTCACGCTCATCCAGCAGGTGACGGGTCTTGCCCGCCTAAGGCTGGTTTGCTGGCCATCAGCCAGGCGCAGGGTGAGGCCCTGCGCGTCGAGCCGCACCGGCAGCGGACGGCCTGAACAGCCAGTGGCGGCGGGCAGGAAGCTGGTAGAGCCATCGGCGTCTTTCCGCGCGGTCAGCATGCAGGGGCCGATCGTCCAGCCGGTGGGGGTTGGTACGATGGTTTCGCTGGTCAGCACCGTGCCGAACCGGTCGATCCGCTGCCAGACGAGTGCATCGCCCCTGGCTTCGATCCGCACACCGGTCCAGGGCGGCGGTGTGCGTCCGGCCTCGCCATCGAAATAGACCTGCTCTTCATTGGTAAAGGTTCCGGTCGCATCCAGGACAACCGGCTGCGCCAGCGCAGGCGCAGCCATCAGGACGAGCGGAAGAGACGCGAGCAGGATCATGGCCGCATTACGCCCGAGCCCGCACCGGGCGTCAACCTATTTGTCCGGACAAATTGCGTTCTCATCCATTGATGCTAGTCTGGTGCCGTACAGTGGAGGAGGGATCAGCATGATACGGTTTCTGGCAATGGCGCTGCTCGCCTGGTGCAGCTGGACCAGCCCCGCGCGCGCCGAATCGGACGGCAGCGCACGCGCGATCCTTGAACAGGCGGTCGTGGCGGCTGGCGGCGAGGCGTGGCTCAACCCTTCAACCCTCTATCTGGCCGGGAACGCGGTCTTCTATGCCCCTGACAGCGCGGAGCCGCGCAGCACGGCCGACGATTACCGCATGTGGCGCGCGATGAACCAGGATCGCACCACCGCACACGGTGCCGATGGCAAGGTGCGGATCACCGCAAAATCAAAGGGCAAGCTGCTGTTCGAGGTCGGCTATGACGGCGCCACGACCTGGACCGAAAAGGGCGTGATGCCCCAGGACCAGGCCGATGCCTATTGGGCGAGCAATTTCGGCTTCGGCATCATTCGCGAGGCGCTGGGCACGGGCTTCCGGCTGGAACGCGCGCCCGACCGCGACATCGGCGGTCACAAGGTCGCGCTGATCCGCGTGATCTCGCCCGATGGTGGCACGACATTGTTCGGGATCGACCAGGTGAGCCATTATATCCGGTACATGGGCTTCGTCACCCCGCGCGGCTTTCACGAGCGCCATTATGACGATTTCGTCCGCCTGCCGTCCGGCTGGGTGCAGGCGCGCGAGGTCAGCCTGTTCTACAACGGCGTGAAGGCCAACACCGTCTATTGGCGCGAGGTGAAGGTAGGCGAGCCGATCGATCCGGCGCTGTTCGCGCCACCTGCGGCATTGCCCGAAACACTGCCCCGGCCCTAGCCGCGAAGCCCGTCGCGGCGGGCGAGGATCGTCACCCTAGCGCGACGTGCGCGTGCCAGGTGCAGCCGTGGGCACGGCGCGCGCGGGTTCGAGCGTGATCCAGTCGATCGCAAATTCATGCGGGCTGCCATAGGTCGCAGGCGAACCTTCGACCTCGAGCCAGTAATGGCTGCAACCCGTCTCTGCTGCCACGAACACCGTGTTGAGCTTGGACGATGAGGTTTGCGCGCGCTTGATCGGCGGGGCGTCGCCCCGCTCGGCACAGCGCAGCTGGATCCACGGCGCCGCGCGCCATTCAGCACCGCGTGCGCTAGCCTGGGCCTGCAGGCGATAGCTCTGCCCGGGGGTCAGCTTGACCAGCTGCCGTGCGGCAACACCGCCCAGCGTATCGGCAACCTCGACCATCAGCGTGTTGTCGGACTTGTTGATATAGCCGGAATAGCCGCCGCGCGAGATCAGCTCCCAATCGAAGGGCAGCAGCTTGGCTTCGGCAGCAAAGGTCGCATTGCGCAGGATATTGCGCGACTTGCCTCGCTTGCCCGTGCCATTGGCGGCATCGAGACGGCGGACCAGCCGCTCGGCAGGATCAAACGCACCGTCCTGGGCAAGGCGCGTCAGCAGCAGCTGGTCGCGCGCTTCCTGGCCATTTTCACGAATATTGGCCAGCCGCCCGCGCAGCTCCGCCAGATTGATCAGGCCTGGCCGGAATTCGAGCGCGGTGACCCAGAAGGTATCGGACCAGGGCGGGCCAGCGCGCAGCATGCCATCGAGCAGCGGCACGCTCTCCTTGTAGCGCAGCGTCTGCACCAGCGTCCCCATGAACGCATCGCGCGTCGCCGGCTGAGTCCGCATCGCGATGTCATACTGCTTGAGCACGCCATCGAGATTGTTCTGCTTGCCATAGTCACGAATGAGATAGCTGTGGGTCAGCGGATCGCGGTTGGTCAGCTGGGCGGCGAAGCGGATCAGCCGGGTCGCCTCGGTGGAGCGTCCGCGGCTGGCCTCGACATAGGCGAGATTGCGCAGCGCAGCCGCATTGGTCGGCTCCAGCTGCAGCGCCTCGCGCGACAGCGCTTCGATCTGCCGGGCCGGGCCGGGCTTGATCTTGCCGGTGACCGGATCGAGATTCTTGCGCAGCTTCAGCTCTGCAGCCCGGCCGATGCTGTAGCCATTGGCGACCGGAAAGCTGGCTGTCGAGGGGTTCGGAGTACGGCGGCTGATATTGCCATAGGCCGCCACTGCCGACACGAGCGCCAGCGACACGGCGGTTGCCCAAATCACGGTCGATCTGATCATCTGGTTTCCCGAATGTGGCGTGGCCGCACCAGAGCTTTCACGAAGCGCCCGGTGCGGTGCCAGAATTACTGATCGGCAGCCTTACCGGTGGCACCATAGCCATAGCCATAGCCATAGCCGTAACCATAGCCATAGGCGTCGTTGCGATGATCCAGCTTGGTCACCAGCACGCCCAGGACGTTGCCGTCACCCTCGCGGATGCGCTGCAATGCTCCGGAGATCGCGCGGATCTTGGCACGGTTGGCCTCGATCGTGAAGATCACGCCTTCCACGCTCGATGCAATCAGCGGAACGTCGGCCAGGCCGAGCACCGGCGGCGCGTCGATCACGACATGGTCGTAGTCGGCGGTCAGCCGTTCGATCAGCAGCTTGAGGCGATCGGACGACAGCAGCTGCGCGGCGTTGGGCGGCATGCGACCGGCAAAGATATGGTTGAACGGCAGGCCTTCGGTCTGGCCGACAATGCCGGCGATATCGTCGTCGCCGCTCAGGAAGTCGCTCAACCCCTTTTCGTTGCCGCGCACGTTGACGATCTTGTGCAGCGACGGGTTGCGCATGTCGGCATCGATCATCACCACCTTGCGTCCGGTCTCGCTGAGCAGCTTGGCCACGGCAAAGGCCGAGCTCGACTTGCCCTCGTTCGGGATGGTGCTGGTGAGCAGGAATGATCGCGGCACGCCATGCGAGGTCAGGAAGCGCATGTTGGTGTTCAGCGCCAGATAGGCCTCGTACAGCGCCGAACTGCGGACGCTGAGCTGCTCGATCACGTCATCGGCATCGGTATTGGGGATCGAGCCCAGCAGCGGCAGCCCGAAGAGCTGCTTGACCGCACTCGGATCGCGCAGGGCCTGATCGAGGCTTTCCTTGGCGAACAGCACACCACCCGAGATGGCGATACCCGCGACCAGCGACAGCAGCAGGTTGACCAGAAGGTTGGGGCTGGACGGACCGGCGGGCTGCTGGGCGGCGTCGATGACCGAAACGTTGCTCTTGCGCACGTCGGCGACCCCGATTTCCTTGTAACGCTGCAACAGGGCATTGTACAATTCGCGGTTGGTATCAGCTTCGCGCCTCAGGATGCCATATTGGATCGAGTCACCGCGTTCCGAAATGAGCTCGGCCTTGAGCGCCTCGACCCGGGTGCGCAGCGCATCTTCGCGCTGCTTGGCGATGCGGAAATCGGCCTGAAGGTCAGAACCCGACCGGCCCAGCTCGTCGCGAATCGCCACTTCAAGCGAGTTGATTTCAGAGCGCATCGCCTGGAGACGCGGATAGCCCGGCTCGAACTGGTTGAGCAGCTTGGCATATTCCGCCTGCAGCAGCGAGCGACGCTCGCGCAGGCTGGCAACAGCGGCACGCGACGCACCGGCGGATTCGGACACGCCGCCATTGCGCAAGCGCGATTCGGCGGAAATCCGGGCCGCGATGGCCTGGTTCAGTTCCTTGTTCAGCTCTTCAAGGTCGGCAGCAGCAATGGTACGCTCGCTGGTCGTCGTGCCATTTTCGTCGTTGGTCGACGACAGGGTCACGATCCGCTTGTTCGACGCATAGCTGACCAGGTTGCGCTCCGACAGCTCAAGCCGGGCACGCAGCTGATTGAGCCGCTCTTCGAGGAACACCCGGGCATCGGCCGAAGACGAATAGCGCCGCGCCAGTTCCGATTCGATGAACTGGGCCACCCAGCCATTGGCGATCTTGCGCGACAGGCTGGGATCGGGGCTGGTGAAGCGGACATCGACCAGGCTCGAGCCACGGATCGGCGCGACGTTGATATTGTCGAGAAGAATGGCAACTGCCGTATCTTCCATCTGCTTGCGCGTGCGGGCCTGATCGGCGCCGCCGTCGTTCAGCTTGTAGGCCTCGGCGAACTGGCCATCGTCATAGAGGCGCAGTGCACGGACAACGCGCTCGGCCAGCGAGCGGGCCTCGAGCAGCGCGTATTGCGTCTGGTAATATTCCAGGTTCTGCAGGAACTCGTCGTCGCGAACGCCGTCGACCTTGGTCACATTGTCGGACGGGCGGCTGATCTCGACCCGCGTCGTCGCGGTGTAGAGCGGCGTCGCGAGCAGCGTCGCTGCCAGACCGAACGCCAGAGCAGCCCCCACGATGAGCGCGATCAGACCCCAGTTATGGCGAACGATCCGCCAATATTCGAGCAGGACAGGGGATTTGGCCGGGCCGGTGCCGTAAACACCGCGATCGGTGCCCTGTTCTTCCGCAGGCAGAACTGCAGCGCTTGGTTGATCGGTCATGTGTGTCAACTTCAATTCTGGGCCAGGATGATCAGCGGTGCCGTAAGGAGCGGGGTAGCCTGGAGGATGCTGTTGAACAGGCGCCGGGCCTGCGAATCGCCGACAACCACGACATCATTGCCGTAGATCTGAGGATCGGCATAATTGCCCCGGCGGATGGCCCGGAGGTTGTAGAGACCGGCATAGCGCTTGCCGTCGACCGTGCGGAACACGACGACATCGTCGAGCTTGGCGAACTCGCTATTGCCCCCGGCAACCGCCACCGCCTGCATCAGCGTCATGTTGCCGATGACCGGAAAGCGGCCCGGCTGCTTGACCTGCCCATCGACCGTCACCAGCGAGCTCACGGACTCGGTGAGGTTGACGGTCACTTGCGGGTTGCGGACAAAATTGCCGGCAAGCCGCGTTTCGATCTGCCGGGCAAGATCGCTCGGCTGCAGGCCGGCAGCCTGGACCTCGCCGATCAGCGGATAGGAAAAGCGCCCGCCTGCGTCCGTCTGGACATCAAGCGACAGCTCTTCCACGCCGAAAACCCGAACCGAAAGCTTGTCGAGCGGACCGATGACATAGGGCCGCGATGGAACGCTCAGGCTGGCGGTGTCCGGCTGCGGCAGCTCGGTCGACGGGACGACCTGAACCGCGCTGTCCAGACTGGCCAGCGGTGCCGAGGCGCAACCGCCAAGCATCAGGAAAAGCGCTCCGATCAAAGGAGCAATGTGAGAATATCGGCGAACCATTGTCAGCTTTCAAACAAACTTTGCGGTAGAAAATCCAGTCAATGCATCGACAGGCTCGTACCCTCGCCTCATCCGGCCAACGTCTTAAAGACGATGGTCCGGGGGAGCAAGGCATTTCCCCTGACGTTATGCTGCACTTGCGGCGCTGGACCGGCTGGTCTCGGGCAATGCCAGAATGCCCGCCATCACCGCCGCCAAAGCCATGATGATCGGCACCCGGGCCGGGTAGTCGAACACGCTGGCCAAAGCCAGCAAAACGAAGAATCCCGCAGCCAGCAGCCGCATGCCATTTTCATGGCTGCCGCTTTTGGCCGCACGCAGCACGGCAACCGAGCGGAGCGCGACCCAGCCGATTCCCGCCGCCAGCAGCAGAGCGCCGGGCACGCCGCCTTCGATCAGCACCTGCAGCCAGTCATTATGCGCATTGTTGAGATAGCTGGGTCCGATCAGCTCGACCGTCTCGAACTGGCGATACACGTTCTCGAACGCACCGAAGCCAGCGCCAAACGGGAAGAAGGACCAGAGCATTCCCAGAAGCTGAGGCAGCACATCACCGCGCAGCTCGACCTGGCTTTCCGATTCCATGATGCGCTTGAAGCCCTCCGAGCGCGACATGAAGATGCTGACCGCCGTCGCCAGAACCGCGCCGACGACAGGCACCAGCCACAGATAGCGGTTGGCCCCGATCTTCTTCGCCGGTGCCGAGCGCGACACCGCAACCTTGCCGGCCACACGCATCATATAGGCGATGATGACGACCGACACGCCGTTGAGCAAAAGGCCGGCACGCGAACCGGTCAGCGCGATCAGCAACGTCACCATGGCGATGCACCCGGTCAGCATCATCAGCCGCACCGGCGGCAGCGAGCCGCGCTGGCGCTCGCCATTGAACAGCAGGATGGCGGCGCTGACCAGCCCGGCAAAGGCCAGCAGAAACGCCTGATGGTTGCGATTGGCAAACACCCCGACCAGCGACGTGCCGTTGGTGATGCGATAGAAATAGAGCGGCCCACCGGCAGAGCCGAGCAGCTGCGCGACGCCGAGCACCGCCGAGAAGACGCACAGGCCTGCGATCAGCCACAGGCTGCGCTGGCGCGCACGAAAATCAAGCAGCCCGAACAGCAGCAGCGCCGCCATGGGCACGGACAGGGACATCAGCGCGTTGAGCGTCTTGGCGGGCGAAAGGCTCATCGGGTGCCAGGCATCGCCCAGCCCTGCTGCCAGAAGCGCCTGCGCATGCAGCTCGCGCCCCGGAAGGCTGGTCCAGACGCCGGGCGGCAACGGGATCAGTTGCAACGTCAGCACGGCGGCAATGGCGATCAGCAGCCAGGCAGGCACGGCGATCGCGCGCCACTGGTCGGCGGTGATGCGGGTCGCGGCATAGGCGCCCAGCAGCAGGGCCACCGGCCGCAGGACGATCAGCGACTGGATGTCATCGCGCGAACCGCCACCGGTCAGGAAGACAAGCACCAGAAGGGCCGCGAAACACCCGAAGGCAGCGGACATGCCGCTGCGCTGGATCGGGGCCAGCGACAGCCAACTGGATTTCTTGCGCTTGGGGCTGCTCCTCTTCAGGAGGCGGCCCGAGGGAGGATTGCTGAACTTTTTCAACGACTGCGACACGGGTCGCGAGGGTTGCTCCATAAGAAAATCCACACTCTGATCGGGCCGCGGACCATTGGCCCCCTGGGGCCAGACCTGGCTGTCGATGTCAAGAAGACCCAGAGGTCGTCCGTTTCGAGGGCGTTAGCACCGGCCCTTGGGGCTGGCAATGTCCTGAAAGCCGCGCTTGCGCTAAGCTGAAGCCTCGCCGCCGACCAGCAGCTGGCGCCAGCGGTCAATGGACCCATGCTGAGTGTAATTTTGCACAATCAAGGCCCGGCTGCCCTGCCCCATCGCCACCAGCGCGGCGGGATCATCGGCCCAGGCACGCAGCAATTGCGCCAGTGCAGCGCCCTCGCCAATCGCGACCGAGGCACCGCATTGCGCCGCGGCGATCATCCGCGCCAGCTGGCCATCGGGCGAGCCGACAAACACGATAGGGCGACCGCTGGCGGCGGCGCTGTAGAATTTGCTGGGCACGATCAGCCCCTCAAGCTCGGGCCGCAGCGACATCCAGTGCACATCGGGAACCGCCATGGAATGGGGCAGCAGTTCGCGCGGCTGATAGGGTTGGCGATGGATATTGGTGAGGCCGCGCTCGCCAATCACCTGGTCCAGGCTGGCGCGCAGATGGCCGCCGCCAATGAACAGGAAACGGATGCGGCTGTCGCCTTCGGCCTGCAGCAATGCCGCCGCCTCGACAAGGGTATCGAGATCATGCGCCCGGCCGAGATTGCCCGAATAGCCGACGACCAGATCATCCTCGGCAAAGCCCCAGCTGCGGCGCAGATCGGCACCAAGTCCTTCGCCGGGCGCGATCGATCGGTCGTCAGTCCAGTTGTGGATCACGGTGATGCGGCTGGAGGGGATGCCCTGACGCTCCAGCAATTCGGCCATGGTCTCGCCGATCACGACATTGGTGTGCGACCGGGCCAGCGATGCATTGCGCAAACGCGTAAGAATCTTGCCGATGGGCCCCTTGGCCAGCTTCACGCCAAGCAGCACGGCGAGTTCGGGATAGACATCCTGCAACCAGTTGACCTGGCGCGCACCGGTCAACCGGGCAGCGAGCCGCATCGGGATGGACAGCAGCGGCGGATCGGTCTTGATCACCAGCCAACCGCCCCTGGCCAGCCGGATCGCCGCCAGCACCGCCATGACATAGAAGCTGATATAGTCGATCGCCCGGCCCAGCAGCCGGTCGCGGCCGAACCCGCTGGTCCACACCCGATGGATGGTGACACCGCGATGCTCCGCCAGCGATGGCAGGCGATCGCCATCGCCTTCATAGGTCAGGCGGCTGGTGATGACATGGACATCAAGCCCATGATCGGCCAGCGCAAAGGCAAGGTCGCTCAGGATCTGCGAAGTGGCCGACAGATCCGGCCAGAAGAAGCGGTTGACGAACACGCACCGCACCGGCTGATTCTGGCTCATGCCCCCCCCCGCGTCTGGCCGGGCAGCGCGGTGGCCGCCACGCTGATTCCCAGCCGCTGCTGGATGGCAGCATCAAGCGAAAGACCGTTGTGGCGCATCGCCTGCTTCACGTCGGTGATCTTGGCATCCACCAGCGTCCGGTACCAGAAGCCCTGGAGGAAGTGGAAATAGAAGCCTTCCCGGCCATCGAGAAACCCGAGCAGCAGCACATAGCGCAGGAACACATAGGCCATGCTGCGCAGCGCCAGCGGCAGGCGGTTGTAGACATGGGTCTTGATCGCGCGCTTGACCGAAGGCACGAACGCAAGCCGCGCGCTGTCTTCGCCGGTCACCGCCTGCCCGGCCTCGGCCAGCAGCACCTGCACCGCCTCGCGGCTGGCATAGCCGTTATGTTTGGTGGTCCACCAGGTGACCGAGTTGAGATTTTCGTCGGTCATGTCGACCGTGGTCGCGGCGACCTTGCCATTGACCACGATATGCTCGTCCATCCAGCGCTGTTCGGAACGGCCAAGCCCGCCGCGCCACACGCGCAGCTGCGGATTGGGCTCGATCCCGCCCCAGCGGATCTTGCGGCCCAGAAAGCAGATATGCCGCCGCACGGTGAGGCCCGCACAGTCCGCCGGCGCATGGGCAATCGCAGCCAGCATCCGCTCGCCCGAGCCAGGCTCAAGATATTCATCCGCATCGATCCGCAGCCGCCAACCGGGACGGTCTGCCAGCATGTCGATCGCGGCATTGACCTGCGCGGCATGGGTGGTGAACGGGTGAACCACCGTCTCTGCGCCCATGTCCCGCGCAATCTCCAGCGTCCGGTCACGCGACCCGGAATCGATCACCAAGATACTGGTGCAATGGGCACGGATCGATTCGATGCAGCGGGCGATATGCTGCTCTTCGTCCAGCGTCAGGATGATGGCGTGCAGTTCCAAGGCGTTCTATCCCGGGTATCTGGTCATCGGGCCGCAGCGGCGGCGGGTGCAAGATCGGGCCGGGTGCCAATGCGCTCGGCCGGATTGCCGGCGACGATCGCATTGGGCTCGACCGACCGGCTGACGACGGCGCATGCCGCGACAACCGCGCCTGCGCCGATGGTGACGCCTGGCCCGATAAACGCGGCCGCTGCCACCCAGGCACCCTCGCCCACGCTGATCGGTGCTCCCGTCAGCGGAAAACCCGGATCGCGAATGTCATGGCTCGCCGTGCAGAGATAGGCCTTCTGGCTGACCACGCAGTTGCGCCCCAGCGTGACATGCGCGACATTGTAGCAGTCGCTCTGCGCCCCGAGACAGCTGCCGTCCTCCATGGTCAGGTTCCACGGTGCCCATATCCGCGCGCTGGGATAGGGGTGGACGCCCGATCCGATGCGCGCGCCCCAGAGCCTGAGAATGAAGCAACGCCATGCATGCAGCGGAACCGGGGATGCGCGGAAAAACAGCAGCCAGAACATCTGCCAGCTGATGCGCCGCAACCGGTCGGTCAGATCGGGAGGGGCAATTCGCTCAAGCGCCACCGTCCACACCCCTTGTCTTGCAGCAGGAATGGCGGTTTCGGCACGGCATGGCGACGCTCCCTATACAAAATCACAGCAATGGCAACAGCGGCGCGGGCGCAAGGAAATGTTGCTGTGGCACCCAGCCGATCGCAGCCTCCAGCCGTGCGACATCGGCCTCCAGCACATCCTGATCGTGCGGCGAGCGCTGGATCGATCCGAAGTTGAGCAGATCCTGCGGAGCGCCAAGTTCGCTGGCGATGCGTTCGACGGCAACGCGCAGCAGGACACCCTTGCCCGTGCCGATATTGATGACAGGGTCCCGGGGCGCATGGCCCCCGGCGAGGTCGAGCAGCGCGGCGGCCACATCATCGACATGCACGAAGTCGCGCAACTGCGTGCCGTCGCTCAAGGGCACGCTCTGGCTGCGGCCAAGGCAGGCAATGACCATCGGCATCAGGCGGCGCGGTGCCTCGCCAGGGCCATAAGCGCCGAAAATTCGCGCGTGGCACCCGGTGACGGCCCCGGTCCGAAGGCAATCGACGAGCAGGCGGCCAGCCTCGAACTTGGCGCGCGCATAGGCATTGTGCGGCGCGCACTCCATATCCTCGCGCAACCGGCCCGAGCGGCCATATTCCGCCATGCTGCCGCCGCCGATGATGCGGCACCCCGCGGGCGCTGCGGCAAGCAGGTTCTGCATCATCGCGCATTCCTGGTCGATCAGCACAGGATCATTGGGGTCCGGGGCAAATACCCCGGGCGATGCCAGATGGATGACAGCCCCAGGCTGCATCGCGCCCATGAAGCCCCGCACCGCCGCCGCATCGGTCCAGTCGAGCTCGCTGCGGCGCGGCGCCAGCACATTCGCGCCGCGCGCGTGCGCTAGGGCAACGACGCGGCGTCCGATGAAACCGGATGCCCCGGTTACGACCAGGGTGCCTGCCAATGGTCCCGACTTATTTTCCACGCACGTTCTTTTTCATCTGATGACCTGATGGCAATTTCAGCTGGCCTTGAGGAAATGCGACAGCCTGTCGGCATATGTCCTCTCGACCGCAACACAATCCTGAATACCTTGCTCGACCACATAGCCCGCCTGGCAGAGGCGCGCCGCGATCGTCCGCACCACATCCTGCGACAGGTTGATCGATTCAAACTTGATCACCTTGGGCCTGATATGCACGAGATCGACCATCTGCATGATCTCTCCGTCAAATCCCTCGGTGTCGCACATGAGGATATCGATCGACGCATTTTCGGGCACATGATGTGCAACGATGTCGGCCAGAGACAGGCACTCGACCTGCTCTTCGATGATATGCTCGGCCGGAACGCCGTTTTTCAGGATGTGCGCGCGCGAGAATGATCCGATGCCATGTTGCCAGCTGATCGAGACCTTGGCCGGGTCGACCCGGTAGAGAATGGCCGATGTTTCCACCGGGTGAATGGCGACATTCAGCGTCCTGATGTCGCGGTGCCGCTTGTAGACCTCTTCCAGCGTCTGGAAATAATAGGCGATGGGCTCGACCGCGATTCCCGGCAGCTCGTGCGCGCCCACGATGGCAAAAAAATCGTCGAAATCGATGCCGTTGTTCGCCCCGACCTGGAGAAAGAACGGCTTCCTGCCGCGTTCGGCCTCCAGCGCGACCAGCAAATCTATGGATCGCTTGAAAAGGCTGTACCGCGTCACCTCGACGCCGAACGATTTCAGAAGTTTCAGAACCACGCGGCGCATCGGCTAGACCTGGCCATCCGTGCAATGGCCAGCAACGCTGGGTAGTGCGTGCGCTAGGGACCATGACGACAGGTGGAACAAACGCGCTGCGGCGCGGATGTTTCGCACCGCCATCATTTTTGCGCCGCTTGCAGATACAGCGTTTCCAGACGCGCAGCTATCATCGCCCAGTCATAGCAATCCACGGCGACCTTGCGGCCGTTGCGCCCCATTAGCGCAAGCGCATCGTCGTCCAGGCCGATCACCTGCTCAAGGCCCTGGGCGATTCCCGGCGCGGTATCGGGCACGACCACCCCCGCCTGCCAGTCTGCGACCTCGGCCATATGGCACTTGTCGGTGATCAGCAGCGGCTTGCCCGCAGCCATGGCTTCGACGATCGCCATCGAAAAGCCTTCCTGGTGCGACGGGAGCGCAAAGACATCGGCCACGGCAAAGGCGATCTTGGCATCGGGACCGGTCAGATCGGTGGTGATGGCAATGTGCCCGGACAGATCGTTCTGCGCGATCGTGCGCTCGATCGCGGCGAGATAGTCGGCATCCTGCGGGATACCCACGACCAGCAGGCCAACACCGTCCAGCCGGTCCTTGTGCAGGGCAAAGGCATCGACCAGCAGGTCCAGGCCCTTTTTGGGATGGATTCGGCTGAAATACAGGATCGTGCGCCGCCACGTCGCGACGACGGGCAGCCGCGCCAGCAATGCCGATGGATCGAGGCTGTCGGTGATCCGGGCGATCGTCGCGCTGTCAATGCCGTTGGGCACGATGACGTGGCGCGCATTCGGGACGACCTTGCGCCCCTCGTTGCTCTCTTCCTCGGTGCCGAAGACCACGGCATCGGCCTTGGAAAGCATGGTTCCGGTGCCGCCCAAAGCCAGCACCAGCTGCTTCTTCCAGGCCGACTGGCGCATCGACCAGCTGTCGAGCATGCCATGGCTGGAGACGACAACCGGCTTGCCCGCCGCGCGCATCACCTGCGCCAGCTGGGCGAGGTGCCCTTCCCAGATGCCATGCGCATGCAGCACGTCGATAGAGCCGCACTGCGTCGCAAATGCCTGTTTCATCGCGCTGCTGCGGGCCAGCGCTGCGGGCGCATCGACCGGAAAGCGCAGCAGCTCGACCGAGAGCCCGTCAAACTGCTCGTCAAACGCCCTGGAAACCGATGGCGTTTCGCGGGTGAACACCGACACCCGGTGCCCGCGCCGCGCCAGCGCGGCGGCACTGCCCGCGACAACCTGCGGCGGCCCGCCGGTATGCGGGTCCATGTCGCCAATGGTCATCGCGATGTGCATGGGTCGGCCTGCGGTCAGCCGGGCAGCGCCCAGGCTATCGCAGCCTGTCGTGCTGCGGATTCATAGGCGGCAATCTGGCCCAAAGTCAGCGCGCGGATATCGTCTGCGCCATCGGCCCATTGCCGGTACCAGGCGATGGTTTCACCCACCGAAGCCTCGAAATCCCAGGCCGGACGCCATTTGAGATGCTGGTGCGCCTTGTCGCAGTTGAGCGCCAGGGCAAAGGCCTCGTGCGGCTGGTCGGCATCCTTGGTCATCTGCCAGCTGCCGCCACCCCAGCACTTCAGCGCGAAATCGACCAGATCGCGCACCGGGCGGACGCCATCGATATAGGGGCCGAAGTTCCAGCCCTGGGCATAGGCCTGCGGATCCTCGCTGGTGGCAAGCCGCGCCGCCAGCCACAGATAACCGGACAACGGCTCGAGCACATGCTGCCAGGGGCGGGTCGCCAGCGGATTGCGGATCTCGATCGGCGCCTGACGGGTCAGCGCGGCGATGCAATCGGTGATCAGGCGATCCTTGGCCCAGTCACCTCCGCCGATGACATTGCCGGCGCGCACCGATGCCAGCCGGATCGGGCTGTCGGAGGCGGCGAAATAGCTGTTGCGCCAGCTGTCCACCACCAGTTCGGCTGCACCCTTGGACATGCTGTAGGGATCGTGACCGCCCATCGGGTCGATCTCGCGATAGCCCCAGATCTGGCCGTTATTGGCATAGCATTTGTCAGAGGTGATCACGATGACGCTGCACGGCTTGCCGCGGCGACGGACCGCCTCGAGCACCTGCGCGGTGCCGATGACATTGACGCTCAGCGTATCGACCGGCTCTTCATAGGACAGGCGGACGAGCGGCTGGGCGGCGAGGTGAAACACGATTTCGGCATCGCTGGCTTCCAGCGCGGCATCGACCGCTTGGGAATCGCGGATATCGCCCACCCGGTGCGCGACCAGGCTTTCGACGTCCGCCAGATCGAACAGCGCCGGAACCGTCGGCACGTCGATCGAAAGCCCGGTCACCTTGGCACCCAGCTTGTCGAGCCACAGGCTCAGCCAGCTTCCCTTGAACCCGGTATGCCCGGTAACCAGGACGCGCCGACCCTGAAAATAGTCCAGAAACATGCAGCCTTAGCCTTCTGCCCAGGGGGCGTTGCCGCTTTCCCACAATTCGTTCAGCAATGCCCAGTCGCGCGCGGTGTCCATGCATTGCCAGAATCCGCCATGGCGGAACAGCATCAGCTCGCCTGCCGTGGTCGCCTCTGCCAGCGGCTCACGCTCCAGCATCACGTCATCGTCCTTGTCGACGACGAACCGGTCGATGAACTCGCGCTGCATCACCATGAAGCCGCCATTGATATAGCGGTCGGTCACGGTGGGCTTTTCCGCCCAGTCGGTGACGGTGTCGCCGTCCAGCACCAGCTCGCCAAAGCGTCCCGGCGGCACGACGCCCGTCATCGTCACCAGCTTGCCATGCGCCTGGTGAAACGCCTCGAGCCCCGCAAGATCGACGTCGCTCACGCCATCGCCATAGGTGAGCATGAAGGATTCGCCCGGCTCGATATATTTGGCAACCTTGCGCAAACGGCCGGCCGTTCCGCTGTCGGGGCCGGTTTCCGCAATCGTCACCTTCCAGTCGTCGAGCTCGTGCGCGTCATGAAAGGTCACATCGCCACGCTTGCCGGTATGGATCGTCACATCGGCCTGGCGGGCATGATAATCGAGGAAATAGCTCTTGATCGCCCAGCTGAGATGGCCTGCGCACAGGATGAACTCGCGGTGCCCGCGGCGCGCATAGCTGCGCATGATGTGCACCAGGATCGGTTCGTTGCCGACCATCGCCATCGGCTTGGGTATCAGGTTGCCGGTGACTTCGCCCAGCCGGGTGCCTTTGCCACCGCACAAGATAACCACCTTCATCGATCAATCCTTCTACGCAATCTGTGGAACGTTACGCGCCAGGGGCCTGGGCGACGATGATCATGGACTTGGCCAGCGGCTTGATGCGGCCGACGCGGTCGAACGACATCACCCGGAAACCCTGTTCTTCCAGCAACGTGGTCAGGGATTCGCGCGACCAGAACTTGATATGGCCGTGATCCCGAAGCGCGGTGTAATGCTGGTCCATCTTGCCGGTGACGGCCAGCGCCAGGTTCTTGATATAGCTGTGATAGGGCGCACTGATGATCAGCGTGCCGCCGGGCTGCACCAGATGCCGGATCTGCTCCATGTACACGCGCGGTGCATAGAGATGCTCGACCACTTCCAGGCTGACGACCAGCGGGAAGGTGCCAAGCTTTTCCGCCAGCGGCTCATAGACCGAGCCATGGTGGAAGGCGATGCCGGGATAGCCCTTGGTGGCGTGCGCAATGCCCTGATCCGACGCGTCGATGCCGACGACGTCATAGCCCTTCTTGCTGATCCAGTTGGTGACGAACCCATTGCCGCACCCCAGATCGAGGATGCGCGTGCCCTTGGGCGCATGCTGCAGCAGCAGCTGGTCGAGCGCGGGCAGCAGGCATTCATGCGCAAGCGTGCCTTGCGCATCCTTGTAAACGTATCCGCCTTCAAGGGCCTTCAGTTGTGTCACGCTGATACGCCTCTTCTCGTCAACGTCGGACGCGCTAGCATCGCCGCGCGATCATGCCAACCGACTTATCGCCATTTTGAGGCACTGCCGGTCGATCAGATTGGGCCGCACCTGCGGCTGACGCATCGCATAGGCTGCTGCATCGCGCATCCCGGTGCCGAAACGATCGGGGCCCCAGTCGGCCACGTGCCGGGCTGCCTGGCCCGCCAGCCGCTCGCGCACATCCGGATCGGCCATGCGGGCAAGTGCATCGGTAATGCCGGCACCGTCATAGGGATCGATCAACAGGCCGTTCACATCATCGGCGATCAGCACCTCGGCACAGCCGCAGCGCCGCGAGACGATGGCCGGAAGCCCGCTCGCCAGCGCCTCGTTGATCACCAGCCCCCATTGCTCGGTGGTGCTGACATGCACGAACGCCCCTGCCGTCGCATAATAAGTCGGCAATTCGTCGATCTGGCGGAAGCCGGGATAATGGACATGCGCGCCGAGCCCCAGCTCGGCGGTCAGGGCTTCAAGCTCTGCGCGCATCTCGCCATCGCCCAGCATGACCAGCGGCCAGTCCGCCGGATCGGCGGCGCGCCCCTGGCGAAAGGCCGCATAGCTGCGCAACAGGGTCGGCAGGTTCTTCTTCTCGATAAAGCGGTTGGATGCCAGGAAATAGCGGTTACGCCATTCCTGAGGCATGGCCGTGCCGCCCAGCGACGGCATGGCGCCGCTGGCGCGCACCGCCTCGGCCGCAGAGGCGAAAAAGGCGTTGTCCACGGCATTATAGCCCCGGAAGATCGCCCCGGGCGCCAGGCCAAGTTCGTGCATGTACTGCGCCTGGGAATCGCTGGTCACCAGCGCGGCGGCATAATGGCTGACCACGCCCTTTTTGGCGAACTCGGTCGGCCAGGAACGCTCGAAATCCCAGCCATTGGTTTCAGACATGCAGATCACGGGAATGCCGCGTTCGGCGCACCAGCGGGTGAGGGCCAGCGCTGCGAGCGACGACCAGCCCGGCACCGCGATGCAGTCCAGCCCCAGCGGCACGAGCTTCTCGTTGAAGATCTGGACGAACTGCGCGGCATCGCAGCCATTGGCCGTGCCGTTGGAAAAGGTGATGTGGGTCAGGTTTTCCGGGAGGTCAGGATTGACCCAGGCATATTCCGAATTGCTCGGCGACACCTCGATAGCCACGACGTCACAATATTTCGCCGCGCCAGCCATGCGCGCCACGTGATACGGGCCAAAATTGTCAAAGACGATCCCGATTTTCATTGGCTTTCACATTCCTTGCATTTCTAAGCCCGCGCTGCGGATGACCTGGCGGATCCTAGCGGACGACGCCGGCCGCTTGCGGCTGCAACCGTTCGAAGAATCGACCGGCAGAGGCCAATACATGCCAGCGCTCTGCCGCACGATTGCGCAAATCGCGAACATCGTCATCCGACAAATCATGGTGCCATTGCGATGCCTTGCCGATCGCCGCAACCCATTCTGCAGGATCGAGCGTTTCGCAGACAAAGACCTGCTCGACATCCTCGAAAATCGAGGAGGTGCGGCCCCGGGAGACCACGATCGGGGTGCCGCAGCCCAGGGCCTCCAGCGTCGTCGTCTGGCCAGCAGCATGCACGTCGCGCGACAGCGGGTTCACCACACAGCGCGCGTGCTGGTACAGGGTCCTCAGCTGTTCGAAGCTGGGGAAGGAGACGATCTCGAGATTGTCGTGAAGAGGGGCATATTTCTCCTTCGCCCCATCCTGGTTGTTCAGCCAGACCACCTTGTGTCCAGCAGCGCACAGGCCAAGCAGCACGGTGGGATCGCGGTCATTGGACCCCGGGCAGAAGATATAATCCTCGCGGGGGGCGTCGGAGATAACGAAAAACTCGGCATCAAAGCCATAATCGACGATCTCGGCGTCGCGACCTGCGAGCAGCTGGACGTCGCGCCCAGCCGCCGGATCGTTGACGAAAACGATCCGTGACCGCTTGAGAATCATGCTGGTCAGCAGCCGCTTCAGGCCCGTCCTCGGGCCGCTGCCCCAGTAGAGATAGGCCATGCGCTGGCCCAGAAGCGCCTTCGCGATACACACATTGGTCGGATGGACTGCCACATAATAGGTGTCAGCGCCGCCCGTGCGAACATGCGCAAGGCGATAGGACCAGCCCGACACCATCGCGAGAGCACCGAACCAGGTCAGCGGGCGATCGACGGGCGCACCCTCGGCCAGGGCACGCATCCGTTCGTGCGCCCGTGTCACTTCATCAAACAGGGTCTGGTCAAATTCGAGCAGCATTCGACGGACCCTTGTTGCCGATTGCCGGACGATCAGTACGCATGATCTTCCCGATCCAAAGTATGAGCAGCGTCGCCGCCACGGGGGCGTAGATCAGCAGTGAGAGATTCTGCACCGATCTGAACAGCGAATAGACCCACAGGGCCCAGAACAGATAGCCCACCAACCCGAACGGACGGCCGAGCAAGGGCGCAAACGAAAGCCATAATCGGTAGACCAGAATGCAATACAGAAAGCCCGCAAACGTCCCGCCGACCACCCCGAACATCGCGACGAATTCTCCGAGGAACAGGATCGTCACATAGTCAAGTTTAAAGGGACCAAAATAGGCCTGCGACAGGAACGGCTTGTCCGGCCAGATTGCACGCGGCACGGGCGTGGCCGCGACCGTGAAGGCAAAATATCCCGGGTCCCATCGATAGTCGGTCTTGCTGGCCCGGTCATAGGCGTACCAGGCACGATAGATGGAATCGTCCTGGTGATAGGTCACGCCATAGTCGCGGCGCGATTGCAGCAGCTCCGAATAGCCTTCGGAGCGGAAAAGGATCATGACCGATGTCGCGATCACGATCAGCCCAACCCCCAGGCCTGCAATCGCCACCCGCGCACCGATCGACTGAAATTTCAACAGCGCAAAGATCGTTAGGCTGGCAATGGCCAGAACGATCGGCGTGCGTGTCCCGTCGGTCAGAAGTATAAATACGGCGAACAAATAGACTATGAACGACACAACCCTGACGGCGGTGCTCGAATAGATCATACTGAATGCCGTGATAATTGCGGCAATTGGAAATAGAGCGGAGATCAACTGGAAAAACGGATTGCTGACGATCTGTTCGGATTCAAGGTCTCGGGCCAGCAGCGATGGCACCCATTGGCGCTCGTTGCGCGGGCCGAGCATCTGTTCAAACACCCAGGACGGTGACCAGTCGCTGAGATAGAGACGCTTCAGCATTTCGATGAGAATGAAAAGAACAGCAATAAGCAGGGCGTAACCACCGGCACCGCGCCCGATCTGCCCGAAATCCCTGACCGAATTGAGGGAGGCAGTCATGTCCTTGTGCTGCCACAAGCCCGTGATGAAAATGGGCAAGGCAAAGCAGGCGAGCGTCAGCATCTGATAGACAATGAGGTTCGCCGGATCGATCAGTTCCAAACTGAGGTCATCATATCCGCGGACGAAAAAGTCCGAATAGTGCACGAACATAACAACAGAAAAAATGAAATGCGGGTGCAGCACGTGCCGGAAGCGCAGCCAGCTGAATGCGACCGCTGCCGTCATCACCCCGATCTGAACGAAATAGAAAAATATCATCTCAGCCTCGCGGTTGCTTCTCGGGGGCGCGCCTGCCCCGGAGTGCGATGGTGCGGATCGCCACGAACAGCATGCGGATGTCCTCGGGCTTGCATAGGAAAAAATGATGGATGCCCAGCCCGCTCATGCGCCGCAGGGCAACCGCATAAGCACATAGGCCAACCATATAAGACATCAAAACAAACCAGCAGAACTGGGCAAGGTTGCTGCTGTCGCCCAGCACGCCGAAGATGACAGCCAGGAAAATGACCGGAAGGAGCGAGAGATTCAGCGTCAGCACCGTGCCGCCCAGCCCCTTGATCAGCTCCTCGCAATTCCGGTTGAGGCTGAACGCCAGGGCCGCGGGCACCAGCGCGATCATCAGCCATGCCCCTGCGCGATAGCTTTCGCCATAGACCAGCGGCAGGATCATGGCGAGCACGGCAATCGAGGGCAGCGCAATGCTGATATAGACCAATGTCGTCAGCCTGAGCCGCTCGGCAATGCTCTGCCAATCCTGGCCCGTGCCTGCCTGGCTGCCGACCGCGCGGATATACATGGACTGAGTGAAGGCATCACCGGCGATGTGAATGACCTGCGCGAGCCCGGCGGCCACGAAATAGATGCCGACATGGAAGGGAGAGAAGAACAGCCCGACCAGGATCTTGTCGGCATTTTGAAGCAAACTCGACGAGACGACGGCCAGCCCGTATTTGCCGGAGTGGCGCAACGTCTCCCAGGCACGCAGCGGCTCAGGCGGCGCCTCGCCGACGGGCGCACCATGGCGGATAAGCGCCGCGCCGAGCGCGCAGCTGGTGAACACCGCGACGCAGAAGATGCCCAGCACCAATTGCGGGGAAGCACGGTCGAGCAGGAAGATCGCGGCCAGCAGCACGATCTGGACCACCGAGGTGATCAGGCGCAGCATGCCAAAGCCGGTTATATTGGCACGGCCAAGCTCGATCTGCGTCTGATAGGCGTTGGTGACCGACAAGGGCACGATCAGCGCAGCGATGATGGTCAGCGATGCGCTGGATTGCAGCGATCCCCATATCTGGAAGGCCGACACGGCGAGCCACGCAGCACCAAAGCCGATCAAGGCAATCACCGCGATATAGCGATAAACGAACGCGTAGATGACCTTCGCCGGATAGGTCGGCGTCGCTGCGAGCCGGGACAGATAGATATGCGTTCCCCAGGGAACGACATTGGCCGTGAAAAGCGCGATCGTCTGGCACAGCGCGACGGTTCCCCGGTCGCTGGGCGGCAGAGCGCGGGCAGTGAGGATGCCGACGATGAAACTGAGCGCAACCAGCAGTATGTTCTGCCCGAGCAGGCGTACCAACTGCCGCATAATCCGAAAGGCCTTCCACTGTTTGCACGCCCGAAAGCCGCTCGCCGCCGCTCGAGAATCAGCTTGATGTTACGCAGATTCGAGGCCATTAGGCGGCCAAATCAGGCGCCCGCTGTCGCCAAAAAGGTTAGGGATTGCAATGGGGTTTTTTAGGTCACTGGGATACCTTGCGGTGGAATGCGGGATCGATCCGCGGCGCTTCGGAAACCTCCTGTATCTGCCGAAACTCTGGAAGGACGCCAACACCTTCCGCGCGCAAGGCGGCAGCATTGACAATTACTGGCCCTTTCTTGACGATTACAAGCAGTCGGCGGGCAGCGACCGGGGCCATTATTTCCATCAGGACCTGCTGGTGGCCTCTTTGATCCACGAAAACAACCCCAAAAGGCATGTCGACATCGGTTCGCGCGTCGACGGCTTCATCGCGCATGTCGCATCGTACCGCACCATCGAGATGCTCGATATCCGTCCGATGCCGCCCTCGGTTCACAAGAACATCGTCTACGTCCAGGCCGATCTCATGGAACCGGGCGTCGTGAACGCGGTGCGCGCGGACTCCGTCTCGTGCCTGCACGCCATCGAGCATTTCGGCCTGGGTCGCTATGGGGACGTGATCGACCCCAAGGGCCATATCACCGGCTTCCGCAACATCTGGTCGATGGTGGAGCCCGGCGGCCGGCTGTACATTGCCTTCCCGATCGGCATCGAAACCATCGTCCGTTTCAATGCGCAGCGGACCTTTGGCCGGAGTGAGGTCTTCAACTGGTTCGACAAGAAGGATTACGAACTGGAGCGTTTCGACTTTGTCGACGATGCCGGCGACCTTCACACCCAGAAGGACGTTGACGCGGCCATCTCGGTCCAGAACGGCTGCGGGATCTATACCTTCCGCAAGCTGGAAGGCTGAGCAGGCAGCGGGCGCAGCAGTTCCCGTTGCCCCGCGCTGCCTGCCGCGTGACGTAACGCTACCCCCGATATGTGTCCGCTTGGTCGGGCACCGCTCGGCCTGTTGAGCAGCGGCCCCGAATTCCTGCCATGCGCGCAAATGGCTCAGGTGCCCTGATGGTGCCATTGGCGAACCGTCGAGCTTGAACGGGCCGGGCTGCAGATGCCCTAGGCCTCAGATATCAGGCTGCCCGATCAGGCTCCAGGTTTCTGGACGAAGACAAAGACATTGCCGAACAGGGCATTGGGCAGCACGTGCGAGGCGATTTCGGAAATCCGGAAGACCGCCTTGCTGCCAAAATAATAGGCCGGGTCGCATTTGAAGACGAAGGACTGGTTCCTGTAGCCGGCAAATGCCCTTCCGATATCGCCCAGGGTATTCATCTTGTAGGTCGTCGGAAAGACATCCCGCTCCTGCCGGTCAGGCTGGACGAATTTCAGCGCCGCGCTGTGCTTCCTGTTCGGGACCATCTGCGCGACCAGACTGGCCATATGGAACTTGTGCGGCGTCCGGGCACACATCCAGCCACCGGGCTTGAGCACGCGGTTGATTTCCCGGACAAAGGAGTCAGGGTTCGCCACATGCTCCAGAACATAATCCGAAATGATCAGGTCAACCGAGCTGTCCTCGACCGGAATGCGCTCCATGGTCATGATAAGGCACTCGTCAGCTGCCTTGTTTTCCATCACCGCAGGATCGACATCGGCGGCGATGACCTTGGCAACCTTGCCCTTCATCAACCGCAGGTCGCGGCGGAATGCCAGTGGATCGTCCTCGAACCAGCCTGCGCGTCCAGCCCCGAGGTCCAGCACGGTCATGTCTGGACGGATCAGGCTGTTGACCCGAGCATAGAAATCGATCGTGCTGTCACTGGCACTGAAACCACCAGGCAAATCGATATGCGGATCAAATACCACTAGGGCCTCCTGCCGGATGAAATCGGGATCAAGGTCTCTCCATTACCCCACTTGGCCGACCGACTGGGGTATAATCAACCTGCCATCCCCTTGCCCCGGCTCATGGCGGAGGCGCGGGGGCGAGCCAGGTCACGTCGATCAGTCAAAGAACCTGCGGAAATAGGCGATGGTCTCCAGCAGTCCTTCGCGCAGCTGCACCTTCGGTTCCCAACCCAGCAATTCGCGCGCCTTGGTAATGTCAGGCTTGCGCTGCGTCGGATCGTCCTGCGGCAGCGGCTTGAACAGCAGCTTGGACTTGGCCCCGGTCAGTTCCAGAACCAGCTCTGCCAGTTCGCGGATGGTGAATTCGACCGGGTTACCGATGTTGATCGGGCCCGTCACTTCGGGCGGCGAATCCATCAGCTTGAGGAAACCGTCGATCAGGTCCGAATAGAAGCAGAACGAGCGCGACTGCGAGCCGTCACCGTACATGGTGATATCCTCGCCGGCGAGCGCCTGCATGATGAAGTTGGACACGACCCGGCCATCGGCAGGATGCATCCGCGGGCCATAGGTGTTGAAGATGCGCACCACCTTGATCTCGAGATCGTGCTGGCGATGATAATCGAAGAACAGCGTTTCAGCGCAGCGCTTGCCTTCGTCATAACAGGACCGGATGCCGATCGGGTTCACGTTGCCCCAATATTCTTCCGGCTGGGGGTGCACCGACGGGTCGCCATAGACCTCGCTGGTGGAGGCCTGGAAGATCCGGCAGTTCAAGCGCTTGGCAAGGCCGAGCATGTTGATGGCACCATGCACGCTGGTCTTGGTGGTCTGCACCGGGTCGTGCTGATAATGAACGGGCGATGCCGGACAGGCCAGATTGAAGATCTGATCCACCTCGACATAGAGGGGGAAGCAGATGTCATGCCGCATGAATTCGAAACGCGGATGCCCGCTCAGGTGATCGATATTGCTCTTGTCGCCGGTGAAAAGGTTGTCGACACACAGGACCTCGTCGCCACGATCAAGCAGACGATCGATCAAGTGCGACCCCAGAAAACCCGCACCGCCGGTAACAAGAATCCGCTTACGTCCAAAATACTGGCGGGTCATGCGCCATTTCCTTTATTGATGCTCATAAAACGTAATGAAGAACCTGGATCGACATGGTCCAGACACTCCCATGGGCTCATCAGGCTGTCGCGCCGCTTTGCACGCGGTTCTGGAGGAACCACTCGTAAGTGCTGGCAATACCATCCGCGAGCTCGATCCGCGGTGCCCAGCCCATGCCGCGCAGCTTGTCGGCGCTCATCAGCTTGCGCGGCGTGCCGTCGGGCTTGGTTTCATCCTTCACGATCGGCCCGGCAAAGCCCACCGTGTCGCACACCATGCGCGCCAGGTCATAGATCGTGATATCCTCGCCCGACCCGACATTGACGTGCACCGCGTCCGAATAGTTCTGCAGCAGATACACGCACGCACTGGCGCAATCATCGGCGTGGAGGAATTCGCGGCGCGGGGTGCCGGTGCCCCAGATGGTGATATCCTCGGCGCCGGAGAGCTTGGCTTCATGCGCCTTGCGGATGAGCGCAGGCAGCACATGGCTGCTGTTGAGATCGAAATTGTCGCCGGGGCCGTACAGGTTGGTCGGCATGGCCGAGATATAGTCGCGGCCATGCTGGCGGCGATAGGCCTGGCACAGCTTGATGCCCGCGATCTTGGCGACCGCATACCATTCGTTGGTCGGCTCCAGCGGCCCGGTCAGCAGCGCCTCTTCGACGATCGGCTGATCGGCCAGCTTGGGATAGATGCAGCTCGAGCCCAGGAACAGCAGGCGGTTCACATCGGCCCGGTGCGCTGCTTCGATAACGTTCGACGCAATCGCCAGATTGTCGAACAGGAAATCAGCAGGATAGGTGTCATTGGCCAGGATGCCGCCGACCTTGGCCGCTGCCACCACGATCGCATCGGGGCGTTGCTGCGCGATCCACTGCCGGGTTGCGGCCTGGTCGATCAGGTCCAGTTCGGCGCGCGATGCCGTCAGGACTTCGCAGTCGATCTGCTCAAGCTGGCGCACGATGGCGCCGCCGACCATCCCGCGATGGCCGGCAACGAATACGCGCTTTCCCGACAGGTCGAAATGCATCAAGCGCCCTTCATCACCGGGGCTTCTGCCATGACCTTGAGATCGGCCTGCACCATCTCGCGCGCCAGATCACGCACCGAGGTATCGTGCTTCCAGCCGAGCTTGGCATGGGCCTTGGCCGGGTCGCCGATCAGCAGCTCGACTTCGGTCGGGCGGAAATAGCGCGGGTCGACTTCGACCAGGCATTCGCCGGTTTCCTTGCAATAGCCCTTTTCGTCGACACCGGTTCCGCGCCATTCCAGATTGATGCCGACATCCTCGAACGCCCATTCGACGAACTTGCGCACTTCGGTGGTCTCGCCGGTCGCCAGCACATAATCGTCGGGCGTTTCCTGCTGCAGCATCAGCCACATGCCGCGCACATATTCGCGCGCATGGCCCCAGTCGCGCTTGGCGTCCAGATTGCCGAGATACAGCTTCTTCTGCTTGCCCAGCTTGATCGCGGCCGCGGCCCGCGTGATCTTGCGCGTGACGAAGGTTTCGCCGCGCAGCGGGCTTTCATGGTTGAACAGGATGCCGTTGGAAGCGTGCATGCCATAAGCTTCGCGATAGTTCACCACGATCCAGTAGGAATAGAGCTTGGCAGCCGCATAAGGCGAGCGCGGATAGAACGGGGTCGTTTCGCGCTGCGGCACTTCCTGCACCAGGCCATAAAGCTCGGACGTCGATGCCTGATAGAAGCGGCAAGTTTTTTCCATGCCCAGGATGCGGATTGCCTCAAGGATGCGGAGCGTGCCGATGCCATCGGCATTGGCGGTATATTCCGGCGTTTCGAAGCTCACCTGCACATGGCTCTGTGCGGCGAGGTTGTAGATTTCGTCGGGCCGGGTTTCCTGGACGATGCGGATCAGGTTGGTGCTGTCCGTCATGTCGCCATAATGCAGGTGGAAACGCGAATTCTCGAGATGGGGATCCTCGTAGATATCCTCGATGCGACCCGTGTTGAACGAGGACGACCGGCGCTTCAGACCGTGGACGATATAGCCTTTTTCGAGAAGCAGCTGAGCGAGATAGGCGCCATCCTGGCCGGTAACGCCGGTAATAAGAGCTGTTTTTGTCATTGATATCCCACGATTGGCCTGAAGGTTGGCCAAGCCCCAATTTTTTCGGCACGAGCGACCGCGGCAAAGCCCTTAGCGGCTGGCATTCCCGGTTTCAAGCACTTGTGCTGTACCGACAGCAGCCCCCCGCCCATTGCGTTTGCCCCGTCAAACCGGACGACCGCCGACCCCCTTATTTTGCACCAAACCCATTGAGCATGACCATGATGGTCCGAAACACGATGAGCACATCAAGCCAGTACGAGAAGTTCTTGATATAATAAAAGTCGAACTGAAGCTTGGCGCTGATGTCGTCAAGATTGGTCACATGGCCCTGATTGACCTGTGCCCAGCCGGTAATGCCCGGGCGGACGATATGCCGGTAGGAATAGAAAGGCAGCTCGCCTTCATACCATTCCGACAGCGCAATCGCCTCGGGCCGCGGACCGATCCAGCTCATTTCGCCCCGCAGGACGTTGAACAGCTGCGGCAGCTCGTCGATGCGCGTACGACGCAGGAAGCGGCCGAGCCGGGTAATGCGGTCATCGTCCTTCTTGGTCATCGCCGCATCGCGGGCATCGGCCTTCTTGGCAGGGTCCTCGCAGCGCATCGTACGGAACTTGATCACCTTGAAGGGCGTGCCGCGATAGCCCATGCGCGATTGCAGGAACAGCGCCGGGCCGGGCGATTCGAGCCGGATGGCAATCGCCACCAGCGCCATCGGCAGCGCCAGGAACGGCAGCAGCAGCAAGGTCACGATCACATCGACCGCGCGCTTGGTCCGCGCATAGTTCAGGCTGGGCAGCAGCGAGCCGAACATGTTCTCCGACATGTGCTCGATTCGCACCTTGCCGGTCAGGCTCTCCAGAACCTGCTTGTAGTGATAGACCGGAATGCCGCGCAGCGTCGCCTCGGCAATGGCCCGCTCCCAATCGTCGCAATGGTCATGATGCAGGTCGGCCACCAGAATGGCACGCTTGGCGCGCGGGACCGAGGGTGCGCTGAGCAGCGCGGTATCCAGCCCGTCGACGCCATTGAGCTGCGCGACGCGTCCGCCCGGCACGACGAAAAGTTCAAAGCCGATCTGCCGCTCGGCGAGCACCGAAACCAGAATCTGCACGCCGGTGGTGGCGGCAAAATTGATCAGCAGGATGGTCGCGCTATACGGAAAACGGCCCATCAGGATGACAGCCGCCACCGCGCCATAGCTGATGGCATAGGTGGGCAGGATGTAGCTGAGCTGGCTGGTACCGGGAAAAGCGGTCACCCGATGCGCCATGAAATAGGCGGCAAAGGTCGCGATGCTCGCCCCGACCAGCGTGTTGAAGCCGGTATGGCTTCGCATGATCAGCAGCGGGTTTTCGTTGAAATAGATCAGGACCGGCAAAAAGACGGCCAGAGCCAGCGCGATGATTGTCTGCAACCGCAGCGAACGGACAGCCGCAAAGCCGACGGTGGAGCGCTGAGCCTGCCTGGTGGCCATCAACATGTCCCGAGCTCTCGATGCATTGGGTTAACCTCCGGCGGATGGCCGGAAGCGTTGCGATGCGATGCGACCCGCGTGCAAAACGAAGGTCGCCGTTTGCCACTTAATTTGGTGCAATGCAACAAACCAGTGCAACAATTTTGGCGCAGGTCAGACCGTATCGCCTGCCATCACCGTATTTGCGCCGCTATCAGCGTCCGACGCTGGCATATTCGAAGCCGGCGGCCTTCATCTGCTCGGGCTTGTAGATGTTGCGCAGGTCGACCAGCGTGTTGCCGCGCATGGTCTTGAGGACGCGGGGCAGGTCGAGCGCGCGGAACACGTCCCATTCGGTGACGATCACCGCGCAATCGGCGTCCTGCAACGCTTCATAGCTGCCTTGCGCCATCTCGACATCGGGCATCAGCGCGGCGGCGGCCTCCATGCCCTCGGGGTCGAACGCGGTCACGTGCGCCCCTGCATCGACCAGCCCCTGCGCGATCACGATCGCGGGCGCATCGCGCATGTCATCGGTATTGGGCTTGAACGTCAGGCCCAGCAGCGCGATGCGCTTGCCCTCGACGCTGCCGCCCATCGCCGCGATCACCTTGCGCGCCATTGCGCGCTTGCGCAGGTCGTTGACCCGCACCACGGCTTCCACGATCTGCAGCGGCGCCTCATGGTCCTGCGCGGTCTTCATCAGCGCCAGCGTGTCCTTGGGGAAGCAGCTGCCGCCATAGCCCGGCCCTGCGTGCAGGAACTTCGACCCGATCCGGCCATCGAGCCCGATCCCGCGCGAGACGTCCTGGACGTTGGCCCCCACCTTCTCGCACAGATCGGCCATCTCGTTGATGAAGGTGATCTTGGTCGCCAGGAACGCGTTGGCGGCATATTTGATCACTTCCGACGTGCGGCGCGAGACGAACAGGATCGGCGATTCGTTGAGGAACAGCGGCTGGTAGATCTCGCGCATGTAATCGCGCGCCCATTCGGTCTCGGTGCCCACGACGATGCGGTCGGGCCGCTTGAAATCGCCGATCGCGGCACCCTCGCGCAGGAATTCGGGGTTCGAGACGACCTCGAAATCGGCATCCGGCGCGGCCTGGCGGATGATCTTCTCGACCTCGTCGCCGGTGCCCACCGGCACGGTCGACTTGGTGACGACGACGCAGCGTTTGCGGATCGACAAGCCGATCTCGCGCGCGGCATCGCGCACATAGCTCAGGTCCGCAAAGCCATCGCCCCGGCGCGAAGGCGTGCCCACCGCGATGAACACCGCATCGGCATCAGCGACGCTCGTCGGCAGATCGGTCGAAAACGACAGCCGCCCAGCCTTCACATTGGCCGCCACCAGATTGTCCAGCCCCGGCTCGTAAATCGGCATCACGCCCGCCAGCAGCGACGCGATCTTCGCCGGATCCTTGTCCACGCACACCACGTCATGCCCGAAATCCGCAAAACAGGCGCCAGACACCAGGCCTACATAGCCCGAACCAATCATCGCAATCTTCATGTCAGGATAAGCTCCACACCCTGCTCTCGAGTGGCAAGCGCCCTAAGCGAGTAGGCCTGCAACGTCAAATTGCGAATATCGGGCGCGGCGCGGGCGCGATGGCCCTCGGTTCGCCGCCGGACGCAGCGCCCGGATCAGAGTCGCGAGGCCACAAGAAGCAAGTTGTTAACCATATTTAAGCCTTCGTGCACTTAGATGGCGGCGATCAGCAGGCCTGCGCGAAGCTTGGCGCGGCATGGGGGTAATGATGAGCATCGCCAACTGGAATCCTGCCAAGCTGACGCTCGTGGTGGATCTCGACGATACGCTGATCCGCACCGATACCCTGCTCGAGAATTTCTGGGCCGCCTGGTCAGTGCAATGGCACACGCCGCTGGAGGCGTTGCGTACGCTTTTCAGGGGGCGGGTCGCGCTCAAGCAGAAGCTGGGCGAGATCAGCCGGATCGATCCTGCACGCCTGCCCTATAACCCCGAAGTGCTCGAGATGATCGAGCAATGGCGCGAACGCGGCGGCCGGGTGGCGCTGGTGACGGGGGCGACACAGGCCATGGCCGATGCGGTGGCCGGACATCTGGGCCTGTTCGACTGCGCTTATGGTTCGTCCGACGGCATCAACCTCACTGGCAGCCGGAAGGCGGCCTTGCTCGAGGAGAAATTCGGGCCGGCGGGATATAGCTATATCGGCGATGCTCCGGCCGACTTTGCGGTATGGCAGGGTGCAGCCGCTGCCGTGACCATCAACCCCAGCAAGGCCTTTCAGGCGAAGGTCGAGGCGCTGGTTGCCGATGCGACGCACCTGCCTGCGCGCCGCGCGCACTTGCGCGATTATCTTGAAGCCATGCGGCCGCATCAGTGGCTGAAGAACGTGCTCGTCTTCCTGCCGATGCTCGCCGCGCACGCGCTGGACCTGGTGACGGCGCTGCAGGCGGTGCTCGCCTTTGTCGCGTTCAGCCTGGTCGCGTCTGCCACCTATATTCTCAACGACCTGCTCGACCTGTCAGCCGATCGCGCGCATCCGCGCAAGTGCCAGCGGCCCTTTGCCTCGGGTCGCGTGCGGCTGATCCACGGGACGTGGATGGTGCCCGCTCTGGGCGCGGCTGGCGCGCTCACGGCGCTTGCGGGCGGATTGCAGCTGTTCGGCGTGCTGCTGGTCTATGCCGTTGTCACGGTGCTCTATTCGGTGAAGCTCAAGCGCCTGGCGATGGTCGATATCTGCACGCTGGCGGTGCTGTACACCCTGCGCGTCCTGGCAGGCAGCGCTGCCACCGCGATCCCCTCATCGCTCTGGCTGCTCGCCTTTTCGACCTTCTTCTTCTTTTCGCTCGCCGCGGTGAAGCGCTATGCCGAGCTGGTCGATGGCGCCGCATCGGGCAAGGTGATGGCCGCAGGGCGCGGCTATCATGTCGACGACCGCGCCATTGTCGGCAATATCATGGTATCGTCGGGGCTGGTATCGGTGCTCGTGCTGGCGCTCTATGCCAATTCGGAGCCGGTGCAGATGCTGTACCGCCATCCCGAATTCCTCTGGGGGGTGTGCCTGGTGCTGCTGTTCTGGACCAACCGCGTCGCGCTGCTCACCCATCGCGGGCAGATGCATGACGATCCGGTCGTCTTCGCTATGCGCGACCGGATCAGCCTGGCCTGCGGCGCGGTGGTGGGGCTGCTCGCACTAGCCGGAGCGGTGGCATGACCGGGATCATGCTGATCCTGTCCTATGCCGGATTTGCAATCCTCGCGACGCTCGCCAACCTGGCGACGCAGCGGGTTGTCCTCGCCGCGCTGCCCACGGGATTGCTGGTGGCGCTGGCGGCGGGCACGCTGGTCGGGCTGCTGGTCAAATATGCGCTCGACAAGACCTGGATTTTTGCCGGAGCCAGGCACGACCGCGCCGGAGAGGCGGGCACGTTCGGCCTTTATGCCGCCACCGGCATCGTCACCACGCTGATCTTCTGGGGGTTCGAGAGCGCCGCCTGGCTGATCTGGCACAGCCATTTCGCGCGCGAAGCCGGTGCAGTCACGGGGCTCGCCATCGGCTATCTGGTCAAATACCGGCTCGACCGCCGCTTCGTCTTCACCCAGGCAAGGCACAGCTGATGCCGTATAGCCTGCCGCTCGCGGGCTGGGGGCGCTATCCGGTGCGCGAATGCACGGTGTGGCAGCCTGCAACGCCCGAGGCGCTGCACGAAGCGCTGGCACCGCTGCCGCAGACGATCGCGCGCGGCAATGGCCGCTCCTATGGCGATGCCAGCCTGAACCCCGATGCCACCATCGACATGCGCCGCCTCGACCGGCTGATCGCGTTCGATGAGGACACAGGCATGCTGGTCTGCGAGGCCGGCGTGATGCTTTCCGACCTCGTCGCATCGTTCGTGCCGCGCGGATGGTTCGCGCCGGTGACGCCAGGCACGCGGCTGGTGACGCTGGGCGGCATGATCGCCAGCGACGTGCACGGCAAGAACCACCATGGCGCAGGCTCGTTCTGCGATCACCTGCTCTGGCTGGACCTTGACCCTGGCGATGGCCGGGTGCTGCGCTGCTCCGGGACCGAAAATGCCGATCTGTTCGCCGCGACCTGCGGTGGCATGGGGCTGACCGGCGTGATCGTGCGCGCGGCGTTCAGCATGCTGAAGATCGAGAGCGCCTGGATGCGCCAGCGCACGCTCCGCGCAGGCGATCTGGATGCAGCGCTGGCGCTGTTCGAACAGTCGCAAGGCTGGACCTATTCGGTCGCCTGGATCGACTGCATGGCGCGCGGGCGCGATCTGGGCCGATCGGCGATATTGCTCGCCGAACATGCGCGCGCGGGCGAACTCGGATCGGAGCGCCGTGCCGCGCCGCTGGCCCGGCCAATGCGCAAGCCCAGAACGGTGCCGATCAACTTTCCCGGCTTTGCGCTCAGCGGCTTCAACGTGCGCGCATTCAACCAGCTCTATTACGCGATGCAGCGCCCCGGCGAGGCGCTTGTCGCGCTCGACCCGTATTTCTATCCGCTCGATGCGCTGGCCGACTGGAACCGCATCTATGGGCGGCGCGGCTTTGTGCAATATCAGTGCGTGCTGCCGCTGGCATCGAGCGCTATGGGCCTGCGCCGCCTGCTCGAGGCGATTTCGGCCGCCGGCGCCGGGTCGTTCCTCGCGGTGCTCAAGCGCATGGGGCCGCAATCGTTCGGGATGCTGAGCTTCCCGATGCCGGGCTATACGCTGGCGCTCGATTTCCCCGCGACTCCTGAAAATCTCGCGCTGCTGGAGCGGCTCGACGCGATCACCGCCGAACATGGCGGGCGCGTGTACCTCACCAAGGATGCCCGGATGTCGCCCGCCATGCTGGAACAGGGCTATCCACGGCTGCAGGAATTCCGGGACCTGCGTGCGCGCCATGGTCTCGACCAGCGCTTTTCCTCGCTTCTCTCGCAACGATTGGGCCTTTGACGATGATTGCTTCCCCCGTCCTCATCCTGGGTGCGCGTTCGGATATCGGGCGTGCGCTGGCGCGTGGCTATGCCGCCAAGGGCTGCGAGGTCATCCTGGCCGCGCGCGGCGATATCAGCGCCGATGCGACCGACCTGGCGCTGCGCACCGGGGCCAAGGTCCGCGCGGTGAGCTTCGATGTCACCGATGGCGCAGCGGACAGCTTTTTCGATAGCCTCGGCGTGGTGCCAGGCACGGTGGTGATGGTGGCCGGGCTGCTGGGCGATCAGGCGCAATCGGCGGCGGACGATGCGGCGGCACAAGCCGTGATGGACAGCAACTATAACGGCCCCGCGCGCTATCTGCTCGCTGCTGCCCGGCGCATGGCGGGCGTGCCCGGCAGGTGCATCATCGGCATCAGCTCGGTCGCGGGCGAACGCGGGCGTGCATCGAATTTCGTCTATGGCTCGGCCAAGGCCGGGTTCACCGCGCTTCTTTCAGGCCTGCGCAATGCCCATGCCAAAACCGGGCTGCACGTGATGACGGTCAAGCCCGGCTTTGTCCGCACGCAGATGACAGCGGGCATGAAGCTGCCGCCGGTGATGACGGCCGAGCCCGAGCAGGTGGCGGGCGCGATCATCCAGGCGCACGGGAAAAAGCGCGACGTGATCTACACGCTGGGCCGCTGGCGGCTGGTCATGGCGATCATCCGGACAATCCCTGAGCCGGTGTTCAAGAAGCTGTCGCTCTGAACGCTGGCTGCGTTATCCGCACGAAATCGTCGCTGATCGACGCCGTGCGAGCCGGGTAGGTGCCGCTGGAATCTAGCGATCACTATTTTGAATCCAGAATGGCCGTATTATTTCTAGATTGAACAGGCACTTGCTGGCATCCTACCGGCGTTGGGCACCGGGTGGTAGCGATCTCCCCCTTGGCCGCAACCCATAAAGATTGACGGAGACGACAGGATGCCGCCGTATAGTGGCCAATCGGTTGAGCTTGATCCGAAGCTTACCCCCTCGCAGGACCGTGCCCGCGCGACGTATGAACTGATCATCCAGGCAACGGGAGAATTGCTGCCCGAAGTGGGTATAGAGCGGCTGTCCACCAACATGATTGCCGAACGTGCAGGCCTGACACCGCCTGCGCTTTATCGTTATTTTCCCAATAAATACGCCATACTCAGCGAGATGGGCCGCCGCCTGATTGCTGCGGAAAACGCGCTCGTGATTGCCTGGCTGCAGAGCGAGGAATTTGCGATCGGCAGCAATCTCGAATTCGAGAGGCGGACCTTTTCCGAGTTGCTCGACAAGCTGCGCGACGTCGTCCTGTCGCATCCGGGCGGTGCCTGGGTTTACCGGGCGATGAGCGCGGTGCCGGTGCTGCAGGAGCTGCGCAGGCGCGCCTCGCGCGAGATTATCGACGTCATCTATGACGAGGTGGCAAAGGATTTTCCGAAGATCGACCGCGAACGGGTGCAAGGGGCCGCGCTTCTGACCTCGATCGTCAACAATGCGGTGACCGAAATCATGGCGGACGATTCCCCCACTGCAGACCTGCTGCGGCGCGAGGCTGCCACGATGATGTGCCTCTATTATCGAGATGTTGTGCTCTCGCGCGCGCCGGATGCGTAGAAAATAGCGTATCACAGCTGTGATTTGCGCAGTGCAGCATTGACAGTATACGATTCTTGATTTTAATAGTCCTCGCTAACTTGAGCGGGGCGCAAATGATCCATTCCTACCGGGGCCGACGTGCAGACGGGCACGAGCAGCCCCTATCGATGCGGACGCGCAGAGCGTATCCGCCGCGTTACCCACAACCGGAAACGCAGGTCATCGATATCATCCCTGGCAACGGGCCAAGCTGATGGGCCGAATCACCAGTTCGGAGCGCCGCTCAGCGCTGCGCGGGCGCGGACGCTCGGGTACGCACGCCCTTGCAGAGAGCAAATCCCGCGCTGCAAGCAAGGCCAAGCCGATGGCCGCACCGGCCCCCGAGGCACCTGCAAGCCCACCGCCGGTCCGGCGCAAATGGGTGAAGGCCGCGCGCGCTGTGCTGCGGGCTCGGCGGCAACGCAGCGGCTTCGGCAAGGCCTTGCGCGCTGAAATCCGCGTGGCAAACCGCGCATCGGTCCAGCGCGCGAAAAAGCGGTTGCTGGGGCGACGCCGTCTGCCTGCGGCACGCTGAACAAGACTGAGGCCCGGACCCTCGATCGCTGCGCCCGATCGGGCATGAAGTTGCACCCGGCGGCCCAGGGCTGCTAAACTGCAGCCATGCCTGATGTCGACCTGATCCCGCGCAAGCAGCCGCAACAGACCCGCAGCCGCGAAACGATGCAGCGGGTGCTGGAGGAAGCCGAGCTGCTGCTCGTCGAGCAGGGCGTGGACGGCTTCAACACCAATGTTCTGGCCGAGCGCGCAGGTGTCGGCGTTCGCGCTATCTATCGCTATTTTCCCAACAAATGGGCGATCCTGGTCGAGCTGATCGACCGGTCGAACGCGCGCGAGCGCGACTGGGTCGGCAATCTGCGCCTGCTCAAGGCGGGGGACGACTGGCGCTGCGCGATCGACCGGATGATCGACGGCTTTTACCGGGGCGCCAGCGACAGCCCCAGCTACAGCGTGCTGCGCGCCGCCTGCCAGGTGTCGCCGCAACTGCGTGAGGTGGACGACCGCAATGTCGCATTGTTCGAGAGCGACGTGGCCGAAGCGCTGGCCGCCTTGGGCCTGGCGGTAGACCCGCATCGGCTGGGCATCATCGCCCAGATCGTGATCGAAATATCGGGACGTCTGATCGACCTCGCGCTCAAGGCGGACCATCCGGCCAGCGCCGAACTGCTGATCGGCGAGCTCAAGCGGATGCTGCACGATCTGCTGGCACCGCACCTGCCCGGTTGAACCCGGCGCTGCCGGCGCAGGGGAGCAAGGCTCAGGCCGCTGCCGCAACCGGCTTGGCCGGGCCGCCGATGCGATAGGGGTCGATCCCCGCAGCGCGCAGCCGGGCATGGGCCTGGCGATAGACCAGTGGTTCGCCCAGCCCCATGCGCGCCCGCGCCCGGTCCAACGGCTCGGCCAGCAGCGCGCGGATATCCTGGCGGAAGATCGCCTGCGCCGCCCGGCCACGCCGACGCGCCTCGGCCACCGCGCCGACAAACGGCGCATCGCACCGCAGCCGCAGCGCGAATTCACCAGCTCCTGCCCAGGCGATGATGGTCTCGGTCCAGTCGCGATACTGGCCGCTGGTAAAGCCCAGCACGCACTGCTCGCCCAGCGGGTCGCGGCCATAGCCGGTCAGCACATGCGCCAGATCATGCGTGTCGCGCAGGCGATCGTTGAACCAGTCGAGCTGGTCGGCATGGATCACCTGATCCTGCAGCCTGCTCGCCTCGACCAGCCCGACCGCCGACAGACCTTCGGAGCGCATGAAGCTGACATAGGCATGAGCGACGCTGTGCTGGCCATGGCGAAGCAGCGTGTCATGATCGTCGAGTATGTCCGCAAGCCTCGGCTCGGAGTGCATCCGTGCCCGTCCCTCGGCGCTCAGGCAGAAGCGCTCTGCAATCTGCCGCATGCTGCGGTTGGGCAGGCATTCGGCCATGTGGAAGACCTGTGCTGTATCCTCGGCATCGCGCATCAGCGCGCGGAAGTGGCGCAGGGCGGATAGCGGCTGCATCCGGCGCTGCGGGCGGGAAGGCGCGAGGAAAGGCAGGTCCTGGATCATGGCGGAAGCATCCGATGCAAGCGGGAGTGGTAATAAGGAAAGTAATTGCTTCCATATTGCACGTCAAGGCCCGCAGCCTACGCGGCGTCCAGCACCATCGGGGCGCAGCAGATCGGGCCAGGACCCAGGCCCAGCTTGGCAGAAACGGATAACCGAATTTTTCGCGCTCACGCGGGCCACGCCCGCGCGGCCGATCAGCGCTTGCGGTAGCGGAAGTACCAGACCTCATGACCCTGCGCGCGGGCCTTGGCCTCGTAGCGCGTTTCGGGCCAGCCGCCGGGGCGGGTGAGGAAATCCTTCGGGCGCTCGCACAGCCAGTCGAAGGCGGGGTGGCCATCCATCACCATCATCGCGTGCGCGACATAGATCGGGTGGTCGGTGCCGAAGCGGAATTCGCCGCCGGGCTTCAGCTTGGCGGCGATCAGGTCGACCGGGCCGGAGTTCATCATCCGGCGCTTGGCGTGGCGCGCCTTGGGCCAGGGATCGGGGTGGAGCAGATAGACGAAGCTCAGCGCGCCGTCGGGCACGCGCTCCAGCACGTCGATGGCATTGCCCATATGCAGCCGGACGTTGGGCAGGTGCTGTTCGCGCACATGCTGCAGCGCGCCGACCACGCCGTTGAGAAACGGTTCTGCCCCGATAAAGCCGTGATCGGGCAGCATGTCGGCGCGATAGGCCATATGCTCGCCCGCGCCGAAGCCGATCTCGAAATGCAGCGGGCGATCATCGCCGAACAGGCGGCGCGCGCTGATCTCACCGTCTTCGGGCACGCTGATCTGCGGCAACAGCTTTTCCACCAGCTCCGCCTGGCCCAGGCGCAGCTTGTGATTCTGCTGACGGCCATAAAGCCGCCGCACCGATACGGGGTCTCCGGGTTTGTACGCGGTCATGCGGCAAGCGCCTAGCAAAGCCGCGCCGCGATGCAAGGGCGATGCTGGCGATTGACCCAATCTATCGAGCGCTATCGACGGGTTGAATGGCAAGCATCTTGTCTGGCGCGCATGGCTTATTTACAGTGATGTCAATGACAGACGCTGCCGCCTCCGCTTCGCCCCTTGCTTCCGCCGCTGCCGATGAGGCCGCGCCGATCTGGAAGACGCATTACAACCACCCCTGCGCCTGGGATCAGAAGTTCCCGCCGCTGGCGTTGCCGGAGATGTTCTTCGCCTCCGCCAAGCGCAAGGGGACAGCGCCGCTGCTCGATTTCATGGGCCGCAAATATGGCTATGACGAGGTCGCCAGGGGCGTGGCCCGCGTCGCCAAGGGGCTGCAGGCGATGGGGCTGGGCAAGGGCGACCGGATCGGCCTTTTCCTGCCCAATGTGCCGCATTATGTCGCGGCTTATTATGGCGCGATGGCGGCGGGGGCGACCGTGGTCAATTTCTCGCCGCTCTATACCGTCGATGAACTGGCGCATCAGGTCGAGGACAGCGGAACGACCATATTGTTCACGCTGTCCGCCGCCGCGCTGCTGCCCACCGCGCTCAAGGTGCTCGACAAGTCGAAGCTGGAGCGGCTGGTGGTCGGATCGGTCGCAGGAGGGCTCCCGCCCGTCAAGTCGCTGCTCTTCCGCCTGTTCAAGGGCCAGGAAACAGCAACCGTCCCCAATGACCCGCGCATCACGCGTTTCTCGAAGCTGATCGCCAATGACGGCCAATATGCGCCGGTGCCGATCGATGCGGAGCGCGACATTGCGCTGTTCCAATATACCGGCGGCACCACCGGCACGCCCAAGGGCGCGATGCTGAGCCACCAGAACCTGTCGGCCAATGCGCGCCAAGTCAACGCCATCGACCCGCGCAACAGCAGCGAGCATGACCGTATTCTGGGCGTGCTGCCCTTTTTCCACGTCTTCGCCAATACCTGCGTGCTCAACCGCACCGTGCTGAATGGCGGCGAGATCGTGATGCTGCCGCGCTTCGAGGCGGCGGCGGCGCTGAAGGCGATCACCCGCACCAAGGTGACCGCGCTGCCCGGTGTGCCGACCATGTACCAGGCGCTGCTCGACAATCCGGAAATCGCCAATACCGATTTCGCGTCCTTGCGCGCCTGCATCTCGGGCGGGGCGCCGCTTGCCGCAGAGGTCAAGGCGCGGTTCGAGCATGTTACCGGCGCGAACGTCGTCGAAGGCTATGGCCTGACCGAAAGCAGCGGCGTCGTCTCGACCAACCCCTATGAGGCGCTGAACAAGCCCGGCACGATCGGCCAGCCGCTGCCCGGCACGCTGGTACGGCTGGTCGACAAGGAGGATCCGACCAAGGATGTCGCCCCAGGCGAACCAGGCGAGATCATCTTCGCCGGGCCGCAGGTGATGCGCGGTTACTGGAACCGGCCCGATGCCGATGCCGAGGTGTTCATCGGCGAGTTTCTGCGCACCGGCGATGTCGGCCAGATCGACGAGGATGGCTATATCCGCATCGTCGACCGCATCAAGGACATGATCGCGGTGGGCGGCTTCAAGGTCTTTCCCAGCCAGATCGAGGAAGTGCTGTACCGCCACCCGGCAGTGAAGGAGGCTTTGGTGATCGGCGTGCCCGACAGCTATCGCGGCGAAAGCCCCAAGGCATTCGTGGCATTGCAGGATGATGCACAGGTCGATGGGCCGGCGCTGATGGCCTGGCTCAACCCCCAGATCGGCAAGCACGAACGCGTCATCGCGGTCGATATCCGCGAATCGCTGCCCAAGACGCTGATCGGCAAGCTTGATCGCAAGGCCCTCCGCAAGGCGGAAGGCATCACGGCTTGAGGGGGTGAATCAGGGCGTAGGCGTCGCAGTTAACGCCCCTTGCCAAGCTGTCATGTCAGTGACACACTCCCCCCAAATGCAGGGGTGGGGCCTGCATTGGCAAGGCAGGGGAACGCATATGCCCAATGCACTCGAGAAGCGGTTCGAGGCCGCTCGCTACAACACCACGATCGTCCGGCCGGTGACGCCCGAAAGCGTCTGGGAAAGGCGGATCAGCAACCATGTAGCCTATGCGCTGCTGGTCTATACCGGTCTGCAGATCTTCGTGGTGATGGAGGCGATCCGGGGCGAGGGTGCGTCGATTCTGCCCTATCTGGGCCTGATCGCGCTGGTCGGCATCGTCATTCCGCTTTGCCGCCGCGTCGAACGGCGCTGGCAGGGGCTGGCGCGCAGCGGCGCTTCCGAAGAGACGCTGGCGGCGCGCTTTCGCGGCGACCGGTTGGGCATCTGGCTGTTCGCGATCGGCTTTCCCTTCGGCTTCGTTGCTCTGGTCAAGGGCATTGCCGCGCTCGCCTGACGCTGCTGCCTGAAACTGTCGGCTGAATTGACCATGGCCTGTCAGCGGCCTAAACGCGGCTGATGCAGACCCCCGACCAAGCCAGAGACCTGGCGCACGATCTTGTCGCCCGCGCGATGGCAGCAGGCGCAAGCGCCGCCGACGCCGTCTTTGCCTGCGATGCCTCGACCGATGTGCAGATGCGGCTGGGCGCGCTGGAGGATGTGCAGCGTTCCGAAAGCGCGGCGATCGGCCTGCGCGTGTTCCACGGGAAACAGTCGGCCAGCGTCTCGGGCGCGGATGTCAGCCCCCAGGGTCTGGCCACGCTTGCCGAGCGCGCGGTGGCCATGGCGCGCCTCGCCCCCGAAGATGCCTATGCAGGCCTGGCCCCCGAAGAGCGGCTGATGCGCGGGCTGCTGCCCGATCTCGAACTCGACGATGGCGGTGATCCCGATCCGGCGCGCTTGCGCGAACTGGCGCTCGCCTGCGAAGATGCCGCGCGCGCGGTGGCCGGGGTCACCAACAGCGAGGGCGGATCGGCCAGCGCGGTGCGTTCGGTGATGGCGCTTGCGACCAGCCACGGCTTTTCCGGCAGCTATGGCGGCAGCCGCTATGGCATCGCCGCGAGCGTGCTGGCTGCGCGCGACGGACAGATGGAGCGCGATTCGGCCTCGCACAGCACGCGCTTTCTGGTCGATCTCGAATCGACCGAGGATGTCGGCCGCCGCGCCGGTGAGCGCGCGGTGGAACGGCTGGGCCAGGGCAGGATCGCCAGCGGGCCGATGCCGGTCATTTATGACAAGCGCGCCGGCGGATCGCTGATCGGATCGCTGCTTGGCGCGATCTCTGGCGGGGCGATTGCCCGCAAGACCAGCTTCCTGCTCGACCGGCGCGGCAAGCCGGTGTTCGATTCGATGGTCAGCATCATCGATGATCCGCTGCGCCCGCGCGGCCAGCGCTCGCGCGCCTTTGATGGCGAGGGCCTGCCCACCGCGCCGTGGCGGCTGATCGACCAGGGCGTGCTCACCGGCTGGATGATGGACAGCGCCTCTGCCCGGCAGCTGGGCGAAGCGCCGACCGGCCATGCCGCGCGCGGCATCAGCGGGGCGCCCTCGACCGGGTCGAGCAACGTGCACATGGCAGCGGGAACGCAAAGCCCGCAAGCCCTGATGGCCGATATCCAGACCGGCATCTATGTCACCCAGCTGATCGGCATGGGCGTCAATGGCGTGACCGGCGATTACAGCCGCGGCGCGAGCGGTTTCATCATCCGCGACGGGCAGCTGGCCGAGCCGATCAGCGAAATCACGATTGCCGGCAATCTCAAGGACATGTTTGCTGCGCTCATCCCGGCGGATGACCTGGAATTTCGCTATGGCGTGAATGTGCCGACGCTGCGCATCGACGGCATGGTCGTGGCGAGCAGCTGAGCGATGCGATCTCGCGCCCTGGCTGCTGTCGCGCTGCTGCTGGCGGGCCTGCTCACCGGCTGCGGCGGCTGGCGCGATGAAGGCCGTCCGCCGCGCACCGATGATGCGATCACCATCCCGCCCCAGGCCTCGATCGTTTCGGTGCCGGTGGAGGCGGACCTGGGCAATCTGGCCCGCGCGATGGAGCGGCAAGTGCCGCGCCGCTTGTGGAGCATCGACCAGAAGGACCAGATCTGCGTCGCCAGCGAGAAGCTCGATCTGGGCATTGCCAAGGTCAAGACACCCAAGATCAAGTGCCGAATCGTCGGCGAGGTGACGCGTGGACGGATCGCGGTGGCCGGGTCCGGCCAGCGCATCCGCCTGTCCATCCCGATCACCGCCGTGGTCCGCGCCGAGGATATTGCGGGGCTGCTCAAGCGCGAGACCGCGACCGCGCGGGCGATGGTGCATGCCGATATCCGGCTCGACATCGCGCGCGACTGGACCCCGCGCGGTACGCTCGACCTCAGCTATGCATGGACCACCGAACCGCATATCGAGTTTCTGGGCCAGAAGATCCGCTTTACCCAGGCCGCCGAGCGCGAGCTGGCGCCGGTAGTGGCGAAGCTGGAGCGCGAGCTGCCGGGCCAGCTGGGCCGGCTGGAACTGCGCCGCCAGATCGAAAAGGCCTGGGGCTCGGCCTTCACCTCGGTGGTGCTGAACGAACGCAATCCGGAAGTGTGGATGCGCATCACCCCGCGCGCGCTGCAATATGGCGGGTACGAGATTGCACAGGGGCGGTTGCGGCTGAAGCTGGGGATGCGGGCGCTCACCGAAACCTATGTCGGCCACCGCCCACGCCCGCGCAAGCCGACCAGGCTTCCGCCGATGCAGCCGCTTGAGGCACAGACCGGCGCGCTCAGCTTCTTCCTGCCCGTTTTTGGTGACTATCGTGCGCTGGAGCCGGTGCTGATCGAGGCGCTGCGCAAGCGATCGCGCCGTCCGTTCGTGGTGCCGGGGCTCAACCCGGTCGACGCGACATTCAAGGCGGCCACCATCTATGGCACCACCGGCGGCAGGATCGCGGTCGGCCTGACCTTCAGCGCGCACGAACGCGGCAGCAAGACGCCGACATCGGGCACGGTGTGGATGACAGCCAAGCCGGTCAATGCCGAGGATTCGCGCCGGGTCGGCTTCGACCAGTTGGAGGTCACCGGCACCACCGACATGACCGGCGGCGACCTGATCCTTGAGCTGATCAACGCCCCCGGCGTCGCGCCGATGGTCGCCGATCTGCTGGCGCAGAATTTCGAGCGCGATTATGCCGAACTGCTGGGCAAGATCGACCGCGCGATCGAGACCAAGCGCACCGGCGACCTGATCATCCGGGCCGAGCTCAAGCGCGCTAAGACCGGCCAGCTCCAGGCGGCAGGCGCAGGGCTGTATCTGCCGGTCTGGGCGAGCGGTACCGCAAGCGTCACCATACAGCCCTGATTGGCCAGCGCCGGACCGATACTCAATCCTTCAGCCGCGCGGCATGCCAGCGCAGGTGATCCTCCATGAAGGTGGAGATGAAATAATAGCTGTGGTCATAGCCCGGCTGCAGGCGCAGCGTGAGATCGATGCCCGCCTGTGCACATGCCGCCTCCAGCAGCTGCGGCCTCAGCTGTTCGTCCAGGAAGCTGTCGGCATCGCCCTGATCGACCAGCAGCGCCGGAACGCGCGCGCCATCCTCGATCAGCGCGACGGCATCGTGCTTGCGCCAGGCTGCGCGATCCTCGCCCAGATAACCGGTCAGCGCCTTGACGCCCCAGGGCACCTGCGAAGGCGCGACGATCGGCGCGAAGGCCGAAACCGCGCGGAAACGCTCGGCATGGGTCAGGCCGATCGTCAGCGCACCATGGCCGCCCATCGAATGCCCCATGATCGACTGGCGCGCCATGTCCGCCGGGAAGCAGTCGCCGATGATCTCCGGCAGTTCCTCGGTGATATAGCTCCACATCTTGTAATGCTGCGCGAACGGCTGCTCGGTCGCATCGACATAGAAGCCCGCGCCGAGACCGAAATCATAGGCACCTTCCGGGTCATCCGCCACGCCCTCGCCCCTGGGGCTGGTATCGGGCGCGACCAGGATCAGGCCAAGCTCGGCACAGGCGCGCCTGAAATCGCCCTTTTCGGTGACATTGGCGTGCGTGCAGGTCAGGCCCGACAGGTACCACACCACCGGCAGTTTCGCGCCTTCGGCATGATCGGGCACGAAGACCGAGAAGGTCATGTCGGTGCCGGTCACCTCGGACGCGTGGCGCAGCACCGCCTGTTCGCCGCCAAAGCTCTTGACCGACGAGATCGTTTCCACCGCGACCGGCATCAGAATACCACCACGGAGCGGATCGACTTGCCTGCGTGCATCAGGTCGAACGCGGTATTGATCTCTTCCAGACCCATGACATGCGTGATCATCGGGTCGATCTCGATCTTGCCCTGCATATACATGTCGACGATCTTGGGCACATCGGTGCGGCCCTTGGCCCCGCCGAACGCGGTGCCGCGCCAGTTGCGCCCGGTGACGAGCTGGAACGGACGAGTCGCGATTTCCTTGCCCGCTTCGGCCACGCCGATGATGATCGAGGTGCCCCAGCCGCGATGGCAGGCCTCGAGCGCGGTGCGCATCACGTCCGTGTTGCCGGTCGCGTCAAAGGTATAGTCGGCGCCGCCATCGGTCATTTCGACGATCCTGGCGACCGTGTCCTCGCGGCTCATGCCCCTGGAGTTGAGGAAGTCGGTCATGCCGAACTTGCGGCCCCATTCCTCGCGATCGGGATTGATGTCGACGCCGATGATCTTGTCCGCACCCGCCAGCCGCGCGCCCTGGATGACGTTGAGGCCGATGCCGCCCAGGCCGAAGACCACGACATTGTCGCCGACCTGCACCTTGGCCGTGTTGATCACCGCACCGACGCCGGTGGTGACGCCGCAGCCGATATAGCAGCTCGACTGGAACGGGGCGTCCTCGCGGATCTTTGCCACGGCGATCTCGGGCAGCACGGTGAAGTTCGAAAAGGTCGAGCAGCCCATGTAATGGTAGATCGGCTGGCCCTTGTAGCTGAACCGCGTGGTGCCATCGGGCATCAGGCCCTTGCCCTGCGTGGCGCGGATCGCGGTGCACAGGTTGGTCTTGCCCGAAAGGCAGCTTTTGCACTGGCGGCATTCGGGGGTGTAGAGCGGGATGACATGATCGCCCGGCTTGACCGAGGTCACGCCCGCGCCAACCTCGCGCACGATTCCGGCGCCCTCATGCCCCAGCACGCTGGGGAAAATCCCCTCGCTGTCGAGCCCGTCAAGCGTATAGGCATCGGTATGGCAGATGCCCGTCGCCATGATCTCGACCAGAACCTCGCCTGGCCGGGGACCTTCCAGGTCGAGTTCGACAATCTCCAGCGGTTTCTTGGCTTCAAAGGCAACGGCGGCACGGGTCTTCATGGGTCGCAGACTTTCTCGTTGATGGGGTTGCGCAGCCTCTAGCACCCCAGGCGGCAGCCGTTAAGGCGCAACTTCCATCAGAACCAGGTGCGCATGCCGACCACGAAACTGAGGCTGGTCGGGTCCTCGCCATCGGCGCGCGCGAAATCGGCGCTGTCGCCCAGCTTCGCGCTGTACGACAGGCCGATATAGGGCGCGAACTCGCGGACGATTTCATAGCGCAGGCGCAGGTCGAACTCGGCGTCCGAGAGCCCCGAACCGATTCCGCTGGCGCGCACATCCTGCGCGGCAAAATTAAGCTCGGCGCGCGGCTGCAGGATCAGCCGCTGGGTGATGCGCTGGTCATAGCTGGCGGCGATCCGGGCGAGCAGATCGCCCTTGTCCGAGACAAAGCCATGCGCTTCCAGCTCGAACCAATAGGGGGCAAGCCCTTCCACGCCGAACGCGGCATAGGTACGCGCCCTGGGTTCGATATCCTGGCGCAGACCGGCCTGCAGGTTGAAATAGGGCCCGATCGCGCGGCTGTAGAGCGCCTGGATTTCGGCATCCTCCACCGCGTCGCCAAAGCCGCCTTCGCCCTCGGTCTTGATCACCAGCCGGTTGATATCGCCGCCGAACCAGCCTTCGCCTTCCCACCGATAGCCCTCGCGGCCCTGGCGCACCTGGAGCTCGGCAATATCGACCATGATCTGGCTGAAGCTCGCGCCGCCATGTTCCTTGCGCAAGGCTTCGCGCACCGGCGCCATGGCCTCTGCCCCCCAGATGCGGTCGGCATAATCGGCGCGTGGCGCAGGCGGCGGCGGGGCATTGCCTGCGGGCAGGGCAGTACCCACCGCCTGCGGGTCGGCGGGCGGCGCGGCAGACGGTGTGCAATGCCCCATCGCGGCATGTTCAGGCGGGCAATCGGGGTCGGATGCCGGTACGGGCGCAGGCTCTGGCAGAGGCTCAGGCTCTGACTCCGGCTGGGCCGGCATTTCGCAATGGCCCATCGCCGCATGCTCGGGCGCGCATGCCATTGCCGGTGCGTCCGGCGGCGCCTGATGATGCGCATGCTTGGCGAGCGCCGGTGCGGGCCCCGCGATCAGCAGCGCCAGGGCCGCGCATGACAGCCGGATCACGCCTGTTCCTCGCGCGGACGCACGGTCACCGTCTGCATCATCCCGGCATGCATGTGATAGAGCATATGGCAGTGGAACGCCCAGTCGCCCACGGCATCGGCGGTAAAGTCGAAGGTCGCGGTTCCGCCGGGCTGGACATTGACCGTATGCTTGCGCGGAGCATGGTCGCCATGACCTGTGACCAGTTCGAAAAAATGGCCGTGCAGGTGGATGGGATGGCCCATCATCGTATCGTTGACCAGCTTCACCCGCACCCGCTCGCCCTCGGTGAACGCGATCGGCTCCTTCACCTCCGAGAATTTCTCGCCATCGAACGCCCACATATAGCGTTCCATGTTTCCGGTGAGGTGCAGCTCCAGCACGCGCTCCGGGGCGCGCACATCGGGGTTGCGGGTTTGCGCGACCAGATCGGCATAGACCAGCACGCGGTGCCCGGCATCGGCCAGCCCCTGGCCCGGCTCGCCGGTGCGGTCGACCGGCATCGGCGAGATGGTCTGAACCGTGGGCGTCTTCTTCACGCTGTCGGGGGCGAGCGAGAAATCGCGCATGCTGTGGTCCATGCCGCCCCCATGATCCATCGCTCCATGGTTCATCGCCGCATGGTCCATCGCGCCATGATCGCTGGCAGCATCCGGCGTGCAATGACCCATCGCGGCATGTTCGGGGGCACAGGCCTGGCCAGGCGCGCCATGGTCCATTCCGGCCATCGCGCCACCGCCCATGGCGCCCATGCCCATGTCCTTCATGTCGGCGAGCGGGCGCTTGCGCAACGCCGGGCGCTCGGCGAGCATGCCGATTGCAGGCGCGAGCGTCGCCGCCGCCATGCCCGACCGGTCGACGCTTTCGGCCACCAGCGCATAGGCGCGCGCCTCCTGGGGCACGATCACGACCTCATAGGTTTCGGCCACCGCGATCTGCATCTCGTCGATCTCGACCGGACGCACCGGCAGCCCGTCGGCCTGCACGACGGTCATCGGCAGGCCTGGAATGCGCAGGTTGAAGGTCGTCATCGCCGACGCATTGATGATCCGCAGCCGCACCCGCTCGCCCGGCGCGAACAACGCGGTCCAGTTGTCATCGGGGCCATGGCCGTTGACCAGATAGGTATAGGTGGAGCCGGTGACATCGGCAATATCGGTCGGGTCCATCCGCATCGCGCCCCATGAGGCGCGCTCCTTGCCGCGCTGATTCTCGCCGCGCAGCTGATCGGCGAGCGTCTGCTTCTGGAAGTTGAAATAGCCCCCCATCTGCTTGAGCTTCCTGAAGATCACATGCGGGTGCAGCGGGCTGTAGTCGGACAGCACGATGACATGTTCGCGGTCCGCCTGGACCGGGTCCTCGCCCGCAGGATCGATCACGATCGGGCCATAATGTCCCATCTGTTCCTGCAGCCCCGAATGGCTGTGATACCAATAGGTCCCCGCCTGGCGGATCGGGAATTCATAGGTGAAGGTGCTGCGCGGCCTGATGCCGGGAAAGCTGATGCCGGGCACGCCATCCATGTGAAAGGGCAGGATCAGCCCGTGCCAGTGGATCGAGCTGTCCTCGTCCAGCGCATTTTCGACATGCAGCCGGACATTCTGGCCTTCCTTGAGCCGGATCAGCGGGCCGGGCACGGTGCCGTTGATGCCGATGGCATGGTGGTTGCGGCCATGGATCCGGATCATCTGATGCGCGATCTTCAGGCGGATATCCTCGCCCGACACCTGCGGCAGTGGCTCGGCGAGGCCTGTCGTGCCCGACCGGGCCCAGGCGGGAAAGGCACCGGCCAGCGCAGCCCCGGCCCCGCCGAGACCGGCAGCGCGCAGCAAGGTGCGGCGATCAAGCGACAGATTCATGTGGCGTCCTAGATATTTGCCCCCCGCATTTAGGGGGTTGGACGGTCAAATGCCACTGTCCCCCACAACAAAAGCACCCCTGCCGCTGGCGCTAGGCGATCATCCGCCTATATTGGCGCGAAACAATGGCGCGTGCCGCCATGCAAGCGGACGGGTCGATGCTGCTTAACCTCAGCCATGCCAGTTTCCGGAACGACGATGATGCCGCGCGGCTCAATGCCTTGCGCGCCTATCAGCTGTCGTCCGAAGACAGCGACAATGGTCTTTATACCGGCCTGGTGTCGATCGCGCGCGCGCTGGGCGGCACCGAGACTGCCTTTATCTCGATCATCGAGGAGCAGCGCCAGTGGTTCAAGGCGTCCGAAGGCCTGGCGCTGACCGAAACCCCGCGCTCCATCGCCTTTTGCGACCATGCCATCCGGTCGGACGCGGTGATGGTCGTGCTCGACGCGCTGGCCGATCCGCGCTTTGCCGACAATCCGCTGGTCACCGGCCCGCCGCATATCCGCTTTTATGCCGGAGCGCCGATCATCAATGCCGATGGCTTCGCGCTGGGCACGATCTGCCTGTCGGACAGCACGCCGCGCGCAAGCTTTGATGGTGCGCCGCTGCTTGCCGCACTCGCGAGCCAGGTGGCGGCGCTGCTCGAACTGCGCAAGCAGCTGATTCATCAACAGCTTGCGGCCGATCTGGCCGCCGACCAGCGCGACCGGTTGTGGGATTCGTCGCTCGACATGATGCTGATCACCACGACCGACGGCATATTGGTGGCGGGCAACCCGGCCTGGGAAAAGGCGTTCGGCCCGGTTCCCGCCGACGGCAAGGGCCATATTCGCGACTTTTTCGCGCAGGCACATGAAGCCGAAGTCGTCCAGCTTGCCAGCGGGCAGAGCGATGTGCAGGTCGAGCGCGAAATGCGCGGCCGCGACGGCCAGGCGATCTACGCAAGCTGGAGCCTGGCGCGCGAGGGCGAGCTGGTCTTCGGCATCGCGCGCGACATCACTCGCGCCCGCGCCGCCGAGGCCCAGCTGGCCCAGGTGCAGCGGATGGAATCGATCGGCCAGCTCACCGGCGGCATCGCGCATGATTTCAACAACCTGCTGACCATCATTTCGGGCAATCTGGACATCGCGCAAAAGCGCATCGCCACTGGCCAGGTCGACCGGGCGGAGGCAGCGATCGTCAATGCCCGCGACGGGGCAAGCCGTGCGGCCAACCTGACGCAGCGCCTGCTGGCTTATGCCCGCCGCCAGTCGCTGACCCCGACGCTGATCAAGCCGACCGAGCTGATCCGCGATCTGGGCCCCCTCGCGGCGCAGGCGCTGGACGAACGGCATGCGCTGGCGGTCGAGTGTCCCGACAGCCTGTGGCCGATCACGGTCGACGCCAGCCAGCTGGAGAACGCGCTGCTCAACCTGGTGGTCAATGCGCGCGATGCGATGGAGCAGCCGGGCACGATCACCATCCATGCCGCCAATGCTCTGCGCACCGAAGAGGATATGGGCGACGGCCATGATGCGCCGCCGGGCCGCTATGTCCGCTTCTGCGTCAACGACACCGGTTCGGGCATCCCCGCCGATATTGCCGCGCATATTTTCGAGCCGTTCTTCACCACCAAGGAAATCGGCAAGGGTACCGGGCTGGGGCTGAGCCAGGTCCAGGGCTTTGTCGCGCAATCGGGCGGCTTCGTGACGCTGAAGACCGCGCCGGGCGACGGCACGACGCTGAGCCTGTGGCTGCCGGTGACCGGCGATGTCTATGACGACCTGCCGGGCGGCCGTGCTGCGGGGGATGGCGAAGCCCAGTGCCGGGCGGACTGCACCATCCTGCTGGCCGAGGACAATGCCGCGCTGCGCACGCATGTCAGCGATGTGCTGCAGGAAGCAGGTTTCCGCGTGATCGAGGCCGAGGACGGCCAGTCGGCGCTCGACATGATGCGCGCTGCCGAGCAGCGGCCCGACCTGCTGCTGAGCGACATCACCATGCCCCGGCTCGACGGCAAGGCGCTCGCCGCCGAAGTCCATCAGGCCTGGCCCGAAATCCCGATCGTGCTGATGACCGGCTATGCCGGCGGCGCGCTGGAAAGCTGCCCGCACAATGTGCTGATCACCAAGCCTTTTGCGCCCGATGATCTGGTGGCGCTGGTGCGGCGGACGCTCGCCGCCGCACCCCCATCCTGATCAATCGTTCCTGATCAGCCGACCACGCCGGACGAGGCGAGCAGCGCCAGCGTCAGCAGGTCGCCTGCGGTCGAGGACATCGCGGCGATCTGCACGGGCTTTTCCATGCCGATCAGCATCGGACCGATCATAGCATCGCCGCCCAGTTCGCGCAGCAGCTTGGCCGAAAGATTGGCCGATTGCAGGCCGGGCATGATCAGCACATTGGCCGGGGCCGACAGGCGGCAGAACGGATAATTGGCCATCAGCCGCGGGTTGAGCGCAACGTCGGGCGACATCTCGCCTTCATATTCGAAGGCGACCCCGCGCTGGTCGAGAATGCTCACCGCGTCGCGAATATTGTCCAGCCAGCGCCCCGAGGGGTTGCCGAAATTGGAATAGGACAGGAACGCCACGCGCGGTTCATGCCCCAGACGCCGCGCCACATGCGCGGTATTTTCCGCAATGCACGCCAGCTCCTCGGCATCGGGGCGTTCGTTGACCGTGGTATCGGCCAGGAACACGGTGTGGCTCTTGCCGACCATGACATGGATGCCGAACGGGGTTTCGCCCGGCTTGGGATCGAGCACGCGGCGGATTTCGCGCATCGACTGGCCGAAGGTGCGGGTGATGCCGGTCAGCATCGCATCGGCCTCGCCCAGATGGAGCAGCGCGGAGCCGAAGATGTTGCGGTCCTGGTTGACCATGCGCTTGACGTCGCGCTTGAGGTAACCGCGGCGCTGCAGCCGTTCGTACAGCACGTCGACCATATGCGGCACCAGCGGCGAGTTGGTGCTGTTGTGCACCTCGAACGCCATCGGATCGTCGACCGCCAGTTCCTTCAGCTTGTCGCGCACCCGCTGTTCGCGGCCGACCAGCACCGGCGTGCCATAGCCGCCATCGCGGAACTGGATCGCGGCGCGCAGCACCACCTCTTCCTCGGCCTCGGCAAACACCACGCGCTTGGGATTGGCACGGGCATCGGTATAGACCTGGGTCAGCACCGCCGTGGTCGGGTTGAGCCGGCTCTTGAGCGAATGGCGATAGGCCGCCATGTCCTCGATCGGCTTTTGCGCGACGCCGGTGTCCATCGCCGCCTGCGCCACCGCGCCCGAGACGACCTCCATCAGCCGCGGATCGAACGGCGCGGGGATGATGTAATCGACGCCGAATTTCTGCGTCGCGCCGCCATAGGCCGCCGCCACCTCTTCGGGCACCTGCTCGCGCGCCAGCTCGGCAATGGCCTTGGCCGCCGCGATCTTCATCTCCTCGTTGATCGCCGTCGCGCGCACATCGAGCGCACCGCGGAAGATGAAGGGGAAGCCCAGCACATTGTTGACCTGGTTGGGATAATCCGACCGGCCGGTGGCGATGATCGCATCGGGCCGCGCCGCCTTGGCATCGGGCGGGGTGATTTCGGGGTCCGGGTTGGCCATGGCGAAGATGATCGGCGAAGGCGCCATCTTCATCACCATTTCGGGCTTGAGCGCGCCGGCTGCCGACAGGCCGAGGAAGATATCCGCGCCGTCGAGCGCTTCTTCCAGCGTCCGCCGGTCGGTCTTGGCGGCATGCGCCGACTTCCACTGGTCCAGATCCTCGCGGCCCTGATAGATCACGCCCGAACGATCGCACATCAAGACATTGTCGTGCGGCACGCCCATCGCCTTGATCAGCTCGGTACAGGCGATCGCCGCCGCGCCCGCGCCGTTGACCACCATCTTGACGTCCTTGAGCTCGCGCCCGGTCAGATAGCAGGCGTTGAGCAGACCCGCTGCGGAGATGATCGCGGTGCCATGCTGGTCATCGTGCATGACCGGAATGTTCATCCGCTCCTTCAGCGCCTGTTCGATGATGAAACAGGCAGGGGCACCGATATCTTCCAGGTTGATGCCGCCAAAGCTGGGTTCGAGCAGCTCGACGCATTCGATGAAGCGGTCGACATCCTCGGTATTCACCTCGATATCGATCGAATCCACATCGGCGAAGCGCTTGAACAGCACCGCCTTGCCTTCCATCACCGGCTTGGAGGCAAGTGCCCCCAGATTGCCGAGGCCCAGGATCGCGGTACCGTTGGAGATCACCGCGACCAGATTGCCCTTGGCGGTATAGTCATAAGCGGTGGAAGGATCTTCGGCGATGGCGCGCACCGGCACGGCAACGCCCGGCGAATAGGCCAGGCTCAGGTCGCGCTGGGTCGCCATCGGCTTGGATGCGATGATCTCGATCTTGCCGGGACGACCGGCGGAATGGAAATGCAGCGCCTCGCGCTCGGTGAACTGGACGTTGCTTTTCTCGCTCATCGACAGGCCCTTGTCTGGCGGGCGCAAGCCTGCGTCCGCTGGTTGATCCGATTATGTGCTGCCGCTTGATCCGGCCTGATGGTTTGATGACGCCCCGCTGGGTCTTGCATAGCCGTGACGGTACGGATTGGGCAAGTCCAGTCACCAGGAAATGTTGCGCAGCATGCCGCGTCAGCTGCCCCCATCGCCGCGCAATGCCGCTGCAACAAGGTCAGTTCGCTGGAACAGCAGCATCCGTCCGGTGCCGGGCACGATCTCGGCTTTCGCGCCCGGCCAGAGCGATTGCCAATAGGGCAGCGAATCCGACGCGGAATACATGCTGTCCTCCGCGCCGCACAGGATGGTGATGGCGCTGCCATCGGCGAGCGGCTGCACGGTATCATGCGGTTCCGACCGGGCGATGGCCAGGAAACCCGCGCCGCCCTGCATCGCGCTCTGCTGGGTGGAACGGACATAGGCCGCCAGGATTTCCGGGTCCGCCAGCGTCGCCCGATCCGCTGCCGATCCCCCCACCACCTGCAGCACCAGCCGCTCGACCGTGCGCGCAGAGGCGCGGCGCGACAGATGGGTTGCGAGCGGCGCGACCAGCCCGGGCCGCGAATAGACCAGCCGTTTGACATGGCCGTGCAGGCCGGTGAGCCGCCCGTCGCGCACCGGGGGCGGTTCGGGATTGAGCACCACCGCACGATCGAAGCGATCGGGATATTGCACGGCGAAATGCGCCAGCACCATCGTGCCGCCACGCGCCAGGATGCAGGTGCGCGCAATCCCCAGCGCGTCGAGAATCTCGAGAATGTCGAGCATGTTGTGCGCAAGATAATCGCCCTCGACCATCGAGGTCAGCCCGAAGCCGGGCCGGTCGAGCGTGATCGGCCGGATGCCGCCTGCCTGCAGCGCCGCGATCGCCGTGGCCGGCAGGTGCCGCCCGGTGGTTGCGGTGTGGAGGCAGATCAGCGGAATGCCCTCGCGCGGACCATGATCGGCGAAGGCGATGCGCCCCGGCCGGTCGCGGCGGGGCAACAGGCGCAGCGGCTCTGCCCCGCGCGTCGCCACCGACAGGTCGATATCGGTCGCCTCGGCCAGCGCCGCGACCGCCTGGATATGCCCGACCAGCGTGGTCAGCTGGACCACCGATTGCAGTTCGCATTGCGCGAAGATCGCCTTGAGCTCTGCCTTGACGATATTGACCGACAGGCCCAGCCGCTGCGCGCATTCCTCGCGCGTCAGCCCGCGCGCGATCGTGTCGGCGATGCGCGCCTGGCGTTCGCTCAGGCCGAATATGTCGCATAGCACCGGTTCGATGGCGAGATCGCCGGGCTGCTCGCCGCTTTCGATCTGCAGGCACAAGGCGACGAACTCGCCCTGGCGATGGCACCCCGCCTTGGCCATGGCGGACTTGATCGCATCGCGCCCGGTTTCATAGCCGATGCCCTCCATCCGCGCCGCCTCGCGGACATCGCCGCCGCGCACCAGCGCTTCGGCCATGCTGACTTCGCGCGCCGAGAAGCCGAACAGCCGCGCCGCCGTTGCCAGCCCGCGCGGCTGCAGCGTCGGCGGCAGATGCGCGACCAGCGCATAGTCCGCCACCCCCCGTTCGAGCGCGCGCCGCACCTCTGCTGCCAGCGGCCAGTGGCGCGCCGCGGCCAGCGGGGCGGCGGCGACCGCGATGAACTTGCCCTTGTCCTCGAGCAGGTACGAGACGCTCGCGCGCCCGGCCCTGAGCGCGCCCAGCTCCGCCCGCCCCCGGTTGAGCGGCGCGGCCCAGGCGGCAAAGGCAGGATCGGCGATCAATATGGTGCCATCGGCATCGCAGGCGGCAGAGGCATAGGCGCGCGGATTGACGAAGGCAGGACCTGCAGGGGCACGGCCCGCATCCTGCGTCAGCGCCTCGGCCAGCGCCTCGGGCGCTTCGGCCAGCAATGCGCCAAAGCCTTCGGCATCCTCGTGCAGCATGTCGAGCGGGTTCTGCTCGCCGACTGTCGACCGGAACCGTTCCAGAAAGCGCTGTGCGCGGGACACGGCGGTGCTCCCCTGCCTGAAGCGCGACCCATCGGCACCCGCACTGTGTAGCAAGGCCCGCGCCGAGGCAAGCCCCGGCGCAGCGAGGGGAATCTCAGCTCGGTACGGTCGGCGCAGCGATCGGCTTGGGCGGCGCGACGGTAAGGTCGATCTGCTCGAACCGCTTGGTGCCGCCGCGACGGCGGATCAGCGAATTGATCGGCGTCACGAACGGCGCGGTCAGGGTGAAGCGTTCGACGCGGTAGCGACCCGCCAGATCGTCAATATCCGCCGCAGGGGTATAGCGCCGCTGGGAAATCGCCTTGACCAGCGGCTTGGCCCAGTGGGTCGTTCGGGATCCGCGCAGCACATCGGCGGATTCGACCCGGCCATCGGGCCCGATCGCAAAGCCGATATCCACCCAGTAATAGGGATAGTAATCCGATGACCGGCCGGTATCGACCCCCGTTCGGTCGACCATCGGCATGCCGCCCGGCCCATAAGGTGTCGGCATCGGCGGTGCCCAGACCAGCATCGGCCCCTGCCGCTTCTGTTCCTGGGTCAGCCTGGCAATCAGCGTCTCGACCGCCTCGACATCGCCTTCGCTGGCGGCAAGCCGCATCGCAAGAATCTGCGCTGCGGTGCGCATCGTCGTGGCCTGGGGAAGGTCGCTCGCCTGGATGGCATCCAGCAGGTCCTTGGCTTCCGCACGCTTTTTGCTCCGGTACAGCATGGCCGCGCGGCCGAGATCGGCGCGCATGGCGATCAGCGGCTGATTGGCGTTCGCCGCGTCCTCTGACAGGTCCTTGAGCTGCTGGATGTTGAAGGCCGGACTGTCGAGCTGATACTGCGCCTGGACCAGCCGCATCCGCGCCATCAGCGCATTGCTCGATTGCGGCGCGTGCTGATCAAGCAGCCGGGTGGTTGCCCCGGTCGCGCGCAGCGCCTCGCGCTGGTCGCCATAATGCCAGGCGACGGTTGCCCGCGCCGTGTGCAGCTCGGCCACGGCAAAGGGATCGCTATCGGCCTGTTTCTTGGTGCGCGACACCGCCCGGCCCAGAGCGGCCCGGGCATCGTTGTAATTGCCTTCGCGGAACTCCGCCTCGGCATAGCGCACCGTTGCGATCACATCCTCGCGCACGGTGCATCCGCCCGCCGCGCAGCGTTCGACCGCTGCCTTGAGTTCATCCAGCCTGGCGCCGATGACGACGATCTCGTCCCGCTTGAGCGGTCCGGGGGTTTGCGCTAGCCCGGCAGCAGAGAGCATCAGCAGCGTGGTCGCGGCAAGCAGGCGATGAGCCATTGGTTTACTCCGTCGCAAGAAAGAACCCCCGTGGCGAAGAGTATCATGCGCCTTGCCCACCCGATAGCCGAATAATAGCGCAAGCCGTCACAGAACGGCGGAGAATCAAAGTCAAAATGGAGAGACAAATGCCCCTCGTCCTTACTGATATCGCCGATGGCGTCGCCGTTGTGACGCTAAACCGTCCCGAGGCGATGAATGCGCTGTCGTCCGCGCTGCGCGCTGAACTGGCCGAGGCGATGCTGGCCGTTGCCCGCGACGATGCGGTGCGCGCGGTGGTGCTGACCGGGGCGGGCACACGCGCCTTCACGGCGGGGCTGGACCTCAAGGAACTGGGCGCCAGCACCGACGGTCTGGGCGCGGCCAATGCCACCGATCCGCAGCGCAATCCGGTCAAGGCCGTCGAGCAATGCGCCAAGCCGGTCATCGGCGCGATCAATGGCGTTGCGATCACCGGCGGGTTCGAACTGGCGCTCGCCTGCGACGTGCTGATCGCATCGACCCATGCCCGCTTTGCCGATACCCATGCCCGGGTAGGGATCATGCCCGGCTGGGGCCTGTCGCAGAAGCTGTCGCGGATGATCGGCATTTCGCGCGCCAAGGAGCTGTCGCTGACCGGCAATTTCCTCGACGCCGCCACCGCCGAACGCTGGGGGCTGGTCAACCGCGTGGTGGAACCCGATGCGCTGCTGCCTGCCGCCACCGCACTGGCCCGCGACATGGCGAATATCGACCCTGCCATGGTCGCGGGCTATAAGGCGCTGATCGATCAGGGCTATGCGCTGCCATTCGGTGAGGGACTGGCGCTGGAGGCGGAACGGTCCGCCGCTGCCAATGGTCAGGTCGCGCCGGAAGCGGTCGAACAGGCGCGGCTGGCGGTGATGGCGCGCGGCCGCAGCCAGAGCTGAACCGTCTTAACCGCGCAATTAAATTGCGATTGACGTTTACGTCAACGGCGCGCTAGACCTTGCAACGCTGCCGCGCGGCATGAATCGTGCGGACGAAGATTCACCGGAGAGAAGCCATGTCGCTCGATGCCCTTGCCCGCACCGCCTATACGCCCGATCACGAGGCCTTCCGCCAGACCGTCCGCCGCTTCATGCAGGAAGAGGTCGCCCCGAATGCGGTGAAATGGGACGAGGAAAAGATTGTTCCACGTGAAATCTGGCCCAAGGCAGGTGAGCTTGGCATGCTGTGCCCCACCGTGCCGGAAGAATATGGCGGCCTGGGCCTCGACTTCGGCTACAACGCCATCGTCAATGAGGAAGCTGCCTATTTCGGCGGATCGCCGCTCGGCTTCTCGCTGCAGTCGGACATCGTGGTCAATTATCTGGTCCAGTACGGGTCGGAAGAGCAGAAGCAGAAGTGGCTGCCGCGCCTCGTTTCGGGCGAGACGATCACCGCGATCGCGATGACCGAGCCGGGCACGGGCTCTGACCTTCAGGGCATCCGCACCACCGCCAAGAAGGACGGCAATCACTACGTCATCAACGGATCGAAGACCTATATCACCAACGGCCAGAATGCCGACCTGATCCTGGTGTGCGCCAAGACCGATACCGAAGTGCAGCCCGCATGGAAGGGCGTGTCGATCATCCTCGTCGAAGCCGACCGCGAAGGTTTTGCGCGCGGCCGCAACCTCGACAAGATCGGCCAGGACGCTGCCGATACCTCGGAGCTGTTCTTCAACGATGTGCGCGTGCCGATGACCAACTGCCTTGGCGAAGAAGGCAAGGGCTTCATCTATCTGATGAGCGAGCTGCCGCAGGAGCGCCTGTCGATTGCGGTCTCGGCCCAGGCTTCGGCGCAAAAGGCCTATGACGATACCGTCGCCTTCGTGAAGGACCGCAAGGCCTTCGGCAAGACGGTGTTCGATTTCCAGAACACCCGCTTCGTGCTGGCCGACCTCAAGACCAAGCTGCAGGTAGGCTGGGCGCATCTCGACTGGGCGCTGAACCGCCACGCAACCAAGGAACTGACCGCCGTGGAAGGCGCAGCTGCCAAGCTGTGGCACACCGAACTGCAGTGGGAAATCATGGACAAGTGCCTGCAGCTGCACGGCGGCGCCGGTTACATGAACGAATATCCCATCGCCCGCGCCTGGCGCGGTGCGCGCGTGACGCGCATCTTCGGCGGCACCAATGAAATCATGAAGGAGCTGATCGGTCGCTCGCTCTGAGCGGCTGACAGGACCATTTGAATGCCCAGATCAGAATCCTGGCAGCGCGATCCGGAAAGCTATCCGTTCAGCACCGTAACCGAAACGCGCTTCCAGGATCTGGACCCGCTCGGCCATATCAACAATGTCGCGATGGCGGCGCTGTTCGAAAATGGCCGGGTCCGGTTCAACCGCAATCTGGGGCTGGAACGCCGCCAGCCCGGCGAACGCTGGCTGATTGCATCGGTGTCGATCGATTATGTGGCCGAAGCGCATTTCCCCGACCCGGTCGAGGTGATGAGCGGCATCGGACGGATCGGATCGTCGAGCTGGGACATCTATTCCGCTGCCTTCCAGCAGGGGGTATGCGTCGCCACCTGCGTCTCGACGCTGGTGCTCACCGACAAGAACGGCCCCAAGCCGATCCCGGAGCCGTTGCGCAAACGCTACGAAGAGCTGCTCGTGCGCAAGACTGCGGGTTGAAAAAAGGCCGGAGCATCGCTGCTCCGGCCTTTTTGCTGTTACCAATAGGGCTGGACCTGCCAGTAATTGTAGACGCTCGACTGATAGTCGCGGTCATAGGCGCGGTCACGGTCGCTTTCGGAAAAGCGCGGCGCATCCTTGAGCTGATCGGCGGTGACGTTCACCAGATAGCCACCGAGTTCGGTGTCATAGCTCAGCTTCGACCAGGGCAGGCTGTGCAGTTCGCTGCCGATGCCCAGAAATCCGCCGACCGAGACGATGACGTCGGTCACGCGGCCTTCGCGCTTGCTGATCAGCATGTTGGTCACGCTGCCGATCTTCTCGCGGTCGGCGCCATAGACGGCGGTTCCGTCCACGCGATCACTGGAAATGGTGTCCTGCCCGCGCTCGAGCGTTTTGTCCTGCATGTTCATCCTGGGTCTCCTGTTGCTGTCCGCCGGATTGCCGTTTTTCGTTGAGGGGGAAATCAGGCTGCTGACCGGACCAAGAGGCGGTTTGGGGGCGGCCCGGCCAGCACAGCATCAAGGGATGACCGGCCAAAGCGTTGCTCGAGTCGTCGCATTCCAGCCCTTGACTGCCGACACGCTTCTGTTTTTCAACCAGCTCGGCTAGGCTTGGCCAGTGCAGCCGACAGGGCTGAAGGGTTCAGCGGCGCGAGAGAGGATGGCTTGGTGACGGGGCAGGCGGATGACGGCGGTGCGGAAGGGACGCTGCGCGACTGGATGCAGTCCGGCCTGTTCGCGGGCGTCGACCAGGCCGCCATCGATGCGCTGAGCCAGCGCGCGCAGCGGCTGGAGTTGGCCGCAGGCAGCCTGTTGGTGCGCCAGGGCGACCCGGCGGATTCGCTCTATTTCCTCGAAACCGGACGCCTGCGCGTACTGATCGAAACGCCGACCGGCACCAAGGCGGTCGCGCAGATCGAGGCGGGCGAACCGGTCGGCGAACTTGCCTTTTTCGGCGGAGGAACCCGGACGGCGACGCTGCAGGCCAGCCGCGACAGCCTGGTCATGGTGCTCGACCGTGACAGCTATGATGCCGTTGTCGCCGCCTATCCGCAGCTGGTTCCTGCCATACTGACCGCCGTGACGCAGCGGCTTGCCGCCGTCACCGCCAAGACGCCGCCGATGGAAGCGCGGCTGCCGCGCGTGATTGCGGTGGTTCCCTGCGGCGCGAGCCGGGTCGATCCGATGCTGCTCCAGCGGCTGACCGACACGATCCGCGCTACCGTGCCCGATGACCGGCAGGTCATGCTGGTGCGCGAAAGCGATGTGCCGCCGGGCCCCGCCAGCGCCTATCAGGCCTGGCTGCGCGAGCATGAGGCACGGCGCGGCTATCTGCTGATCGATGCCTCGGGCGACCCCGAATGGGGATCGCTGGTCTGCCGCAATGCCGATGGCCTGCTGATGATCGCAGAGGCGGGCGCGAGTCCGGCGATGAACCCGCTGGAACTGGCGGGCTGCGCGGCGATCGAGCCGCCCAACCGCACGCTGCTGATGATCCGCGGGTCCGCCGAGCAACCGATCCGCGGGACCGCCGCCTGGCTGGCGGGGCGCGATCCGCATCTGCACCATCATGTCGCGCTCGACAGTGAGGCCGATCTGGCCCGCGTCGCGCGCTTTCTCACCGGACGCGCGGTCGGGCTGGTGCTGGCGGGTGGCGGCGCACTGGGCTGCGCTCATCTGGGCATCGTACGCGGATTGCAGCAGGCAGGCGTACCGATCGACCTGATCGGCGGCACCAGCGCCGGCGCGGCCATGGGCGCGGCGATCGCGCAGGGCCTGTCGGTGCCGCAGACGCTCGCCCAGATGGAAGCGATGTTCATCGGGGCCAAGGCGATGCGGCGCTTTACCGTGCCGATCCATTCGCTGCTCGACCCGGCGGTGTTCGATGCCGAGCTCGAGGCGCGCTATGGCAATGCCGATATTGCCGACCAGCCGATCAACTTCTTTGCCATTTCGACCAACCTGTCGACCAACGACCTGCACGTCCACCGCCGCGGCGCGCTCTGGCACGCGGTGCGCGCCTCGGGATCGCTGCCCACCATCCTGCCGCCGTTCATCGATGGTGATGGCAATATCCTGGTCGATGGCGGGGTGCTGGACAATGTGCCGGTGATGACGATGCGCGCGCTCAAGTCCGGGCCCAATATCGTCGTCACGCTGGGCGAGGCGGGGCAGGTATGGCGGATCAAGGCGGCCTATCAGTCGCTCAGGCGGCGCGGGCAGCTGATCCGCGACCTGTTGCTGCGGCGCAAGTCGGACAGCGACTTTCCCTCGATCGTCGAGATCATGCAGCGCTCGATGGTGGTCGCCAGCCGGATCGCATCGCGAACTATGCTGCGCGAGGGCGACATATTGCTGAGTCCGCCGATCGTGCCGGGCATGCAGATTCTCGACTGGCATCTTGGCCGCAAGCAGGCCGACCAGGCGGCGCGCTATGTCGAACAGCAGGTTGCGTCGCATCCCGACCTTCAGGCGCTGATCAACCAGCCAGGCTGATCATGGCGCGCCTGAATGGCCCTTCCCCACCGCTCAGGCGGTCGGGTCGAGCTTTTCGGCGACCTTTTCGGTATGGTGCCTGGGCAGCGCGATCATCCACAGGATGAACAGCGCAAAGCACAGGCAGATCGCGTTGGGGATGATCAGCGCCCATTCGCCCTTGAGCAGCCCGAAGCTGGTCCATGCGGCAAAGGCCAGCGTGGTCAGCGCGAACATGCCCAGCGAAAGCCCCTTGGTCGAACGGCTGTGGATGATCTTCCACGCCTGCGGGGTAAAGCTGGCCACCGAGGCACAGGCGCCGATCGTGCCGGCAATGGCGATCCAGTCTATGGTCATGCGATCTCCAACGGCTCAATCGCCAACCGGTTGCGGTTGAATGCCCCGCGCCCGCCCGGTCGGGTTCAGACATGATTCTAGAACAGCGGCTGATAGTTTACCTGATCGGCCAGCTCCGCCCGATCGGGGATCTCGAGGCGACCCTGGATCAGCCGGATCACGCCATCGGCCCGCATCTGCTGTAGCGTGCGGTTGACGTGCACCGACGAGATGCCGACCAGATCGGCCAGCAGCTCCTGGGTCAGCGGCATGTGATAGCCATCCGCATCACCCTGGCCCCGCATCGCCAGCCGCTCGCCCAGTTCGAGGAAAAGATGCGCCATGCGCTCGTATGCGTTGAGGCAGCCCAGGCGGAAGATGCTGTTCTCCAGCTGCCGCTCGATCAGCGCGCATTCCATTTCCACCACCTCGACCTCGGGCAGCGAGCTGAATTCGATCAGCGCCAGACGGCTGATCGACATCACCGCATGATAGAAGCTGGGCTGGCTGCTGCGCCACACACCGATGATCTCGCCGGGCAGATACAGGTTGGTCAGCTGGCGACGGCCATCAAAGGTGATGCGGTATCCGGCGGCCCAGCCTTCCAGCACCAGCCGCGGGCGGACCACGGTATCGCCCTGCTGGATGAAGTCGCAGCGCGGTTCGACCGAGCTGGAACATTGTCGGATGTGAGCCGGTGACGCGATCGGCACGCTCGCATAAAGATTCATGGTTGGCGACTTTCTGGTTATCCCTCCAGCGACAACCTTTCAGTCCGGGCGCATCGAGTCCTTATACTGGTTTATGTTGGTGCGGGATTCGCGACGGACCGAAAAGAACGGGCGGGGATCTTGCCCTCGCAACCGTTTGAAATTCAAATGCAATGAACTCGCGTGCCGTTGCGGCCCTGCCGGTCTTTCCAAAGTCCCAGGGCGAATCGGCGGGCGGCCCCGGAACGCCTTGTGCCGGGGCCGCCCTTGTTCAGATGACCGATGCGCTGGGGTGGTTCGTCGTCATATGGGCCGCGTTGCCGATGGGCTCCTCGCGACGCAGCTTGCGGGGAATGGTGTTGAGCCGGGGTGCGGGCATGGCCAGGCTGATCAGCGCACCTGCCAGCGGCGCACCCATGATCCACAGCGCCAACAGCGGAAAGCCTAGAAAATCGGTCATTGCTATTTCTCCAAAGGGCCGGGGCGGGGTGTCCCGGCGCAATGGTGCCAGGCTCGTCCAGTATGCGCCGCTGCCCAATAACATGGGTCAGCAACGGACCGATTTGCGCTCCCGCAGGCCAGATTGCGGTAGCTTCACCAGAATCAGACTGCTCCGGTGCGCGCTCAGTGCATCGACTCGCTTCATCAGCCAGACCCAAGACGCTCGGATAATTGGCGCGCGGCCTGCCGTTGGCGAACAACCGCAAAGGCCGTGCCATGACCGACCCGCACCGGACCGGTCATGGCGGATTCGATGTGTTCAGACCGCGAGCGCGACCAGTTCGGGACGCGGCAGGCCTTCGGCCTTGGCCTGTTTCTGCAGCTGCTTTTTCAGCTCGACCATCTGCGCACCGAGCGCGACCAGATCGATATCGGCCTTGCGCGCCTGCGCGAACATGCTGCCGCGCTGCCGCTCTTCCTCATAGACATGATGCTCGACCTGCTCTTTCAGCACGCTGACCTTGGCATCATAATAGGCGTCGGACGGCGATCCCTGCTGCAGCGAGATGATCAGCGTCTTGGCGCTGTCATGCTCGACCTGCGCCTCGTCCATCATGTCGTCTTCCACCGCCTCGCGCACGGCGGGATAGAAGATCTGTTCCTCGACCATCGCATGGATGATCAGCTCCTCGCAGATCTGCTGGACGATCTTGCGCTGCGCCGCCTCGCCCCGGGCATTGTCGTATGTCTCGAACAGTGCCTCGACGGTGCGGTGATCGTCCGCCAGCATCTGCAGCGCATCGCGGCTAACCTTGGCCTGGGCCATATGCATCTCTCCTGTGTGCGTGAAAGGGCGGCGGCTCAGGCGAGCATCAGCCCGGCCATGTTCATCTCGCGGCTGAGCTTCTTGTTTTCCTCGTCGCTCAGGCGTGCGCGCAGCGCGGGGAACAGCTCGTTCTCCTCCTGGCGCATATGGTCGTCGAGCGCGGTGCGCAGGCGGCCCAGCGTCTCGCCAAAGGCCGCGTCGCCCTTTTCCATATGGCCAAGCTCATAGAGCATCGCCTTGACCTCGCCATGGTCGCTGTTCAGCGCATCGGCAACCTGGCCATTCTCGCCGCGGCGCAGCACGGGATAGATGACATTTTCCTCCTGCATCGCGTGCTTGGCGATCATGTGCGTGAGGTTCATCAGCAGCATGGCGCGGCGATCCGTCTGCTCGGGCGAAAGCTGTTCGAGCTTGTCGATCACGGCGAGCGTCGCCTTGTGTTCCTTGATCAGCCCCTCGCACCAGTCGTGCGCCATGGCCGTGGGGGCCTGGACCGCCATCTTGCGGCCGAGATTGGCGATGGCGGCAACGCCTGCGGTGATCAGCAGGCCCTTGACCGAGCTGCCCAGAATGGAGCTGCCACCCTGGCCGTTATGGGTTCGCGAATGTGCCATATGTGTGCTTCCTCATGATGATGCCGCCGATTCGGGGAAGGACGGCCTGAACCTCCGTGTCGCCCATCCGCCGCGCGCGCGCACATGCCTATGTTAACGCCTGCGCCGGCTGATGGCGCCGAGCGTGCCGTGCGGGACGCGATCGCGCGCGGCACGGGCGACAAGGTGAGGTGAGCGGATGGAAGGCGGCGCTGCCCGCCTAGCGCGAACGGCGGCCCAGCCCGGCGATCAGCGCGGCCATGGCGGCAAAATCGGGGTGCGACAGCGGCTTTTCAAAGCGCGGCACATGGCGCAGGCCCTCGCTGATCGGGTCTTCGCCATAGCCGGTGCAGAAGACGTAGGGCACCCCGTCCGCCTCGAGCCGCTGGGCAAAGGGGAAGATCAGCGCGCCGCGCAGGTTGATGTCCAGCACCGCAGCATCGATATCGAGTGTGCGTTCGTAAAGCGCATGCGCGCCGTCGATCGTGGCTGCCGGCCCGATGACCTTGGCACCTAGCGACAGCAGGCGGCGTGAAAAGTCGTCGGCAATCAGAAAATCGTCTTCCACGACCATCACGCGGAACCCGCGCAGTAAGGCATCGTGGGCGGACGGATAATGCATTGATCACTCTGGATTTTTGGACCGGACGAACCGTCAGGTCAGGCTATGCAACATACCCGTGAGACGTGCGTAAGTTCCGCCAAGACCCCCTTTTGCCAGACCCGATGGAGGGCACTCGCCTTGACGCCCCACGTCACCTACAAGCTGCGCGGCTTCGGCCAGCTGAAAGGCTGTTCGGAACAGTGGCTGGCAGAGCTGGCGCGCAACGATGTCCGCCCGGTCCCGCCGCGGGTCGATCTGCTGCGACAGGGGGAATGCACCGGGCCGCTGCACCTGCTGCTCGAAGGCTGGGCGATCCGCTACAAGACGCTCGAGGATGGCAGGCGGCAGATCCTCTCGGTGCTGCTGCCCGGCGACATTTTCGACATTAACGGGCATCTCGCCAATTCGATGGACCACAGCATAGCGACGCTGACAGCGGTGCGGCTGTCGGTGCTTGGCGATGACTTTCTGGACGTTGCCCGCGCGCGCCACCCCGATCTGGAAAAGCTGTTGTGGTGCGACATGCACGTCTCTGCCGCGACCCAGCGCGAACGCTCGACCTCGCTCGGGCAGCGCACGGCGCGCGAGCGCATGGCGCATCTGCTGTGCGAGCTGTTCGTCCGGCAAAGATCGGTCCGGCTCGCCTCGGGCAAGACTTGCGCCTTTCACCTCACCCAGACCGAGCTGGCCGAAGCGCTGGGCATGACCCCGGTCTATGTCAACCGCACCCTGCAGGATCTGCGCCGCGACGGCGTGATCCAGCTCGAACAGAAAGCCCTGACCGTGAACGATCTGCCGCGCCTGGCGGCGCTGGCGCTGTTTGATCCCGGTTATCTGAAGATCTGCGATGCCGATGGCGGAACAGGTTCGCACAAGGAGAATGCTGATGCCGTCTAGCTGGTCCGGCCCGGTCCAGACCCTCAACCATTTCATCGCGACACTGCCACTGCTGGTCTGGCGGGCGGGGCGCGAGGGCAAATGGCTGTGGGCGAGTCCGCAATGGGAAGCGTTTACCGGCCAGCGCGAGGCCGATTATATCGGCGATGGCTGGCTGGACGTGGTGCATCCCGACGACCGGGACGCGGCGCAGACCGCCTGGACTCGCGCGTCCGACCGCCACAGTTTCGAGGTCGATTTCCGCATCCGGCGCGCGGAAGATCAGCTCTACTACTGGCACACCACTCGCGCCGGACCAGTGTTCGACGATGATGGGACGCTGCTGGAATGGCTGGGCACCTCGACCGATATCGACGACCTGAAACGACTGCGCGACCAGGAGCGGTCGCTGCTGGGGGAGTTGCAGCACCGCGTGCGCAACACGCTGGGCGTGGTGCGTGCGCTGTCGCGGCGGACCGCAGATCATTGCGACACGATCGAGGAATTCGTGCTGAAATTCGACGGGCGGCTCAACACCTTTGCCCGCACCCAGTCGCTCTCCACCCGCTCAGCCACGGGCCAGGTCAATCTTGCCGATCTGGTGCATGACGAACTGCTGAGCCATCACTTGCGCGATGAAACGCAGGTCAGCGCCGAAGGACCCGACATCATGCTGGGGGTCAAGGCCGCCAACATGCTGGGCCTGGCCATTTATGAACTGGCGAGCCATGCGGTGACCTTTGGCGGCAAGGACAGTCCGCCGCCGCGGCTCGCCATCCGCTGGGGCATCGATCAGAGCGCAGCGAAGCCGATGCTGACTCTCAACTGGCGGGAGGAAGGCCGCAATCTGGCGGACCCGGAAGCGGCGCTGGGTGCCCTGGCTCGCGATTTCCTGGAGCGGGCGCTGCGCTATGAAACCGATGCGGAGACCCGGATGGAGACGCTGCCCGGCGGGCTTGTCTTCGATGTGCGCATGCCGCTGTCGCGCGCGCAGGACCGTGACAGCTGACCGGCAGAATATGCGCATTCATGCACGCTTACCAACCCATGTGATGATCGCGCCAGGTGCGCGGTGCTAGCCCGGCTGCCGACACGGTGCCTTCACCTCCCCCCGACGCGCCTTGAGCGGCACCGTGTCACTTGGCCGGCACCACGGGCGAGACCATGCAGCCCATGGGCTTGCGGCCCTTTAGCCAGGTGGCAGCACATGATCCGCCAGCGCGCGCCACGCATCGGCCTTGGCGGCAAGATCGAGCGTGTGCGCCGGGCTGCTAGAGGGCAATGCGATGATCGGCAGATCGTGGCCTTGCAGCGCCCGCGCCGCGCCCCTGGCTGATAGCGCCCCGTTGCAAGCCACCGCGCGCAGATCGGGCAGGCGTGCCACCAGCGGTGCAAGCGGATTGGGCGCAGCCTCGCGGATGTCGCCATCCAGGCTCGAGCCCCGCCGCGCCGAGGCGATGACGTCCCAGAGCCCGATTCCCCGCGCGCCGAGCCGCGCCAGCCGCAGCGGATAGTCTTGCCCGACCAGCGATTCGCCGGTCACCACCTCCATCAGCCGCCAGAATTGGTTGCGCGGATGCCCGTAATATTGCGCCGCCGCCAGCGATGCGCGGCCGGGCAGGCTGCCCAGCACCAGCAGCGTGCACCGGTCCGGGATGATCGGCGGCAGGCCCGCAAGCCGCGCGGTTCCGGTCACGCCAGATCGAGCCGGCTGACCTGCTGACCGATCGCGAAGACTCGCTTGCCCCGGCCTGACGCGACGACGCGGATCTTGTTGACGGCAGGCCCCATCGCATCGACCCTTGACCAGCTCGCCCCGCCATCGCGCGTTTCGAAACCGCACGCACGCGTCCCCACCCAGCCATGCTGCGCATCGGCAAAACCGATGCCGAAGGTGCGGGTATTGGGATCGCGCGTCAGCTCGATCTCCTGCCAGCTCGCGCCGCCATCGGTCGTCTTGATCACCAGCCGCACCGGGTTGCTGTCGTCATAGGATTGCACCGTGGCATAGCCGACCAGCGGCGTGGGGAAGCTCATCTTCCAGATATTCTCGAACCTGCGGGCCCCGCGATAGGCCTGTTGCCAGCTCTTGCCGCCATCGCTGGTGCGCAGGATCAGCGCCTGGCCCTGCTCGACATCGGCCGATGTGCTCGCACAGACGAGGCCGCTTCGCGAATCGTGGAAATGCACGTCGAGGATCATGCCTGCCTGCGCGCTCAGATCGATCGTCTGCCAGCTTTCGCCGCCATCATCGGACCGCAGCACAAAGGCGGGGCCACCGACCCGACCTGCAGCATGGATGACCGGAATATTGCGGGTTTCGCCCTGGAATATGCGCCGCTGCGGCAGGATATGGATGGCGCAGATGCCGCCATTGGCCGGAAACCCGCTGACCGGCACCGGCGTCCAGCTCCTACCCCCGTCGCGCGTGCGATAGAGCGGGTTCTGGTCGGTGACGCCGGGATAATAGCCGGTACCGACATTGCCCAGAAAGCCATTGTCCGAATCGACAAAGCCCAATGCGCGAATGAAGGTGCCCGGCTGATCCCACAGCTTTTCCCAGCTCTCCCCGCCGTCGCGCGTGCCATAGAGCTTGCCGGTGCCATTGCCGTACCAGGCCATCTGGCCGCCGGGCAGCGCCGACAGATCGTCCTGCTTGCCCTTGAAGGGTTCGGTGGGAAGCATCGCCCATCCCGGCGCTGAGGGGACCGCCGCCGGGGCGGCCCAGAGCCGCGCGGGCAGCGCGAGCGATGCGGCCAGCCCCAACGCAGATCGGCGCGACCAGACGGGTCCGCAGGACAAGGCAAGGTCATCGGGAAAACGGGTCATGGTCGATCCTCCACTGCCAAGGGTGCAGGCCGACGGTGATGGCAGGAATCGCTGCGTGCCAGGGTTTTTCGACAGATGGCATGGCCGATGGCCAGGGGCTGGCGAGCGGTGCGGGCCGGGTCCGGATCAACGATGACGGGAAGTGGATGCCCCCCAAGGATTCGAACCTTGATTAACGGAGTCAGAGTCCGTGGTCTTACCATTAGACGAAGGGGCAATGGAGCGGTCGCAATTAGGCGCGTCGGCAGAGTCGGTCAAGACCCAAATCGCGGCGAATCGGTGCGATGCTTGCGCATTCACCGCATATTGGCTAGCCTTGGCCTCAAGTACCGGCGAAGCGTGGACATTTTGGCCATGCGGGCATGCCCGGATGAGAAAAAGAGCGATTTGGCATGGTGGATCGACCCACATCCATGCCGCAGGCCGACCCTTCGGCACCCGTCCCTTCCGAAGGGGCCAAGGTTGCCAAGGATCTGGCAAAACCCGCCAGGAATGGCCGGAATGCGGCAAGACAGCGAGGCAGGCAGCAGGCCGTGGCTCAACCCGGCAAGCGCAATGCGAATCCCTCCACTGGCGGACAACCGCGAATCGCAGAGAAGATCGCCGGCAAACCCCCCGGTGATCGGGGCGGCTGGAACGCCCGGCGCGCCTATGCCGCCATCGACCTCGGCACCAACAATTGCCGGCTGCTGATCGCCAAGCCCGCAGCGGACGGCTTTGTCGTCGTCGATGCCTTTTCGCGCGTCGTGCGGCTCGGCGAAGGGCTGGGCCAGAGCGGACGGCTGAGCGATGCGGCGATGGACCGCGCGGTTGCCGCGCTCTCGATCTGCGCCGACAAGCTGCGCCGCCGCCATGTCGCGCTGGCACGATCGGTCGCGACCGAGGCCTGCCGCAAAGCGAGCAACGGCCCGGCATTCATTGATCGCGTGCGCCGCGAAACCGGCATCGTGCTCGACATCATCACGGCAGAAGAAGAGGCGCGGCTGGCCGTGCTGGGCTGCCATATCCTGCTCGAGCCCGGCGATGGCCCGGCGCTGATCTTCGATATCGGCGGGGGATCGACCGAACTTGTGCTGGTCGACAGTTCCGGCCCCGTGCCCGACATTCTGGACTGGATGAGCGTGCCCTGGGGCGTGGTGACGCTGACCGAAAGCGAGCGATTCGATGCCGATGACCCACAGGAACGCGCCGCCGCCTATGCACGAATGCGCGACCGGGTGATGCAGGGTTTTGCGCCCTTTGCCAGCCGCCTGCCGCACCTGCCCGATGCCGACCGGCGGCTGCTGGGCACCAGCGGCACGGTGACGACTTTGGCCAGCCTGCATCTCGACCTGCCCTGTTACAACCGCGACGCGATCGACGGGCTGATCGTGCCGTCCGAATCGATGCGCGCGATCAGCACCCGGCTGGCGGGGATGAGCCTGCAGCAGCGGCGCGAACTGCCGTGCATCGGCAAGGAGCGCGCCGATCTGGTGGTGGCAGGCTGTGCGATCCTCGAATCGATTCTCGACATCTGGCCCGCATTGCGGCTGGGCGTTGCCGATCGCGGCATCCGCGAAGGCATTTTGCGCGCGCTGATGGGCCGCGACACCCCGCACCCCGCACCCGGCCCGGCGCGGTCTGCGCAGGAGCATCGCGCATGAGCAGCGACGGCAAGGACGGCAACTCGGGCAGCGGCTCTGGTAACGGCTCGGGCAAGGGTAGCGGCGGCGGCGGCGGTGGCAAGATCCCCGGGGACAGCCGGCGCAAGGCGACCGGCAAATATGGCGACGGCCTGAAGCAGCGGGTGAAGACCGCGCGCGGGCGCACGGCATCGTCCAACCGCTGGCTTGAACGCCAGCTCAACGACCCCTACGTCCGCCGCGCCAAGGCGGAAGGCTATCGCAGCCGCGCGGTGTACAAGCTGACCGAGCTGGACGAGAAGTTCGCGCTGGTGCGCAAGGCGCGGTACGTCATCGATCTGGGCATTGCGCCGGGCGGCTGGTCGCAGCTGGTGCGCCGGGTCAACCCCAAGGCGGCGGTGGTCGGCATCGATCTGCTGCCGGTCGACCCGATCGAAGGCGTGACGATCTTCCAGATGGATTTCATGGCCGATGACGCGCCCGACAAGCTGATCGACGCGCTGGGCGCGCGCCCCGATCTGGTGCTGTCGGACATGGCCGCCAATACGGTCGGCCACAAGCAGACCGATCATCTGCGCACCATGGGCCTGGTCGAGGCGGCGGCGCATTTCGCGGTCGATCATCTGGTCGAAGGCGGCACATTCGTCGCCAAGGTGCTTGCCGGGGGGACGGACAACGATCTGCTCACCCTGCTCAAGCAGCATTTCAAGACGGTCAAGCACGCCAAGCCGCCGGCCAGCCGCAAGGGCAGCAACGAATGGTATGTCGTGGCGCAAGGCCGCAAGCCCAGGGCTGAATCCGTGGACAGGGACGACGCGTAACGGCCTTTGCCGGGGCGCGATAGCCTCGCAATGGAGGTTGTTTGTCGAAGGCCGGGCTTGTGATCGGCCCGCAATCGTGATTGCTGCGCCACCGGGGCGCTGAATTATCCGCCCAGACGCGCGGGGGCGGCATGATCAATCGCAATCTTCTGGTGCTCGCCTCGATCGTGTTCATCGACATGGCGGGCATCGGCCTGATCGTGCCGGTGATGCCGTCGCTGATCCAGTCGCTGACCGGTCAGGGGATCGATCACGCTGCGACCTGGGGCGGCTGGCTGCTGTTCACCTATGCGTTGATGCAGTTCCTGTTCGCGCCGGTCATCGGCGGGCTGAGCGACCGGTTCGGCAGGCGGCCCGTGCTGCTGGCCACGCTGGCGCTGCTGGGCATCGATTATGCGCTAATGGCCATGGCCCCGAGCCTCGCATGGCTGTTTGCCGGGCGGCTGATATCGGGCGTGATGGGTGCCAGCTATGCCGCCGCCAACAGCTGCATTGCCGACAGCATCCCTGCCGAACGGCGTGGCGCGGCGTTCGGCATGCTGGGCGGTGCGGGCGCGGCGGGCTTTGTGCTGGGCCCGGCCATTGGCGGGCTGATCGGCCAGTACGGCGATCGCCTTCCGTTTGTCGCAGCGGCCGTGCTGTGCGCGCTGGGCGCGGTTTTCGGCTGGCTGCGTTTCGAGGAGACGCTCGATCCGGCGCGTCGGCGGCGCTTCGATCCGTTCCGCTCCAACCCGCTCGGCACCATCGTCCGCATGGCGCGCATCCCGCTGGTCATCGGCTGCCTGGGTGCGATCTTCCTGATGCAGCTGGCCAGCCAGGCGCAGCTTTCGGTCTGGGCCTATTACGGCACCGCCAGGTTCGGTTGGACCCCGGCTGTCACCGGTGCGACCATTGCCCTGTTCGGGACATTGATGGTGCTCACCCAGGGCGTGCTTTCGGGCAGGATGATCGCATGGGCAGGGCCGGTGCGGACCGCGACGATCAGCCTCGCCTTTGCCGTGCCCTCCTTCCTGACGCTGGCCTTCGCGCCCAGCACGGGCGTGGTGATCCTGGGCATGGTCATCGGCTGCGTGCCGGGCTTGTGCTTCCCCGCGATGCAGCAGCTGATGAGCCCGCGCGTCGGCGAGGATGCCCAGGGCGAATTGCAGGGGGCGATTGCCAGCACGATCAGCATGACCGCGATCATCGGTCCGCCGCTGATGACCGGCGTGTTCGCCGCCTATGCCGACCGCGAAGGGCTGTACTTCCCCGGCGCGCCGTTCGTGCTGGCAGCAGGGCTGATGGTGGGGGCGGTCACGGTGCTGGCGATCACGCTGGCGCGCCATGCCCGGGACGAGGCTGCGGCCTGAAGCCAGCAAAAAACCCCGCCCGCACCAAGCGGACGGGGCTTTCTGGAACTCAGGCGACTGCGATCAGAAGCGGCCGCGCAGCGTGATGCCATAGGTGCGCGGTTCGCCCAGGAACGCCGAGAAGATCTGGCGACCACCGGGGAACTGCGGATCGACGAACGGTGCAGCGGTCGTACCGGCCTGGAACGGGCTGTTGAACGCGACCTGGGTGAAGTCCTCGTTGAACAGATTCTGTGCCCACAGCTCGATGGCCCATGCCTGATCGGGTCCGCGCACGCCGACACGGGCGTTGACCACGACGAAGCTCGGCTGTTCCTTTTGCGGGAACAGGTCCGACCCGGTGTTGAACGCATCGGTGACGCGGGTATCGACATAGAACAGGCCGGACAGGCCGCTGTCGCCGATATCGGGCGTCCAGGCCATCGATCCGGTCAGCGTCAGTTCGGGCGCGTTCGACAGGTTGTCGCCGGGCAGCTTGCGCAGCGCCGGATCGAGCGGCGCGCCGTTGCGGTTGCCGATCAGGTTGTTGCGATAGCTGGTATCGGCATAGGTCAGGCCGCCATTGACCGTGAAGGTCCGCGACGGACGGATCGAGGCTTCAAGCTCGACACCCTGGGCAACCACGCCATAGGTGACGTCGCCGGCGGCGCAGCCACCGGTTGCAGCGCTGAGGTCACGATCGGCACCATTGAGGTTGGTCGAGCAGCCGTTGACCGTCTGCACCAGGAAGACGGTGCCGTTGAAGGTGTTGAGCTGGAAATTCTCGAACTGCTGGCGGAACAGCGCGAGGTTGATGGTCAGCGGACCACTGGAATATTTCGCGCCCAGTTCGAAGGCATCGACGATTTCCTGATCGAACTGCAGGTTGCGCACCAGCGCCTGCGCACCGCCGACAGCAGCGAAGGTGGTGACCGGAGCGCCGCCCAGCGGAGCGACGACCGGGCCCTTGAGCGCCGAACGGTCGAGGTTGAAGCCGCCTGCCTTGTAGCCGCGCGAATAGCTGCCGTAGAGCAGCAGGTCGTCGGTGGGCTTCCACGACAGCACCGCGGTTCCGGTGAACTCGTTCTCGCTACGGCGATCGCGGATCGACACGCCGTTCAGTTCGGCGGTCGAGTTGCCCTGACAGCCCAGGCCGACCAGCGCACCCGCCAGCGCGCGGGCGGTGGCGTTGGGGCTGATCAGGTCATCGGTGAGCGATGCCTGCAGACGCGTACACACGGTATTGTCGTTGCTGAAGGTCGCGTTGAAGCGCTTGCGCTCGTTGGTGTAGCGCAGGCCGACCGTCAGATCGAGATTGTCGGTGATGTGGAAGATATTGTGCGTGAAGAACGCGAAGTTGCGGCTGTTCTGGAAATAGCGGTCGCTGATCGAACCGAGATTGTTCAGCGTGTCGAGCAGCGCGAAGCCATTGGCGATATCGGTGCCGGTCTGGCCGCCACCCGATGCTGCTGCCAGCGTCGCAGGGCCCACACCCGGTGCAACGCAGCCCGGCGAGGTCGGCGAATACAGGCCGGCAAGGCCGCCGCCCGAGATGATGCGGCAGGTCGCAAAGCGGCCATATTGATTGCCGAAGCGCAGATTGTCGCGCACCGTCAGGTCTTCATCGGCGAAATAGCCGCCGACCAGCCAGTCGAGCTTGCCGTCAAACGCTTCGCCCTGCAGGCGCAGTTCCTGGGTGAAGGTCTTGAACTGGCGGAACTGGGCGTCGGTATTGTCGGCGCGATAGAGAATATCAACCGCGCTATAGTCGGTGTCCGATGCCTGGCTGTTCTTGTAATAGCGATAGCCGGTGATCGAGGTCAGCGTCGCGCCGCCCATGTCCCAGTTCACTTCGAGCGACAGGCCGCCATCCTTGGTCTTGCCATTATAGGTGCGGCCGCGGGTAACGAACGCCTGGCGGCTGAACGGATCGTTGAACGAGGTGATCGGCTGGCCGAGATCGCGCAGCACGTTGATGATGTTGTTGCCGGATGTCTGGAGCGGCGCCAGCGGCGTCGACGGATTGTTCAGGTCACCGATCAGCGGGTTGAAATCGCGGCCCAGATAGACCGCGCCGCAGCAGCGTTCATCGCGGTTGGTATAGTCGGCGATGAAGCGGAACGAGACCGTGTCCACCGGCTCCCACAGCAGCTGACCCTTGACGAAATAGCGGTCGCGATTGTTCAGATCGATATTGTTGTTCACATCGCGCAGAAAGCCGTCGCGCTTTTCGTAGACGCCATCGAAACGGGCTGCCAGCGTCTCGCTGATCGGACCGGTAAGACCGCCTGCGAAGCGGATATTGTCGAAATTGCCATAGGTCGCTTCGCCAAAGCCGCCGAATTCGAATTCGGGCTTTTTGGAATAGACCGACAGGATACCGGCCGAGGCGTTGCGGCCGAACAGCGTGCCCTGCGGACCGCGCAGCACTTCCACCCGGTCAATCTCGCCCAGTTCGTTGAGGCCGATGCCCGAGCGCGAGCGGTAGACGCCGTCGATGAACACCGCGACCGAGCTTTCGAGGCCCGGATTGTCGCCCACCGTACCGATACCGCGGATACGCGCCGATCCGTTGGCCTCGTTGCCGGTCGAGGACACGAGCAGCGAGGGGACCACCTGGTTGAGCTGGCGGATGTCATTGGCGCCCGTGTTTTCCAGCGTCTCTGCGTTCACCGCCGAGACCGCGACCGGAACGTCGGACAGCAGCTGTTCGCGGCCCTGGGCCACGACGACGATGGTGTTGCTGTCGTTGATGCCTTCCTGATCCGTGTCCTGCGCCAGGGCCGGGCTGGCCATGGCGACAAGGCCGGCTGAAAGCATGAGGGACACACGGCTGGCTTTGCCGAAACGCATGGGCATATCTCTCTCCTGATTGTGGTCTCTCTGGCGGTCATCTGCCGCCTTGACGTGAACGTTAGACCAAAATCGGCGGGATTCCAGCGGTTGCGCGGGGTCTCCGCAAAAATGCAGGCGGTTGTCGCAGAAACGCAACACCAGTTATGCAAGTGACCTTAGCCGCGCAAATCTGCGGTTTTTTGCAGGTTGAAGTGCAAGGCCTTGCTTTCCGTAGCGACAATGGCGCACGGCCCTGTCCCCATGACCGAAAGGATGGCGGGGTCGTCCGCATCCAGCCCGCCGGTAAGTGCCCCGAAGGCAGGCAGGATCAACCGGTCGCTGCACGCCACGAAACAGGGGCGAGAGACGGTGCGCCCGCGCAATCGCACGCGGATGCGCGGGTGAAAATGGCCCGAAAGCTCAGGCACGCTCATCCGCGATTCGGCCTTGTGCCTGAGCGCAAGACCGCCGAGCGCGCCTTCCTCGATCACGCGCCCGCCAAAGCCGCAGTCGAGTGCGCTGTCATGGTTGCCGGTGATCCAGTGCAGCGCGATGCGGCGCGACAGGGCTTCCAGCCGCATCGCCAGCGCCGGGTCGAGCCGCGATGCGCCTTCGCTGTCGTGGAAATTGTCGCCCAGGCACCACAGGCTGGTCGCATCACAGGCCGCCAGCGCGCGCTCGAGCCGGTCGAGCGTTGCCGCGCTGTCATAAGGCGGCAGCATCTGCCCGCCGCGCGCATACCAGCTCGCCTTCTCGAAATGCAGGTCGGCAACGAACAGCGCCCGCTCCGCCGGCCAGAACAGACCGGCGCGGTCGACGATGACGAATTCCTGCCCGGCGAACGAAAGGGGAACCATGCGCCCGCCATGCCGCAGTCTCGCCGCCTGTGCAAGCCCGGTCCTTGGCAGATCATCGCATCAGGATTATGGGGCAGCGCATGACCTTGCCGACCCGATATGCGCTGACCGTCGCCGCGCTCTATCATTTCGCGCCGATCGCAGAGCCCGAAGCCGTGCGCGAGAGCCTGCACGCGCTGTGCGAGGCACAAGGTCTGTGCGGCACGCTGCTGATCGCGCGCGAGGGGGTGAATGGCACCATCGCAGGGCCAGATGCGGGCGTGGCCGCGCTGATCACCGCGATCCGCGCCCTGCCCGGCTTCGCGGCGATCGAGGTCAAATATTCGGGCGCGCAGGACCGCCCGTTCAAGCGGCTGAAGGTCAAGGTCAAGCGCGAGATCGTCACCATGGGGGTGCCCGATATCGATCCGGTGCACGGCCAGGGCGCCTATGTCGATCCGGCCGACTGGAACGCGCTGATCAGCGATCCCGACACGGTGGTGATCGATACGCGCAACAGTTTCGAATGCGCGCAAGGGACGTTTGCCGGATCGGTTGATCCGGGCACCGAGCGCTTTACCCAGTTTCCCGCCTGGTTCGACGAACAGGCCGATACGCTGCGCCAGTCGGGCAAGAAGATCGCGATGTTCTGCACCGGCGGCATCCGCTGCGAAAAGGCCACCGCCTATGTTCGCGCCCAAGGCTTTGAAGAGGTCTACCACTTGAAGGGCGGCATCCTCAAATATCTCGAAGAGGTGCCGGCCGACCAGTCACTGTTCGATGGCGGATGCTTCGTCTTCGACGAGCGCGTGGCGCTGGGCCAGGGGCTGGAACTGCTCGATGTCGAGCGCGCGGTGGCGAAGGGCGGGGATTAAGCTCCCCACGCTCCCTACCGTCACCCCCGCGCCGGCGGGGGTCCCGCTTCTTGCTTCAAACTCAGCCCGTAAGCCGGATTCAAATTTTTCGCGGGCGTTCAGCGCCGTCCGAAGGTGCTCCTGACCAGCCGCCCCACCAGGCCGCCAAGGCTGCGATAATTGGCAAGGCTGTAGGTCGATTGCGCGCCAAGCTCGCGCGACAGGCGGCGATGCGCTTCGGGCAGCGCGTGATAGGGCACGCCCGGCAGCAGGTGGTGCAGCGCATGATAGCGCAGGCCCACCGGTGCCCATAGCTCGGGCAGCAGTCCGGGCGGCGGCACGTTGACGCTGTCGAGATACTGCGCCGTCACACTCATCGCCTCGTCCTCGTTCTCCCACAGATGCGCGACCAGCGTGCGCACCTGGTTGAGCACCATGGTGCCCGAGACAATGGCAAGGCCGATCAGGAATGAGCGCAAGGGAAGCGTGCCGGTCGCGACCAGCGCGATCAGCGTCATCGCCCAGGCGCTGGCCAGCGTCTCCAGCACCAGCCAATGGCGGCGTGCCGCACCTTCGGGCATGGCGCGGCGAAAGGCCGGGTTGATTACCAGCCCCGAATAGCGCTCGACCACGATCCTGCGCAGCGGCGGGATGAGCAGCGACAACGGTGCCAGCACGCCATAGCGCACGATCAGCCCGATCGGCCCCAGCGCCGCCACCGCGACGAACAGCGGCACCGTCCATGGCTTCATCAGCGCGAGCGGCAGATATTCCGGGTCCTTCACCGTGCCATAGCGCAACCGCTGATGGTGCAGATTGTGCACGCCTTCGTACATGAAGCTGGGGATCAGCAGCGGCACGCCGACAAAGGCGTTCCAGCCGGTGTTGAAGCCGGGAACCGCATCGGGCCGCAAATGGGTGAGTTCGTGGATGAAGCTGCCCGCGCGGTACAAGGCCAGCACCGCGACCAGCCCGCACAGCAGCGCCAGCGCCAGGCCATCGGCCAGGATCGCACCGGCCAGCGCGCCATAGCCGATGCCGACTGACACCAGCATGTCGGCCCAATAGACGCCAGGCCGCGCCGCATTGAGATCACGCGTCAGCGAGGCTGCGGCGCGGATCATCGCCATGTCGTCGGGCACCTGTCCGGTCACGCGGGCATGGGCCTTGCCCTGCACACTGGCCGGATCGGCATTCGAAAGGGGGAAACTGCTAGCCATAAAATTCCTGTACTGATCGCCCGCTTTAGCCAGAGCAACGTGGCAGCATGATGGCAATATCTGGCCCGCATTTCCTTGACACAGATCATGGCGCAGCGACAAAGGGCGCGGCCCCATCGGGCGAACTTGCAGGCAAAGGAAACGGTTTTGGCGGACCAGCACGAGATAAGGGTCAGCCCGGTCCATGACAAGGCAGGGCTGAAGGCGTTCATCGAAATTGCTTATGAGCTGAACGCATCGGACCCCGCCTGGGTGCCGCCGCTGCGCGCTGAAATTCAAGAGATGTTCAACCCCGCCAAGAACCCGTTCTATGGCCATGCCACCGTGCAGCCGATGATCGCCACGCGCGGCGGCAGGGTGGTCGGGCGCATTTCCGCGCATATCGATCATCTGGCGCTGACCCAGCCGGTGGAACAGGGCATGGGCCCCGGCACCGGCAATTTCGGCATGTTCGAGGCAGCCGACGAACAGGTCGGCCGCGCGCTGCTGGAAGCGGCCGAGCAATGGCTGCGCGACCAGGGCATGACCCGCGCGCTGGGCCCCTTGAGCCTGTCGATCTGGGACGAGCCGGGGCTGCTGACTTCGGGCCATGATCGGCCGCCGATCATCATGATGGGCCATCACAACCGCGCCTATCAGGGCTGGATCGAGCGCGCGGGCTATGCGCCGGTGAAGAAGCTGCTGTCCTACGAGCTGCCCATTGTCGAGGGCTTCTCCCCGCTGATCCAGCGCATCGTCGCTGCCGGGCGCAAGAACGACCGCATCCGGCTGCGCAAGGTGGACAAGAGCCGGTTTGACGAGGATGCGGCGATCATCCTGTCGATCCTCAACGATGCCTGGGGCCAGAACTGGGGCTTCGTCCCGATCACCGATGCGGAGATCGCCTATATCGGCAAGAAGCTGCGCCCGCTGGTGCGCGAGGATCTGATCATGATCGCCGAATATGATGACCGGCCGGTCGCGTTCCTGATGACGCTGCCCGATATCAACACCGTCATCGCACCGCTCAAGGGTTCGCTCTTCCCCTTCGGCTGGGCCAAGCTGTTGTGGTGGCTGCGGACATGCCGTTCGCCCAGCGTCCGCGTGCCGCTGATGGGCGTGGTCAGCGAGCTGCAGAATTCGCGGCTTGCAGCGCAGCTTGCCTTCATGCTGATCGAGACGATCCGCGTCGAGGCGGTCAAGCATTACGGCACGGTGCGCGGCGAGATCGGCTGGGTGCTGGAGGACAATCAGGGCATGAATGCCATTGCCGATGCCATCCAGAGCAAGATCAACCGCGAATATCTGATCTACGAAAAGCCGCTCTGATCCCCGATGCACTGGGCAGGCGCATTCAGATCATTGCAACATTCTGCCGCTATGGCCCGGCGTCCGCATGCCGTGGCGCAGGATTTGACGCCCGGTGTGACGCCATCTAGACGGGCCGAAACGCTCTGGAGCTTATCCTGACATGAAGATTGCGATGATTGGTTCGGGCTATGTAGGCCTGGTGTCTGGCGCCTGTTTTGCAGATTTCGGGCATGACGTGGTGTGCGTGGACAAGGATCCGGCGAAGATCGCGTCGCTGCTGGCGGGCGTGATGCCGATTTACGAGCCGGGGCTGGACAATCTGGTGGCGGCCAATGTGAAGGCTGGGCGGCTGTCGTTTTCGACCGATCTGCCGACGAGCGTGGCTGATGCCGATGCGGTGTTCATCGCGGTGGGCACGCCTTCGCGCCGGGGGGACGGCTTTGCGGACCTGAGCTATGTGCGCGATGCCGCGCGCGAGATCGGCTTGTCGATCGCCAAGCGCTGCGTCGTCGTCACCAAGTCGACCGTGCCGGTGGGCACCGGCGACGAGGTCGAGAAGATCATCCGCCAGGCTGCGCCGGATGCCGATTTCGAGGTCGTCTCGAACCCCGAATTCCTGCGCGAGGGTGCCGCGATCGGCGATTTCAAGCGGCCCGACCGCATCGTCGTGGGCACCGAGACCGAATGGGCGCGCGATTACATGCGCGAGATCTACCAGCCGCTGTTCCTCAACGAATCGCCGATCCTGTTCGTCTCGCGCCGCACGTCGGAAGTGATCAAATATGCCGCCAACGCGTTCCTGGCGACCAAGATCACCTTCATCAACGAGATGGCCGATCTGTGCGAGAAGGTGGGGGCAAATGTCCAGGACGTCTCGCGCGGGATCGGGCTCGATGGCCGGATCGGGTCGAAGTTCCTGCATGCAGGACCGGGCTATGGCGGCAGCTGCTTCCCCAAGGACACGCTGGCGCTGATGAAGACCGCGCAGGACCATGAGGCGCCGCTGCAGATCGTGGAAGCCGTGGTGCGGGTCAACGACCTGCGCAAGCGCGCAATGGCGCGCAAGGTGATCGCGGCGATGGGCGGCAGCGTCGAGGGCAAGCGCATCGCGCTGCTGGGCCTGACGTTCAAGCCCAATACCGATGACATGCGCGATGCGCCGGCGATCGTGATCGCGCAGGGGCTGGTCGATGCAGGGGCGCACGTGACCGCGTTCGACCCCGAGGGCATGGAGGCCGCCGCCGCGCTGATGCCCGATGTCGAGATGGCGCAAGGCAGCTATGAAGCGTTGCAGGACGCCGATTGCGCGGTGATCGTCACCGAATGGGACGTGTTCCGCGCGCTCGACCTGCCGCGCGTGCTCAAGACCATGCGCGGCAACACGCTGGTCGATCTGCGCAACATCTACAAGCCCGAGCAGATGAAGGCCGCCGGCTTCGAATATGCCAGCGTCGGACGCTGATAACGGCGCAAATACGGGAGAAATCGGCATGGCACGGCGTATCGCAGTCATCTTCGGCACCCGGCCAGAGGCGATCAAGCTGTTCCCTGTGGTGGCAGCGCTCAAGGCCGCGCCGGGGCTCGAACCCGTGGTGCTGGTTACCGGCCAGCATCGCGAGATGCTCGACCAGGTGCTGGAGATTGCCGGGCTGGTCCCCGATCATGACCTGGCCCTGATGCAGCCGGGCCAGAGCCTCGACGAGATCAGCGCCCGCCTGCTCACCGGGATCGGCAGCGTACTCGACGCCGAAAAGCCCGACATGGTGATCGTGCAGGGCGATACCGCGACCGCGATGTGCGGCGCGCTCGCCGCCTATTATCGCAAAATTCCGGTTGCGCATGTCGAGGCGGGTCTGCGCTCGGGCAATATCTATCATCCCTGGCCCGAAGAGGTGAACCGCAAGATCATCGGCAGTTTTGCCGACCTGCATTTCGCCCCGACCGAGACCGCCGCGAATGCGCTGCGCCGCGAGGCGGTGGACGAGGCGAAGATTCTGGTCACTGGCAACACCGTGATCGACGCGCTGCACTGGGTGACCGACAAGCTCGCCGCCGATCCGGGCCAGGCGAACGTGATCGCGCCCGTCGAACAGTGCTTTGCGGGCAAGCGGATCATCGGCGTCACCACGCACCGGCGCGAGAATTTCGGCACCGGGATGGACGATATCGCACATGCCATCCGTGACCTGGCCGCGCGCGACGATGTCGCGATCATCTTCCCGGTGCACCTCAACCCGCAGGTGCGCGCGGCTATGCTGCCGATCCTGGGCGGGCTGGACAATGTCGCACTGCTCGAACCGCTCGATTATCTGAACTTCACCCGGCTGCTGCAGATTGCCGAACTCATGCTGACCGATAGCGGCGGGGTGCAGGAAGAGGCGCCGGCTCTGGGCAAGCCGGTGCTGGTGATGCGCGACACGACCGAGCGGCCTGAGGGCGTCGCGGCGGGCACCGCCAGGCTTGTCGGCACCGACCGCGCGACGATCATCGCCGAAGCGACCCGGCTGCTCGATGATCCGGCAGCCTATGCCGCGATGGCACAGGCGCATAACCCCTTTGGCGACGGGCAGAGTTCGGCGCGCATCTGCGCCGCGATCAGCGCCTGGTTTGCGCCTGCCGCGCTATAGCCAGCCCTCGCGGCGCAGCACCGGCTGCATCGCTCTGGAGACCGGGGCAACCAGCCCGTCTGCAAGGTCCAGCTCCATCCGGCCCGATTGCTGGCGCACCGTGCGGATGGCGCTGCGCGCGATCCACCAGCTGCGATGCACCCGCGCGCCGTTGCTGCCCTCGAGCAGCGCGCAGGCATCGGCCATGCGCATCAGCACCAGATCGCTGCCCAGATCGGTATGCACGCGCAGATAATGGTCCTCCGCCTCGATCGCCAGCAACCGGCCTGCGCGCAACCGATGCGGCAGCTTTTCGGCGAGCAGCGCCGGGATGGCATCGCACGCGGCGGCTGATGGCGCGGCCGGTGCCGGCAAGGGCGGACCGGATTCGGGACCTGCAGGGGCAGCGGTCGCCATAGGCATGGAGTCTTGAGCTTGATCGGTCGAAGCCAGATAGTTGATCGCCGCCAGCACCAGCGCAATCATCAGCACCGCCAGCCAGAATTGCAGCACGACCATCGGCGTGATCATGCCGATGCCGAAGAACAGCGCGCTGACCACGATCACGACAAAGCTGTGCGGGATCGAGATGAGCAGCGCCACCAGCCCCGCCTCGAGCCAGCGGTGGCGGAGGAGCCCGCCCCAGCTGCGCACCAGGGTGGTGATGGCCAGGCCCAGCAGCGATCCCGGCAGGATCACCGCCCCCCAATAGGCCAGGCGCTGGACAAAGGGCGCATCCTGCGTGCCCAGCGCGCCGAGATAGGCCAGCACCACCGCCGCTGCGAGACCGATGACCAGCCCGCGAACCGCCTGCGTTTTCACGGCAAATGCATTTCGCGAAGCGTGAACGGCAGGCGGGGGCAACTCACGCATCAGGGCGGGCAACTCGCGTATACGGGCAGGACAGGCCGGGTCTAACCGGGCCAGGGTGAAGCGGTCAAGGACGGCCCTGCCGACCCTAGCCACCCCAAGGAGGAACCCCGCCATGAAAGCCCTGTATCTCGCCGCCACGTTTGCGCTCGCCACCGCCGGATGCGGCACTGCCTGGGCCGAGACTGCCGCTGCCACCCCGGCAGGCGTCGCCACGCTCACCGTCACCTTCGAGCAGATCGAGGCCCCGTCGGGCCAGATCCTGCTGAGCCTTTACGACAGCGAGGCCGCGCATGATGCTGGCGGCAAGCCGGTACGCGCCGCGATGGCCGAGGTCGACGGCCAGAACGTGACCGTCAGCTTCGAAGGCCTGGCGCCCGGTCGTTATGCCATCAAGGCGTTTCACGATGTCGATGGCGATGGCAAGATGAAGACCAACCCGTTCGGCATGCCGCTGGAGCCCTTTGCCTTTTCGAACAATGCCCGGCCCGAAGGCGGCCCTGCGCGCTGGCAGGCCTCAAGCTTTGCCGTGGCCGCCGGTGCCAACGCCACCCGCATCGCCATCCAGTAAGCGAGACACCCGATGAACCGCCGCGACCTTCTGATCGGTGGAGGCCTGGCTGCGCTGGGCACGCTGGTCCCCGCCACCGCCCGCGCCGCTGCCGCTGCTGCTGCCAGGCCCGACTGGACCCTGGGCGTGACCGATGTGCTGGAGGATATCGCCGCCAGACCGCTCCGCCGCATCCATGGCCGCACGCCCGATCTTGCAGGCACGCTCTATCGCAACGGCCCGGCGCGGTTCCGCCGGGGGGCGAGCGCATCGGGCCATTGGTTCGATGGCGATGGGCTGGTGCGCGCCTGGCGGCTGCGCGGCAACGAGGCGAGCTTGGCCGCACGCTTTGTCGATACGCCCAAAAGGCGGCTCGAGGAAAAGCTCGGCCGCATCGTGCAGCCCGGCTTCGGCACCCTGCCCCAGCCCGGCGCGGAGGTCGGCAATTCGGATGACACCAATGCCGCCAATACGCATGTGATCGCCGCCGGCGGCAAGCTGCTCGCCTTGTGGGAGGCAGGCTCTGCCACCGCGATGGACCCGAACACGCTCGACACGATCGGCCAGGTCACATTTCGCGACGATCTGAAGCACATGCCGTTCCTCGCGCATCCACGCATCGAGCCCGATGGACGCATCTGGAACATCGGTTCGGGCGGGTCTGCCGCCTATGTCTGGCGGCTGTCGCGCGACGGCGCGTTCGAGGCGGGCGAAATGGTCCAGCTGCCGATGGCGAGCTATATCCACGATTTCACCGCGACCGCGCGCCACCTTGTCATCCTGTGCCAGCCCTGGGTTGCAGGAGCGATGCGCCTGCCATTCTCGCAGAGCCTGTCATGGCAGCCCGAACGCGGATCGAAGGTACTGGTGATCGACAAGGACGACCTGTCGCGCCGCCGCGTCTATGATCTGCCGCCGCAGGCCTTTTTCCATCTGGGCGATGCCTGGGAGGAAAAGGATGGCACGATCCGCTTCGATGGCTGCTTCCACAAGGACCCGAGCTTTGCGATCCTGGGCGCGCCGGGGCTGGTCGAGGGGCGATACGAGCATAGCGAGGAGCCCGAGCTGACCCTGGTCGCGCTGCGCCCCGATGGCCGCGCCACGCTGACGCCAGCCGGGATCACGGCGGAGTTTCCGCGCAACGCGCCCGAACGGGCCGGGCTGCCGCGATCGGCAACGGTCTATGTCGGCGGCTATAGCGGTGACCGGCCCTTTGCGCGCAGTGTCGGCAGCTGGGACTGGGTCAAGGGCCGCGCCGATTCCTTCGATTTCGGCCCGCGCCAGCTGGTCGAGGAGTTCGTGCCCGCAGGCCCGCAGCATCTGATCGGCACGACGCTCAACCTCGATGCCCGCGCCACCGAACTGCATGTATTCGACGCCCGGCGCATCGCTGATGGTCCGGTGACCAGCTGGCGCAGCGATGTCGCGCTGCCGCTGAGCTTCCATGGCAGCTGGGTGGCATGAGGCAGAGGCGATAGGGCTGGTCCGATAGCCTGGCATCGGGTAAGGCCCTGGGCCTCTTGCCGCCGCATGCCGCCGCATTGCGGCCCGACCGGAAAGCGCGATCCATGGCCTCTGGCTTTGTCACCCTGCAACATCTGCTGCCCCAGCAGGCCCTGTCCCGGCTGGCCGGGCGGGTGGCGGCCAGCGAGCAACCCTGGCTGCGCGACCTGCTGATCCGGCGCTTTGCCGCGGCCTATGACGTCGACATGGCCGACGCCGCGCGCAGCATCGGCCAGTTCCGCAGCTTCAACGACTTTTTCACGCGCGAACTGAAGCCCGGCGCGCGTCCGCTTGCCGATGCCGCGCAGCATATCCTGAGCCCCGCAGACGGCCAGGTCAGCCAGGCGGGCATCATTGCCGACGGGCGCATCGTCCAGGCCAAGGGCCGCAGCTATACGGTGGCGCAGCTGCTCGGCGATGACAGCGACGGTTGGCGCAGGTTCGATGGCGGGCAGTTCGCCACCATCTATCTCAGCCCGCGCGATTACCACCGGGTCCACATGCCGGCAGCCGGGACGCTGCAATCGACGACCTATCTTCCCGGCAAGCTGTTCTCGGTCAGCCAGAGCACAGCAGAAGGCGTCGACGCGCTGTTCGCGCGCAACGAGCGGCTCGCCTGTCTGTTCTCGGGCCCCGACGGCGGGTTCGCCAGCGTGATGGTCGGCGCGATGATCGTCGCGGGGATCGACACGGTCTGGCCGCACCGCTTTTGCGACCATGAAAGCGCGCCGGTGCATGAGGATTTTGCCGATCACCGTCACGCCTTCAATGCGGGCGACGAGATGGGCCGGTTCTATCTGGGCTCCACCGTGGTGCTGCTGTTCGAACCGGGCCGTGTGGCCTGGCGCGACAACCTCGTGCCCGGCACCAAGCTCCGCATGGGCGAGGCGATCGGGCAGCGGCTGTCTGCCGGTTGAGCCGATCAGCCGCTGGCCAATGGCCTGCGCAGGACCAATGACGGCGCGATAACGCTGGCGACCAGCCCGATCCCGATCAGGCCGAGCGCTGCATCGACGATCAGCGCCACCGGATCTGCCTGACCGATCAGCACGGGATGGGCGATGGCGAGCGTGACGAGCAGCGCACCGGTTGCGCCACGCCCGATCCGCGACAGCATTGCCGGTGACAGCACGGCCGAACTGGCGAGCGCAACGAGGCTCACCGCGCCCCAGACTGCGATCAGCGCTGGCACCGCCGGGCTGAACAGTCCCGCCCATGCCGCGCAGGCAAGGCCGAGCGGCTGGCCCCAGACCGTCGCGGTCCACAGCCTTTCCCAGCCCGGTGCGGGCCTGCCCTTGTCGCGCCTGCGCGCCAGCCAGATATGCACACCCCCGGCAGCAAGATAGCTGAGCCCCAGACCCAGCAGCGCATAGGCCATCTTGATGATGGTGCCGCCATACCAGCCGAAATGCAGCCGTCCGAGCGAGCCCAGAATCTGCTCGCCCACATTGTTCGCGGCGGCCTTTTGCGCGTGATAGAGCCGCCCCTGGCGATCAAAGGCATAGCTGTCCGTATCGGCCAGCCGCGAGGACCCATCCGCGACCTCGAACAGCACCGCCGCCCCCATTTCTGTCGGATGCTCGACGAACAGATAGCTGATGCGGCCTTCGGGCGACTGCGCGGTCACCCTCGCAAACAACGGTTGCACGTCAACCGGAGGGGCAGGCCGGGCGTTTTCGGGCGGCGAGGGCGGTGTGAAAATGGCATAGACCTTGGCGGTATCGCCCTGGAATACCGCCAGCCCGATCGCGCCGATGATGATCGAACTCAGCCCGAGCAGCGCGCCGGTGAGCGAGACGGTCAGGTGAAACGGCAGCGCCCAGACGCCGATGCGGTTGTGCAGATCAGCCTCTTGCAGCCGCCGCGAGCCGCCCAGCCGCAGGTGAAAGGCGTCCCGGAAGATCCGCGGATGCGCGAGCACGCCCGAGATGAGCGAGGAGAGCAGCGCGACACCGGTCAGCCCGACGATGAATATGCCCCAGCTTTGCGGCAGGTGGAGGTTGATGTGCAGGCGGGTGATGAATTTCGTCCAGCCCTCGCGCGATTCACCGGTGATGCGCCCCGTACTGTCGGCGATCCAGTTGGTCTGGCTGCCATCTGCGCCATCCACCCGCAGCGTTGGCCAGGGCCGGTCCTCGCTGGGCATCAGGATGAACACATGCTCGACCGGGCCTTTGGCGCGGTCCAGGGCCGCGCGATAGGCAGCCTGGGTGGCTTGCGCCGAGAGCGTCTCCATGCGCTCTGCCTGCGGATTTTCCCAGCGCTGGTATTCGTTGGCGAACACCGCGATCGTTCCGGTCAGGCAGACCAGATAGAGCAATGCGGCAAAGGCCAGCCCCAGGCTGCTATGCCCCTTGAGCACCGCGCGCACGATATCGGGCGACAGGAAAGCTGTGCGTGTCTTTACCTTTGTCATGCAAACCCCCTGAACATCGCGGCCCCAAAGCCGATAATGGCCGTTCCTGCGAGCACGGCGGTCGCGCGCAGGATGCGGCTGTCGACCAAGGTCCAGGCCATCGCTCCGCCCCAGGCGAGGGGGACGAGCAAGCCGCCGATCAGCAGCCGCGTCTGCATTTCCCCCGGAGCCCAGACCGAATAGCTGACGCCGATCGCCATCGCGGCGATCATGCCGACGGGCCCCGCCAGCGACCAGCGCAGCGCGGTGCGCCATGCGCTTGGCGCTCGGGCTGCAGGTTCCGGTGCCAGCCCGGCGCGCGCGGTGCGGCCAGTCCTGGCACGCCTGTAGCTATAGCCGGACGCGATCATGCCCAGCGCGGCGATGGCAAGCAGCGTCACGGCAATGAAAGGGCCGCGCGCAGGACCCAGTATCCAGGCGGGCCATAGCATGTTGCAGGCCAGCAGCAGCAGCCCTGCCCAACGCCATGGTGCCTTGCCGGTCCGCGCGCTCCACGCGCGGCGCAGCAGCCAGGCTCCCGCCAGGGCGATGCCCAGATTGGCCGTCATGGCGGCAAGGGCGGCCCCGCCGGTCAAAAGCCTGCTTCCAGGATCAGGCCGATGCTATGCGGCGTCCCGATGATCGCGAAATCGCCAGTGAAGCCGTTGACATACTGGTTGTACTTCTCGTCGAACAGGTTGTTGGCGAAGAGCGACAGGCTCCAGTGATCGGCCTGATAGCCGAACCGGGCATTGACCAGGGTCCGCGCGCCGACGCGGTTGTCCGCCTGGGGTATCGCCACATCGGTGAACACCGCGCTGCGATAGCTGGCGTTGAGATTGGCGTTGAACCCGCCACCGAAGCGCAGATTGGCTCCGCCGGCCAGCGTCCAGCGCGGAGCATAGGGAAATTCCAGCCCCGACAGATCGGTGATCGAGCCGACATCGGTGACGAACTCGTCGAACCGGGTTCGGGTATGGCCCAGGCTGGCATACCAGTCGAACGCGCCCGATACACGATGCGCCACCTCCAGCTCCAGCCCGTAGATGTGCGATTTCCCGGCATTGACGGTATGCGTGTCATAGACGCCATTGCCGAAATTGGCCGTGGTCTGCTGCTGCGTCCAATCGATGTAAAAGGCATTTGCATTGACCGTCAGCCGCCCATCGAGCCAGGCCGAGCGCAGCGAAAGCTCATAGTTCCAGGTGAACTCGGGATCATAGGGGAAGAGCTGCGAGCGCGCGGTGTTGAAGCCGCTGCCACCCGAGCGATAGCCGCGCTGCACGACAAAGGCGGTGGCAAGATCAGGCGTCCAGGCCATCTCCACGCCCGCCTTGGGCAGAAAGGCGTTGAAGGTGCGCGTGCCGGTGGGGGCAGAACCGCTGGCATCCTCGACCAGCCCGAGCACGAAGCCGTTGAGCGCCGAGATCGCGCCATCGAGCGGTGCGGGATACAGAGCCGCATTGGGCAGGGTGCCGACAAAGGTCGCGATCGCCGATCCGCTGATGCTGTTGCGTTCATGGTCGTAGCGAAAGCCGCCGAGCAGCGACAGGCGGTCGGTCAGGCGATAGCGCGCATCGGCAAACACCGCCATCGTTTCGACCCGGGTCGGAAAGTCAGAGGCATAATCGACCGGGATATTGGGCAGGGCCGCCGTATAGAGCGTCGCGATCTGCGCCGCCGTTGCCGCCCCCAGGCTGGGCGTCAATGCGCTGATGATGGTGCTGGCCGGGGTTGGTACCAGCGTGACCTGGCGCGAACGGCGATATTGGTCGCGGTTGTAATAGAACAGGCCGGCAAGCCCGCTCAGCCGATCGCCATCATAATTGAGCCGCAGTTCCTGGGTGAAGGTTTCGGCTCCACCTGCAACATCGCTAAAGGCGCGCGACGCAGCGGAGAAATCGCCGTCATATTGCCGGATGAAACCGGTATCGGTCCAGGTTCCGAGCGCGCTGAGCGACAGCCCGCCACCCAGATCATAGCGCAGGTCGAGCGTCACCTGATCGTTCGTCACGTCGCTGCTGTTGGGATAGTCGGAAGGATTGGTGCGGTTGTCGAAATAATCGTCCACCGAACGGTCGACATAGGTGAACAGATAGCCGCCCTGTGCCTCGAAGCGATGATAGCTGAGCCGCGCTTCCAGGCCCGGCAGCGATGAAGGCGTCCACAGCAATCTGGCGCGCACCGATGTCGAATCCAGCCCGGCTTCGGGCTCATTGCGGGTGATATTGCGGATGAAGCCATCCGAATCGCGCTTTTCCGCCGAGACGCGAAATGCCAGCTCGCCGTCTATCAGCGGCCCGCCGCCGGCGATGGCAAAATGGCTTGTGTCGAATGAGGAAACCAGTGCCCGGCCGCGCACGCTCCAGTCGAATGTCGGGTCCTGGGTACGGATGTGCACGGCCCCGGCCAGCGCGTTCAGGCCCTGGATGGTCGATTGCGGGCCGCGAAAGATTTCGACCTGGGCGACGTCCCACATATCGGTCGGGCCATTGGAGAGCACATCCTGCGGCACCGGTGCGCCGTCGACGAAGACCGTGGCGGTCGCGGCATCGCCACCAGCCGATACGCCGCGCTGATCGATACCACGGATCGAGAAGCCCGACGCACCATAGGTTTCAGAGACATTGGCGGTGCGGTTGTAGATGTCCTGGATCGTCAGGATGTTCTCTTGCGACAGCTTCGTATCGGTGGTCACGCTGACAGAGGCGGTCGTCTCCTGAAGGCTGCGCGACGCCTTTTCCCCGGTGACGATGATGGCGTTCTGCTCGTCGTCAGACTCTGCCTCCTGCGCATGGCAAGGCGAGCCGGCGGCCAGCAGGCCAAGCAGCGATGTGGACAGCAGAATTTGACGCATCATGGACTTCCCCCTCGTGTCAGGGGCGTCTAATTGATACCGTTATTGCGAGTCAATAGCATATATTCATGTTGCAGGCTCAATGGGTTGTCGCGGACACCTGTCCGTAAGTCCGATCAGCGGCGCACCGATCGCCATCGGCATGCGGCCACAAGGCCCGCAGCGAGGTGCGGGGTTCAGCGGATCGGCGGGGAAATGATGGGGATTGCAGCGCTGCCGCACGCCGATCACGGCCAAAGGTCAGGCGCGCATCGTCCAGCCAGTGATGCGACACCGGGCATGTCTACCGGAATGGGCATTTCATCTGGAGAGGCTGGCGACAGCCTTTCGGCGGCACCGACAGGGGGGAGAGCCAATCATCAGGCTCTGGTGCGGTCAAGAAGACTCGAACTTCCACGGGCTTTCGCCCACAACGACCTCAACGTTGCGCGTCTACCAATTCCGCCATGACCGCACAGTCCCAGCTTCGCGGATCGAATGGGAGGCCCCCGTCCGCGTGGTAGGCAGCGCCATTAGCAAAGCGGCAAGCCCATAGCAACAAGCGAATGCTGCCTTGGGTGGACGGGCGATTGCAGGCCTAGCGGCGCTTGGCCCAGGCGATTTCGGCCGAGGTCGCAGAGCGCGGCACATCGACCATGGCCTGGCGGAAATCAGCCGATTGGCCGGGCTCGAGCCGCTCGACAGGCGGGTTGATGATCCAGTTGAACACCACCCTGTCCTGCGCATCACGCAGCACCACCAGCATCGGCGGCACATCCTGCGCGCGCTGGCTGAGATTCCGGATCGTCCCCGATGCGCTGAAATATTCGGTGCCATTGGGCAGGGTGCGCCGCTCCTGCTTCTTGGGCGGGAAATCGATCACCAGATCAGGCTCGACCTCGGCAAAGGGCAGGCTGTAATCGGCGATGAAGCTGGGCAGGCCGAATGTCTGGATGGCGACGGCAGCACCCGACGCCAGCACGGCAAAGGCGACGGCGCCGATCATCCACAGTTTCGCAGGATTGCGGCGAGGGCGGAAAGGCGGTTCATGGCTGAAGCTGCTCGGTCGATCGGCCAGCGCGTCGTCGGCATAGCTCGCCGCAATGGGGCGGCTAACCGGCGGCACGGGCCTGGGCAAAGGCGGCAAATCGGGCTCGGGCTCGGCCTCGCCAGGCGGCGGCGGCGGAACCGGCACGACGCTCGGCGCGGCAGCTTCGACCGGCGCTGCCCGCTCAGGCGGGGCGACCGATTCGGCGGGAGCGGCACTTGGCTGTGCCAACGGCGCCTCAGGCTCGGGCGCAGCCGCCGGTGCGGGGGCTGGCACAGGCGCGGACGCAGGAACCGAGTCAGGTGCAGCGATATCCGGCCCATGCTGGAACCAGCTGTGCCCGCATTTGGCACAGCGGACCGAGCGGCCATCGATACCGATGGCGCTGTCCGGGACCGCATAGCGGGTGTTGCACGCTGGGCACGCAATAATCATGGCGTTTCTAAACACGCCGCGCGAATCGCCGCAAGGGCCTTGCACCGCCTGCAAACGCATGTCGGGCCGTTTTCCACCGCTGATTGACCGTTCAGCGATTTTTCAACGGCTTGTCGGTGCACCTGCCCCCATCAGGCCGTACGATGACGGCATGATGCGCATTCCCATTGCCTGCTGAGGTCCGCCCGCGCTATCGCCGCTGCATGAGCGCGTCGCAGCTGGCCTCCCAGGTCGAAACCATCGTCCAGTTCGAGAATGTCGGGCTGCGCTATGGCACCGGGCCAGAGGCGCTGTCGGACCTGTCGTTCACGCTCTATTCCGGCCAGTTCTATTTCCTCACCGGGCCGTCGGGCGCGGGCAAATCCTCGCTGCTCAAGCTGCTCTATCTGGCGCAGCGGCCCAGCCGCGGCATGATCCGCCTGTTCGACAGCGACCTCATGACGCTGAACCGTGACCGGCTTCCCGGATTCCGCCGCCGCATCGGCGTCGTTTTCCAGGATTTCCGGCTGGTGCCGCATCTGTCGGCGTTCGACAATATCGCGCTGCCGCTGCGCATTGCCGGCATGCGCGATGCCGATATCGCCACGCCGGTGCGCGAGATTCTCGATTGGGTGGGCCTGAGCGCGCGCGGCGATGCCCTGCCCGCAACGCTGTCAGGCGGAGAGCAGCAGCGCGTCGCGATTGCCCGCGCGGTGATCACCCGGCCCGACATTCTGGTTGCCGACGAGCCGACCGGCAATGTCGATCCCGATATGGCGGTCAAGCTGCTGCGCCTGTTCGAGGCGCTCAACCGCATGGGCACGACGATCATCGTGGCCACCCACGATGTCCACCTGATGACCCGGATCAAGCGCGCGCAGATGATGCGGCTGGAAGGCGGCCGCCTGTCCGACCCCACTGGCGCGCTGCGCTATCCGCCGCGCCCGTCGGACCTGACCGGCTGGGAGGGCGAGGAACGCTGATGCTGGGATCGCTGTTCCCCACCGGCCATGACCGCCGGCTGATCCCGCAGGCACGGCTGACCGGGCCGATGCCCTGGGTGATCGCGGTGATGCTGTTCCTGACGCTGCTGGCGAGCGCGGCCGCGCTGGCTCTGGGCAGCGCCGCGCGCCAGATCAATGCCGATCTGGCGGGCCGCGCCACGGTGCAGATCGTCAATGCCGATCCGGACGCGCGGCAGAAACAGGCGCTGGCGGCAGAGGCCGTGCTGCGGTCCGACAAGGCTGTGGCCGCCGTGACCCAGGTGAGCGAGGCCGAAGTGCGCGGCCTGCTGACCCCCTGGCTGGGCAGCGGCGCGGTGAGCCGCGACATTCCCCTGCCCGCGCTGATCGATGTCGATTTTCGGAGCTCAGCCGATCCGGCCACGCTGTCGCGCCTGCGCCAAGCGCTCAAGCGCTCGGCCCCGGATGCGCGGATCGATGCGCATGGCCAATGGCTCAAACCGGTATTCGACCTGATCGGCACCCTGCGCTGGCTGGCGATCGCCCTGGTCGGGCTGCTGGCGCTCGCCACCACCGCCTCGGTGATGCTCTCGGCGCGCAGCAGCTTTGCCGCGCATGCCGAAACCATTGATATCATGCACCTTCTGGGCAGCACGCATCAGCAGATCGCCCGGCTGTTTCAGCGGCGGATCGCGCTCGATGCCGCGATGGGCGCGCTGATCGGATGTCTGCTGGCTGCACCGGTGCTGTGGATGCTGGGCCAGGCCGCGGCGCGGCTCGATTCGGGGCTGGTTTCAGCCGGGTCGTTCGGGCTGACCGACTGGCTGCTGCTTGCAACCGTGCCGATTGCGGGTATTGCGCTGGCTATATTCACCGCGCGGGTGACGGTGCTCGGCGCGCTCAGGAAAAAACTGTGATCGTTCGCCTGTTGTCATCGGTGCTGCTGGCCTGGATTCTGGGCTTCGCCTGGTTTGCCATCCTGCTGCCACAGCCGCTGGGCGACCAGCGGACCGACGCGGTGGTGGTGCCGACCGGCGGGCCGCAGCGCATCGACCGCGGGCTGGAAGCGCTGCGCAACAAATGGGCCGACCGCCTGCTGATCTCCGGCGTCGACCGCGATGTCCGCCCGGCAGAGCTCAGCGCGCAATATCCCGGATCAGTGGCGCTTTTCGACTGCTGCGTGGACCTGGGCTTTCGCGCCTATGACACGCGCTCCAACGGTCTGGAAACCGCGCGCTGGGCCAAGCAGCGCAAGGTGAAATCGGTGCGGCTGGTGACCACCGACTGGCATATGCGCCGCGCCGAATACGAGCTGCACCGCGCGCTGCCCGATGACATTGAGATCTATGCCGATGCGGTCTCCAGCAAGCCCAGCCTGATGACCCTGTGGCGCGAGTATAACAAGCTGGTGCTGCGCGTGCTCGCCGGCCTGTTCGGGGTCTGATCATCATGCTGCGCACCCTGCTCGCCGTGCTGCGATCGATCCTGTTCACCATCGCCTTTTATGGCGGATCGGTGTTCATCGTCATCATCGCCTTCATCATCCTGCCCTTCTCGCGCCACCGGCTGCAGGGCATGGCGCGCGGATGGGGCATGTTCCATTATTGGTGCGCCTGGCTGTTCCTGGGCATCCGGGTGCGGATCGAGGGGCCCAAGCCGCAGGGCCAGGTGCTCTATGCGATGAAGCATGAGAGCTTTTTCGAGACCATCGAGCTGCTGCGCATCTTCAACCGCCCCGCCGTGGTCGCCAAGATCGAGCTGTCGCGCATTCCGCTGTGGAGCCATATCGCGCGCACCTATGGCATGATCTTCATCGATCGCGCTGGCGGCGCGGTGGCGCTGCGCAACATGATGGCAGAGGTCCGCCGCTTCGTTGCCGAGGGCCGGTCGATCGTCATCTATCCCGAAGGCACCAGCATCCCGCCGGGCGAGCAGCCGCCGCTGCAGGCAGGCTTTGCCGGCCTCTACAAGCTGGCCAAGCTGCCGGTGGTGCCGATCGCGCTCGCCAGCGGCCATCTCTATCCCCGGCGCGGCTTCATCAAGCGGCCCGGCGTGGTCACCTATCGCTTTGGCGAGACGATTCCTGCAGGCCTGTCACGCGAAGAGATCGAGGCGCGGGTGCATGAGGCGATCAATGAGCTGAACGCGGTCGATCGGGGTTGAAGCCCGCCCCGCGTCCGTCACCCCCGCAAGCGCGGGTACATGACGATAAATAACTCTAAAACCTAGATAATTTCGCCAGACAGGCGCTGGCAGATCAGATCGAGCTGGTCCAGGTTGCCGTAGCGGATCGTCACGCTGCCGCTGCGCTGGTTGGCATCGGCAGTGATCTTGACCTTGAGGCCCAGCAGATCTTCCAGATGCCGCTCGACCGCCTCGATATCGGCATTGCTGCCACCCTCGCCTGTCCCGCCCGAGCGCGCCTTGCCGCCAGACTTGCCGCCAGCATCGCTGCGTGCGCGGCGGACGAGCTTCTCGACCTCGCGCACCGAAAGGCCGCGATCGACCACCTCGGCAGCAATGGCCTCGGCATCGAGCACATTGATCAGCGCGCGGGCATGGCCCATGCTCAGGCTCTTGTCCGCGACCATCTTGAGCACCGGCTGCGGCAGCGCGAGCAGGCGCATCAGATTGGCGATATGGCTGCGCGACTTGTCGACCATGCGCGCGACCTCGACCGGCGTATAGCCCTGGTCGCCGACCAGCCGCTGATAGGCCTCAGCCTCTTCGACCGGGTTCAGGTCCTCGCGCTGGATATTCTCGATCAGCGCCAGCGCCAGCGTATCGGGGTCGCTCAGTTCGCGAACGATCGCGGGAATTTCATGCAGCCGCGCCCGTTGCGCGGCGCGCCAACGGCGCTCGCCTGCCACGAGCTCGTACCCACCCTGTTGGCGCGGGCGGACGATGACCGGCTGGATCACGCCGCGCTGCGCTATCGAGCGAGCAAGATCGTCCAGCGCTTCCTCGTCGAAATAGCGACGCGGCTGCCCGGGGTGCGGGCGAATGTCGGCCAGCGCGAGCGTGCGCAGCCCGGTCGCAGGCGCGGCCTGGCCTTCGCCCTTGGCCTCAGTGCGGACCAGCGGCTCCTCGCGCCCCGCCTCGCCAAGCAGGGCGTTCAATCCCCGCCCCAGCCCGGTGGGCCGCTTGCGCCCCAGCGCCTTGGCGATATCAGGCAGACCGCTCGTATCTTCGGCCATCAGGCTGCTTCCTCTTTCATCCGGGGCATGCGGGAGATGAACTCGCGCGCAAGCGCGATATAGGCTTCCGATCCGACGCAACGGTGATCGTAGATCAAGGCGGGCATGCCATGGCTGGGTGCCTCGGATAGCCGCACGTTGCGTGGGATGACGGTATCGAACACCAGACGTCCCAGCACCGCGCGGACATCGTCGGAAACCTGATCGGTCAGCCGGTTGCGCCGGTCATACATGGTCAGCACCACGCCGATGATCGACAGGCCAGGGTTGAAGCGCTGCTGCACCCGCTCGACCGTCTGCAGCAGCTGACTCAGCCCTTCGAGCGCGAAGAACTCGCATTGCAGTGGCACAAGCACCTGATCGGTCGCGACCAGCGCGTTGAGCGTCAACAGGCCGAGCGAAGGCGGACAATCGATCAGACACACCTGCCAGCGACCTTCTGGCGCATTGTCCATCGCCGCTTTCAAGCGATGGGTCCGATGGTCAAGGTCGACTAGTTCGATTTCCGCACCCGACAGATCGACCGTCGCAGGGATCACGTCGAGCCCGGGAATCTGGCTCGGCACACTGCACTGCGCCAGTGAGCTTTCGTTGGTCAGCAGATCATAGCTCGAATATTCGCGGTCGTTGCGCGCGATGCCCAGCCCGGTCGAGGCATTGCCCTGCGGGTCGAGATCGATCAGCAGCACCGACAGGCCGGTGGCCGCCAGCGCGGTTGCCAGGTTGATCGCGGTGGTCGTCTTGCCCACCCCGCCCTTCTGATTCGCGACAGCAATGCGGATCATCACTTGCTCCTGTGTGAGCGCACGGTCTTGCGGCGCTGCGGCTGTGGCGACGGTTGGGAAGCAGCACGGCCCGTTCCAACGAGAATCGCCGCGTCGGCATCGGTCAGGCTCTGTTCCACGTGAAACACATGTTGCCACGCAGGCGTGACGCTTTCCAGTTCCGCGCGCGCATTGCGTCCCTTTGGCAGCAACCAGCGCGTCTTTTCTGTGGAAAAGCGTCCCGCGCCTTCGAGCAGTCGCGGCAAAGGCGCAAAAGCACGCGCCGAAATATAGTCCGCAGCAAAGCCAGGCACCTTGTCGAGCGCCATTCCCGCGACCTCCACCCGATCTCTCAGCCCGAACATGTCGATGGCCTTGTCGAGATAGGCGATTCGCAGGCCGCGCGATTCGACCAGAGTGACACGGCAGGGCGTGAGCAGCGCGATGACCAGCCCGGGAAAGCCCGCGCCGCTGCCGAGGTCCATCCAATGCTCGCCCGCTTGCGGATCGGCGAACTGGAGCAGCTGCGCACTATCGGCAATATGGCGCCGCCACATCAACGGCAGGGTCGCTGCCGATACGAGATTCTGATGGCGCGCTTCGTCGGCCACGTACGCAGCGAGCCGGTCGAGTGCCTCCATTGTTTCACGTGAAACGCCGGGGCGCTGACTGACCCAATGGCGTGCGCTGTCTTCGCTGTCGATCATGCTGCGCGCTTGCGAGCATGCACGAGGATCGCCGCGAGTGCCGCCGGCGTCACGCCGCGTACCCGTCCTGCTTCCGCCAGGGTCTCGGGCCGTGCCAGCGACAGCCGCTCGACCATCTCGTTCGACAGGCCGGTGATCGCGCGATAATCGATATCCGCGCCCAGCAGCACCCGCTCGTTGGCGCGAAGGTCGCGCAGCTCTGCATCCTGCCGCGCGAGATAGGGCGCATAGACTGCGTCCTCCTCGATCTCGGCACGCAGATCCTCGGGCAACCCGGCCAGGTCATCGGTCAGAAGCGGTGCCAATCCGTCGAGGTTGATCGCCGGGAATCGCAGCCAGTCGTACAGGCTCTGCCGCGTGCCATCGGCCTTGACCGGAAGACCAAGCGCCGCAAGTTCGGTGCAACTGGCCTGACGCTCAAGCTGTTCCAGCAACCGCGCCTTGTCCGCTTGGCGCTGCCCGAACCAGGCTTGCCGTTCAGCGCCCACCGCGCCATTGGCGATGGCGAGCCCGGTCAGCCGCTCCGACGCGTTGTTGGCGCGCAGCCGCAGACGGTATTCGGCGCGTGCGGTGAGCATGCGATAGGGTTCGGTGACGCCCTGTAGAACGAGATCGTCGATCATCACGGCAAGATAGCTGCTGGCCCGATCGGGCAGCGTGATGTCCCTGCCCAGCACCGCACCGGCTGCCGACATGCCAGCGACCAGACCCTGCGCCGCTGCTTCCTCGTAACCGGTGGTGCCATTGATCTGGCCGGCACAATAGAGGCCGGGCATGGCACGCACTTCCAGCCGGTGGTCGAGCGCGCGCGGATCGATATGGTCATATTCGACCGCATAGCCCGGCACGACAATCTCGGCGCGCTCCAGCCCCGCCATGCTGCGCACAAAGGCCAATTGCACATCGGTCGGCAGCGATGTGGAAATGCCGTTGGGATAGACCAGATGCGTGTCGAGCCCTTCGGGTTCCAGAAACACTTGATGCCCGTCGCGGTCGCCGAACCGGTGAATCTTGTCCTCGATCGACGGGCAGTAACGCGGCCCCTGCGCGCCGATCGCGCCGCTGAACAGCGGCGACCGGTCGAGGCTCGCGCGGATGATGTCATGCGTCTGCTGGCTGGTGCGGGTGATAGCGCAGAACACCTGCGGCACGGTGCGGCGCGCGGACAGCGGCGACATGGTCCATGGCTCGCCATCACTGGGCTGCTCGTCGAGCACCGCCCAATCGATGGTGCGCCCATCGATCCTGGGCGGGGTCCCGGTCTTCAGCCGCGCCATCGGCAGGTCCGCGGCACGCAGCTGCTGGGCCAGCAGGCTGGCACCAGGTTCGCCGATCCGCCCACCCTCCAGCCGCTCCTCACCCCGGAAAAGCCGTCCGCCGAGGAACGTCCCGGTCGCCAGAACGACGGCGCGGGCAGCGATCGCGGTGCCGTCGGCCAGATCGATCCCGGCAACCCGGCCGCCCTCCAGCCGCAAAGCCGCCACCTCGCCCTCGATGATCGCAAGACCGGACTGCTCGCCCAGCATCTTCTGAATCGCGGCCTTGTACAGAGTGCGGTCAGCCTGGACGCGTGGGCCCTGCACCGCGCTGCCCTTGGAGCTGTTGAGCATGCGATAGTGGATTGCGGCAGCATCAGCGGCGCGCGCGATCAGCCCGTCAAACGCATCGACCTCGCGCACCAGATGGCCCTTGCCGAGTCCGCCGATCGCCGGATTGCACGACATCGCGCCAATCGCCTCGCGGGTAAAGCTGACCAGCGCGACGCGCGCGCCCATGCGCGCGGCCACTGCCGCAGCCTCGCACCCGGCATGACCGCCGCCGACAACCAGAACATCAAATTGCTGCATGAGCGCGCCCATAGCGCAATTGCAGGATTCGGTCGAGAGGCAGGCGATTTGATACGGGCTTCGACAGATGTCGAGCGGCAGGAAGCGATCCGGCGCTATTTGCCGATGCAGAAGGCACCGAACAACGCATCGAGCATATCCTCGACATGCGTCCGCCCGAGCAGCTGATCGAGCGCCAGCCGGGCAAGGCGCAGCGCCTCTGCGCGAAGCAGCAGATCACTCTGTGCCGCCGCCTGCTCAAGCGCGGCTCCGCATTCGCTCAGCAGGCGATGCTGGCGGGCATTGAGGGCTACTTCGCCGCTTGCTGGCAGCATAGTCCGAGCCGCAGCGATCAGATCGGCGACCAGCGCATCCAGACCTTCACCGGTGCGCGCCGATAGGCGGTGGCGTGCGCCCTGCTTTGTTTCACGTGAAACAGCGGCACGGTCGGTCTGCGCTTCCACCTCCCACAAAACGGGATGATCGGGGCCCTCTCCCTCCGGTCCCAGCCACAGCACGATGTCTGCCGCCGTCATGGCCTGATGCGCTCGCTCGATACCTATGGCTTCGATCGCTTCGGCACCATGGTCGCGCAATCCCGCAGTATCGGTGAGCACGAACGGTACTCCGCCCAGCGCCACCGGCGCCTCGATCACGTCGCGCGTGGTCCCGGCAATGTCGGACACGATCGCCGCGTCGCGTTGCAGCAGCGCATTGAGCAAGGTCGATTTACCCGCATTGGGTGGCCCTGCCAGAACGACGCGGATGCCATCGCGCAACCGCTCTGCGCGAGGACGCGCCAGTGCATCTTCGATCTGCCCGGAAAGCGCAGCGATCCCCTCACCCACCGCATCATCGGCATGTTCGGGCACATCGTCTTCATCCGAAAAATCGAGCGCCGCCTCGACCAGTGCGGAGAGCCGCAACAGGTCGGTCCGCCACGCCTCGACCTGGCGCGACAGATGGCCGCTCGCCACCCGCACCGCGGCCACGCGCTGCGCCTCGGTTTCGGCAAACAGAAGGTCGGACAGGCCCTCGGCCTCAGCCAGATCGATGCGGCCGTTGAGGAACGCCCGCCGCGTGAACTCGCCCGGCTCGGCGAGCCTCAACCCTGCCATGCCGGACAAAGCATCTTCCACCGCCCGCACCACAGCCCTGCCTCCATGCAGGTGCAGTTCGGCCAGGTCCTCGCCCGTGGCATTGGCAGGGCCGGGAAACCACAGCACGACGGCGCGATCGAGCAGCTCATGCGATTCAGGGTGGGATAGCGTCCGCAAAGAGGCGCGGCGTGGCTGCGGAACGGTGCCGCACAACGCCTTCAGCGCCAGGCCAGCCTCAGGCCCGCTGATGCGGATGATCGCCAATGCAGCGGGTGGTGCGCCGCTTGACAGCGCATAGATCGTCTCACCCGCATGCATGGCTCAAGTTACGGGAGTGTCAGTCCGAAGACTTCTTGCCGCTGGCTCCGGCGGCAGCGGCATCCATGATCTGCTGGAAAAAGCGCAGGCCCATCTCGCCCATCGGCGCGATGTTCTTGGCTATGTTCTGCAGCTGATCGACATTGCTGGTGCCCTTCATCGCATTGACGACACCGTCGACATAGGTGCGGTTGACATCAGACACATCGGGCAGCCCCATGAAACGACGCATTTCTTCCGGGGAACAATCGACTTCGATATTCACTTTCATGGCAATACCCTTATTCAGCGCAAAGGCCCCCAAGCCCCGGATTCACGCTTATCAGCATGGTCAAAGTGGGTATAAACGGGTCACAAATCAATCGAATTGATGATGGAGAGCATAATGGGTTCGACGCACAGCATCCCGACTTTCGACCATGACGCCAGCTTCAACGCCTATGTCGCCCAGCCTGTGGGCACACCGAAAGCCGCGATCATCGTCATCCAGGAGATTTTCGGCGTCAACGAAGGCATTCGCCGCAAATGCGATGGCTGGGCTGCGCTGGGCTATCTCGCGGTGGCGCCAGATCTGTTCTGGCGGATCAAGCCGGGAATCGAGCTCGACCCCGATGTCGAGGCGGAGCTGCAGGAAGCGTTCGGCTATTTCGGCCAGTACGATCCCAATGACGGGGTCAAGGATATCGAGGCGACCATCCGCGCCATCCGTTCCGGCGTTGGCGGGCTCGAGGGCGTCGCCAAGGTCGGTGCGGTCGGATACTGTCTCGGCGGAAAGCTTGCCTATATGGTCGCCGCGCGCACCGATGTGGACGCCAGCGTCGGCTATTACGGCGTGATGATCGACCAGATGCTGAACGAATCGCATGCCATTGCCCAGCCGCTGATGCTGCACATTCCCACGGCCGATCACCTGGTTGGCCCCGAAGCGCAGGCGACGATCCATGCCGGGCTGGACGATCACCCCAAGGTGACGCTGCACGATTACGAGGGGCTGGACCATGGCTTTGCCGCCGAAATGGGCAACCGCCGCAATGATGCCGGTGCCGAGCTCGCCGATGGCCGTACCGCCGCCTTCTTTGCCGAGCATTTGGCATGAGCGCCGCGCAAGCCGGAATCGCCGCCTGGCATGACTATATGCACGGCGGATCGGAGCCCGAAAAGCTGAGCGCGATGCTGGCGGACGATGCGGTGTTTCACTCGCCTGTCGTCCACACCCCGCAGGAAGGCAAGGCCAAGGTCTTCGCCTATCTGCACGCAGCATCGTACGTGCTGGGCAATGACAGCTTCCATTATGTCCGCGAGATCGTCGACGGCGATACCGCCGTGCTCGAGTTCGCGCTGGTGCTCGATGGCATCGCGGTCAACGGCGTCGACATGATCCGCTGGAATGCCGACGGCCAGATCGAGGACTTCAAGGTGATGGTCCGTCCGTTGAAGGCGATCAACAAGGTATGGGAGAAGATGGGCGAAATGCTTGCCAAGGCGGGTTGAGCGTTTTTCGCCGGTTTTCGTCATTCAACGCGAACGCGGGAATCCCGCTTTCGCGCGGGTGACGAGAAAGCGTAACCCAATAGGTTAATTATCCGCCATCAGATAGACGATGATTGCTTCGCGTTCCTCGGCCTTGCGCAAACCGAAAAAACCCATCTGGTTGCCGGGCACCACCGCCTGGGGATCGGTGAGGAAGCGGTCGAGCAGTTCGGCGGTCCAGCGCCGATTATGGGCCGCAAAGTCCTTGAAAGCCCTGGAATAGGCAAAGGTCTTGTCGCCTGCCAGCGGTCGCTGGCCCAGGCGGTCGAGATTCGGCCCGCTGAGCCCCTTTTCCTCCTTTTTGATCGAATGGCAGCTGTAACAGCGCTGGAACGCACGTTCACCAGATGGGTTCCCGGCTTGCGCCACGGCAGCACCCGGAATCAGCGCCAGCAGCAGCGGCATCACCGATCGCAATCTCATTTGTCGGTTCGCACCACCATCAAGCGTTCGGTGCCCGATTCCGGCAGGAACACCTCGCCCTTGCGGCCCAGGATCTGGCGGACATTGGCGCCTTCGCCGCTGCCCGGATAGCGAGCGGTGAACTTCTCGGTGCGCGGGTTGAACACCCGGGTCGAATTGTCCCCGAAATCGCTGACCCAGACCATGTCACGCTCATCGACATAGACGGCATAGGCCTTGGGCGCGTCGCCGGGCAGCTTCCAGGTCTTCCAGCTCCTGTTCGACGGACGATAGCGATACAGCTCGCCGCTGTTCCAGCCGGTGATCCACAAGTCGCCCTTGCTGTCCGCCCAGACCCGGCGCAGCCCTGCCCCCTTGGTCGGTGGCTCGATGACCGTGATCTGCCCGCTGGCGCTGTCGATCCGGGCGAGATGGCTGCCCGCCAGCGACACATACCAGACATTGCCATCGGGCGCGGTGGCGATGCCATAAGGCCCCCTGCCCTTGGGATCCTTCCACAGCTCGACATTGCCGCCTGCAGCAGCAACCCGGCCATAGACGCCGTTCTGCCCGGTGAACCAGTGCGTCCCCTTGCCGTCAAAGGCCCCGGTGTTGAGGTTGGCATAGCCGCTGTCCGCCGGAAGCTTCCAGATGTCGAGCTTGGCGGTAGCGGGATTGTAGCGGACGATCGCGTTCTGCCCGCCATCGGTGATCCAGGCCATGCCGTCGGGGCCCTGGATAACGCCATGTGGCGCGGAGTCAGCGCCAAGGGGCACCTGCACCACCTGGCCGGTTGCCGGATCGAGAATGCCAAGCGCGCCCTGGCCCTGCGCGGTGTACCAGATCTTGCCATCGGGTGCGGGCGCCACATCGTGCGGGCGCGATCCCTTGGGCAGCTCGAACAGGGTGATGTTGCGGCCGATCTCGGCCGATGCGGCGATCTGCGCCTTTTCCTTCGCGATCAGCGGACCACTCGCGAGACAGGCCAGCGCCATTCCGGAAAGCAACACCTGCTTCATGCAAAAATCCTCCCCGACCGATGTCCGATCCTATCAGGGATCCAGCACCGGTGGAGAGGAAATATTGCGCGTTACAGTGCGATCAGCCGAACAGCGTCACGACGCCGACACTGGGGTCGACAAAACCGTCATAGATCATCTTGCCGGCGACATAGAGGATCACGGCGAGGCCGATATAGGCGATCCAGCGATAGCGCTCGATGTATTTGGCGATGAAGTTCGCCGCAATGCCCATCAGCGCCACCGATAGGATCAGGCCGACGATAAGGATGCCGGGATGCTCGCGCGCCGCACCAGCAACGGCCAGCACATTGTCGAGACTCATGCTGACATCGGCCACCGCAACCGCCCAGGCGGCAGCGGCAAAGCTCTTGGCAGGCCGGATTCCGCTATGCTCGTCGCCCTCGATCTCGGGGGATCCGCCTGACGGGCCTGCCGGTTGCAGCTCGCGGTACATTTTCCACGAGACCCATAGCAGCAACAGGCCGCCGGCGAAGATCAGGCCGACAATCTGCATCAGCTGGGTCACGACCAGCGCAAAGGCGATGCGCAGCACGAGCGCAGCCATGATCCCGATCAGGATCACCTTGCGCCGCTGTTCGGCGGGCAGGCCCGCTGCCAGCGCGCCGACAACGATCGCGTTGTCGCCGGCCAGCAGCACGTCGATCATCAGCACCTGACCGAAGGCGGCCAGAGCGGAAGGGGAGCCGATATTCGAAAAATCGGCAACAATATGGTTCCACAATTCCATCATGATGGGTGTCGCAGCCCTGCAGGATTACTGGTTCATGGAGTCGAAGAAGTCTTCGTTGGTCTTCGAATCCTTCATCTTGTCGAGCAGGAACTCCATCGCGTCGACGGTACCCATCTGCATGAGGATGCGGCGAAGCACCCACATTTTCGAGAGGATATCCTTCTCCACAAGCAGCTCCTCCTTGCGCGTGCCGGACTTTCCGACATCGAGCGCGGGGAAGATACGCTTGTCGGCGACCTTGCGATCCAGCACTATTTCGCTGTTGCCGGTGCCCTTGAACTCTTCGAAGATCACCTCGTCCATGCGGCTGCCGGTATCGATCAGCGCGGTGGCGATGATCGACAAGGAACCGCCTTCCTCGATGTTGCGCGCAGCACCGAAGAAGCGCTTGGGACGCTGCAGCGCGTTGGCATCGACGCCGCCGGTCAGCACCTTGCCCGACGAGGGGACAACGGTGTTGTAGGCACGGCCCAGACGCGTGATCGAATCGAGCAGGATGACGACATCCTTCTTGTGCTCGACCAGACGCTTGGCCTTCTCGATCACCATTTCGGCGACCTGGACATGGCGCTGCGCAGGCTCGTCAAAGGTCGAGGAAATCACCTCGCCCTTCACGCTGCGCTGCATGTCGGTGACTTCTTCCGGGCGCTCATCGATCAGCAGCACGATCAGAAAGACTTCAGGATGGTTGTCGGTGATCGCCTTGGCGATGTTCTGCAGCAGCACGGTCTTGCCGACGCGCGGCGGCGCGACGATCAGCGCGCGCTGGCCCTTGCCCTGCGGCGAGACGATATCGATCACGCGCGCCGACTTGTCCTTGACCGTGGGGTCGAGCGTGTCGAGGCGCAGCTTCTCGTTGGGATAAAGCGGCGTCAGGTTGTCGAAATTGACGCGGTGACGCACGACGTCGGGATCGTCGAAATTGACCGCAGTCAGCTTGGTCAGGGCAAAATAGCGCTCGCCATCGCGCGGCGCGCGGATTTCGCCTTCCACCGTGTCACCCGTGCGCAGGCCAAAGCGGCGCACCTGGTTCGGCGAAACATAGATATCGTCGGGCCCGGCGAGATAGTTCGCCTCGGGGCTGCGCAGAAAGCCGAAACCGTCGGACAGCACCTCGATGGTGCCCAGACCCATGATCTGCTCGCCATCTTCGGCAAGTTCCTTGAGGATCGCGAACATCAGGTCCTGGCGGCGGAGCGTCGATGCGCCCTCGACGCCCAGCTCTTCAGCCATGGTGACGAGTTCGGCGGGGGTTTTCTGCTTGAGTTCTTTAAGATGCATGGGGTGCAATAGTCCGTGGGAAGGGTGCCGCCAAAAATGGGAACGCGGCAGTCAGGAAAGAGATGCTGGACGCCCGGCCGGTAATCCGGTCACTGGTGGAGTGGGTCGTCAAAGGTCCCGGACGGGACGCATCGCAAATAGGCCGCAGGCACGCGAAAGTCAATCCGGACTGCGATGGGGCGAGGGACGCATCTCTCCCCTCCCGCATGCAGGAGGGGTGGCCGAAGGCCGGGGTGGGCCTGACCACCCTTAGTGCTCCTATCCCACCCCGGCGCGGAAGACCGGGCCTGCCCCTCCCCAAACGGAGGGGAGAAGGGGAAATCAGAACGGTTTGACGATCACCAGGATCACGATGACCGCCGCGGCGATGCCAGGCACTTCGTTGATCAGCCGCAACTGCTTGCCGGTGAGCTTGCGCTCGCCCCGGGCCAGCTTTTTCGAATAGCCGATCATCCAGCCATGATAGCCGCTCAGCAGCAGCACGAAGAACAGCTTGGCGTGGAGCCATCCGGCCACCCACCAATTGCCCTGGCTCGCCAGGATCAGTCCCAGCACCCAGACGATGATCATCGAGGGGTTGAGGATGATGTTCTTGAGCTTGGATTCGCGGTCGGTCCAGCGGGTCGCCTCTTCCGATCCATGCTCCGCCTCCTGGTGATAGACCAGGAAGCGCGGCATCATGAACAGGCCAGCCATCCAGAAGATGACGAAAATGAGGTGCGCCGCTTTCAGCCAGAGATAGAGCATGGAGAGAACATAATCCGTTGTCAGAAGAAGCTCGTTCATGGGTTCTGCCGCCAGTCACACCGGTTTAGGCGGCAGGGCGGTCATACGCCCTGCTTCACCAGTGTAAGCAGTGCGTGCACGTGTTCAATGGGCGTCTGCTGCAATATGCCATGCCCCAGATTGAAAATATGCGGCCGCCCCTCGAACGTGCGGATGATGTGCCTGACCGCGCTTTCCATCTGCTCGCCGCCCGCCAGCAGCGCCAGCGGATCGAGATTGCCCTGTACCGGCAGATGCGCCGGGATGTTGGCTGCAGCCCAGACCGGATCGATCGTCTCGTCCAGACCCAGTGCATCGACGCCGGTCTCGCGCGCGTAGGCGGCAAGCTTTTCGCCCGCGCCCTTGGGGAAACCGATCACCGGAACGCCGGGCCGCGCGGCGTGAATGGCCGCCGCGATGCGCGCATTGGGCGCGATCACCCAGCGTTCGAACTGCGCCGGGGCAAGCGATCCCGACCAGCTGTCGAAAATCTGCACCGCATCGACGCCGGCATCGATCTGGCCGATCAGATACTGGATGGTGAGGTCGACGATGGCATCGATCAGCGCCTGAAAGCCAGCGGGATCGCGATAGGCATATTCGCGCGTGGCATGCTGGTCCTTGCTGCCCTCGCCATTGACCATATAGGTCGCGACGGTCCAGGCAGACCCTGCAAAGCCCAGAAACGCCTTTTCAGGCGCGAGCTCGGCCTTCACCAGGCGCACGGTCTCATAAATGGCCTCAAGCCGCTGGTGGACCGGCACAAGGCTCTCCAGCGCATGATCGAGCAGCCGGGGCGACAGATGCGGCCCCTCGCCCACCAGGAACTTCAGATCCTGGCCCATGGCATAAGGCACGATCAGGATATCGGAAAACAGGATGGCGGCATCGAGATCGAACCGGCGCAGCGGCTGCAGCGTGATCTCGGCAGCGGCGGGGCTGTCATAGACCAGCTCCAGAAAGCCGCCTTTCTCTGCCCGCAAAGCCCGGTACTCGGGCAGGTAGCGTCCGGCCTGACGCATCATCCACATCGGCGGCACCTTGGCCACCTGACCCGCCAGGCAATCGAGCAATGGCGCCTTGCGCGCCGTCATCTGAGTTGTGTCCCCACCCATCTTAATTCTTATATCCTTTATATAGGGATTGTTGTTGAAGAAGGCCGCTGGAAAACCGGCATGACGCTTTCTTGCCTTATGTATCGACAGATTGACAGTCGGCAAATCGCCCGAGGCTGACGAGTCGGCAAATTTATCCCAGCTTTCAACAGGCTGTGGGAAAACCTGTCCCGTGTGGATAAGCCCCGTGATGAATCTCCGGTCAGGGGGGAGCGATTCCATCCCCGGTTTTGCCCACAATATCATGCCTTGATTTATCCCCGCGCTGCCCACAGACCAGAGGCATGAGCCGCTTCCACCTCCATCTCTTGTCAGATTCCACCGGTGAGACGCTGGAGAACATCGCCAAGGCGGCGCTGGCCCAGTTCGACGCGGTCGAGATCATCAAGCATTTCTGGCCGATGGTCCGATCGGAGACGCATCTCGACCGGATATTGGACGAGGTCGCCGCCAATCCCGGGCTGGTGCTGTTCACGCTGGTCAATCCCGATATCCGCGCCAAGCTCGAACGGCGGTGCCGGGTGCTGGGCCTGCCGATGGTGCCCGCGCTCGATGCGGTGACCGACGCCTTGTCCAACCTGCTCGGCCAGGCGGCCAAGGCGCGTCCGGGCCGGCAGCATGTGCTCGATGCCGCCTATTTTGCGCGTGTCGAGGCGATCCAGTTCACCATCGCGCATGACGATGGGCAGAATTGGGAGAATTGGGAGGCGGCGGACATCGTGCTTGCCGGCGTGTCGCGATCGTCGAAGACGCCGACCTCGATCTATCTTGCCAATCGCGGCTACAAGACCGCGAATATCCCGATCGTCGTCGAATCCCCGCCGCCTTCTGCGCTGTTCACGCTCAGGCACCCGCTTGTCGTCGGGCTGACGACCAATCCGGAACGGCTGATCGCGGTGCGCCGCAACCGGCTGTTGTCCTTGAACCAGGCCCCCGAAACCGACTATGTCAATGACGAGAAGGTCAAGGCCGAGCTGGCCTTTGCCCGGCGGATGTTTGCGGATAATGGTTGGCCGGTGATCGACGTGACGCGCCGGTCGATCGAGGAATCGGCAGCGGCGATCATCAACCTGTTCAACGAGCGTGAAGCCGCGCGCGAGAACAGGCGCCAGGCAACAGACCCAGTGGACAAGGCCTGATTTGGATAAGGCATAAGGACGATACACATGCTGATACTCGCATCGCAAAGCACCGCGCGCCGGGCCATGCTCGATGCCGCCGACGTGCCCTTTTCGGTGGTGGCGGCGCATATCGATGAATCGTCCATCCGCGCCTCGCTGCACGCCGACGGCACGTCCCCCCGCGACATTGCCGATGCCCTGGCCGAGGCGAAGGCGATGCGTGTCGGCACGCGCCGCCCCGAAGCGATGGTGCTCGGCTCCGACCAGATCCTGGAAACCGCGAGCGGCGAGATGCTGACCAAGCCGCAGACGCCCGAGGATGCGATCCGCCAGCTCGAAACGCTGTCGGGCAAGGCGCACAAATTGTGGAGCGCAGCCGTGATCGTCGAAGGCGGCCGCCCGATCTGGCGGCATGTCGACAAGGCGGTGATGCACGTGCGTCCGCTGGGCAGCGCCTTTGTGCGCGACTATGTGGAAAAGCACTGGGAAACCATTGGATATACGGTGGGCTGCTATGAGATCGAGGGCGCTGGAGCCCAGCTTTTCAGCCATATCGAAGGCAATCTGTTCACCGTGCAAGGCATGCCGCTGCTGCCGCTGCTCGGTTTCCTGCGCGAACGCGAACTGATGCCGAGCTGATCCGGCTGCATTGACCATGACAGGCACCCCTTATGCCGAGGTGATCGGCGACCCGATCGCGCACAGCAAATCGCCGCTGATCCATGGATTCTGGCTCAAGGCTCTGGGCATGGAGGCGGAGTATCGCGCCTGCCATGTCACGCCCGAGGGGCTTGGTGATTATATCGCCGCACGACGCGACGATCCGCTGTGGCGCGGCTGCAACGTCACCATCCCGCACAAGATCGCGGTGATGGAACTTGTCGCCGATCCGGGCGGTGTGCGCAGTTCGATCGGCGCGATGAACACCATCGCGCGCGATGAGAAGGGCGCGCTGATCGGCACCAATACCGATGCGGGCGGGTTCTACGCGCCGCTCGGCCAGAGCGATTTTTCCGGGGCCGATGTCGCGGTGATCGGCGCAGGCGGGGCCGCGCGGGCGGTGCTGTTCGCGCTCTCGCGGATGGAGGTCGGCAGCGTCACCATCCATGCGCGCAATGCGCTGAAAGCGATGGGGCTGCTTGCCGGTTTCGGGCTCAAGGGTCAGGTGCGCGGCATGGCCGATGCGCTGGGCGAGGTCGATCTGCTGGTCAATACCAGCCCGCTCGGCATGAAGGGCTTCGATCCGCTGGTGGTCGATCTGGATCCGCTGCCCGACGGCGCGCTGGTCTATGACATTGTCTACAATCCGCTGGAAACCGGGCTGCTCAAGGCGGCGCGCGCACGCGGGCTGGAGACGGTCGACGGGCTGGACATGCTGATCGGCCAGGCCGCGCTCGCCTTCGAGATATTCTTTGACGCTGCACCGCCGCGTGATCGCGATGCAGAGCTGCGGGCGCTGCTCATCGCATGATGGCCCCGATCAAGCGTCTGCCGCCGCACCACCGGCATCGCCCGATGGTGCTGGGGCTGACGGGATCGATCGGCATGGGCAAATCCGCGGTGGCCAAGATGCTGCGTGCGCAAGGCATACCGGTGTTCGATGCCGATGCCGAGGTGCATGTGCTCCAGGGGCCGGGCGGCGCCCTGCTGCCCGCGATCGAGGCGGCATTCCCCGGCACTACCGGTCCCAAAGGGGTTGATCGGGCCAGACTGGGCGCGGCGGTGTTCGGCAATCCGGCAGCGCTCAAGCGGCTCGAGCATATCGTCCATCCCGCGGTCGGCCGCTCGCGCGCCGCCTTCGTGCGCGCCAACCGGTCGCGCCGCATCATCGTGTTCGATATTCCGCTGCTGTTCGAGAAAGGCGGCACGCAGAATGTCGACGGCATCATCGTGGTGTCCGCCGCGCTTTGGCAGCAGCGCAAGCGCGTGCTCGCCCGACCGGGCATGACCGCGGCACGGCTGCGCCATATCCGCCACCTGCAGATGGCCGATCATCACAAGCGCGCGCATGCCGACTGGGTGATCCCCACCGGCGGGACCAAATTGGCGACGCGACAAGCGGTGCGAAAGCTGCTGGGGAATTTGCGCTCGTCTCTTGCGCGATGACCAAATCGGTCCAATAGTAGATGGAATGAGAGAGATAATCTTCGATACCGAAACCACCGGCCTGTCACCTGATGAAGGACACAGGATGGTGGAAATCGGATGTATCGAGATGGTCGGTCGCAGCCTGACAGGACGCACCTTCCACGCCTATTTCAACCCGCAGATCCCGATGCCGCCCGAAGCCGAAAGGGTGCATGGCCTTGGCGATGCGTTTCTGGCCGACAAGCCGCTGTTTGCTGCCGGGGTCGATGATCTGATCGAATTTCTGGGCGATGCGACCCTGGTCGCGCACAATGCCGGGTTCGACATGCGCTTCCTCAATGCAGAGCTTGCGATGGTCGGACGGCCGGCGATCGCGATGAGCCGCGTGATTGATACCGTTGCCATGGCGCGCGCGAAATTCCCCGGATCGCCTGCCAGCCTCGACGCCCTGTGCAAGCGCTTCGGCGTCGATCGCAGCCACCGCGTGCTGCACGGCGCGCTGCTCGATGCCGAGCTGCTCGCGCAGGTCTATATCGAGCTGACCGGCGGCCGACAGATCGGTCTTGGCCTGGCCGATGACAGCGCCGACGATTCGACCGGCACCGCTGCCCGGCCGCGTCTCATCCCAGGCGTCCAGCGCCCGCACCGCCTGCCCCGGCCCTTTGCCGCGAGCGAGGCGGAACTGGCCGCGCATGCCGAATTCCTGGGCAAGATCAAGCAGCCGCTCTGGCTGTCGACACGCTAGGCTCAGTGCTCAAATCCATCACGGAAAGGAGGTCTTTACCCCAATTGTCACCCCATCCTTAGCGTAGTCCGCTCAAGGATAATCTGGTCCGGCCGGTCGCGGCAGTGATCCGCTGACAGGCCCTAGTCATGGAGAACATCATGGACATTCGTATTTCTGGTCATCAGGTCGACACCGGCGAAGCGCTGAAGGTGCATGTCGAGGACCGACTCAATGCGATTGTCGAAAAGTATTTCTCCAAGGCGATATCCAGCCATGTGACATTCGGGCGAGGGCCGCACGACCAGTTTCAGTGCGATATCGTCACCCATGTCATGCAGGGCCTGATCCTCAAGGGGCATGGCCTGGCGCATAATGCGCATGTCGGTTTCGACGGCGCGGCGGACAAGATCGAAAAGCAGCTGCGCCGCTATATGGGCCGGCTCAAGGGCCGTCACGAACAGTTCCAGCACGCCGCGCGCGAGGAAGAGGCCGCTTATGTGGTGTTCGAAAGCGCCAATGAGGAAGAAGAGGTCCTCGGCGATGCGCCGGTGGTGATCGCCGAAACCCGGGTCGACGTGCCCGAGGCGACGGTGTCCGATGCGGTGATGATGCTCGATCTGCGCAACACCAATGCGCTGTTCTTCAAGAACACCGGCACCGGGCGGCACAATATGGTCTATCGCCGCCCCGATGGTTCGATCGGCTGGGTCGAGCCGCGCGTCTGATAAATCGCGCTGGCTGTGCGCCAGTGCATCGCACGGCTTGGTTTTTCAGCCGATATGGTGCATGGGCGCGGCAGCAACGCGTCGGCGGGATGAGGCAACCCCCTCCCGGCAGGGCCGACGATGATCTGATGAACATTCGTGCGCGCCGTCCCCGCAACGATCGGGGGCGGCGCGACAGAATCGAGAATTTTGACTGTCATGGCATGGTTCGAACTCCATAAGCAGGCGGTGCTGATCTCTGCCCGCGTCGCGGACAAGCACCAGGCGCTGGAACTGGCGTCCGAACAGTTCGGGCATTGTTACGGTCTCGATCCCGACAAGGTGCTCGCCTGCCTGCTCGAGCGTGAGCAGCTGGGCTCGACCGGCTTTGGTCGCCGTGTCGCCATCCCTCATGGCAAGCTGGACGGGCTCGACCATTCGGTGGCGGTCGTGCTGCGCCTCGGCAAGCCGATCGAATTCGGCTCGATCGACAATCTGCCGGTCGATCTGGTGATCGCGCTGCTGTCGCCGGTCGCCACGGGTGCAATGCATCTGCAGGCGCTGGCGCATATCTCTCGCCTTACCCGCGACGAAAAGACGCTCGCCAAGATCAAGGGTACCGATGATCCCGATGCCATCTATGCGCTGGTGACCGCCGAGCTGGACCGTGACGCTGCCTGACCAGGCAGCAGGGTCGGGCGAAGAGGCGCATTTTCGCGCGCTGGAACGCCTGTATGCAGCCGCCGCAATCAACCGCCTTTTCCCTTCGCGGCTGACGATTACCGGGGCCGGCAAGGCGCGGATCGATTTCGATGTGACGCCCGAGCATTTCCACGCCGCCGGAGCCGCGCACGGCACCTTGTATTTCAAGATGCTCGACGATGCGGCCTTTTATGCCTGCAACGCGCTGGTCACCGACCGCTTCCTGCTCACCACCGCCTTCAACCTGCATTTCACCGCGCCGGTGCGCGCCGGGCCGGTCTATGCCGAGGGTCATTGGGTGAGCGGACGCCGCCGCGTCTGGGTCGGCGAATCGCGGCTGGTCGACAGCCATGGCGAAGAGATTGCCCGCGGCACCGGCACCTTCATGCGCTCGCATATCGCGCTTTCGGGGCTTGAAGGGTACAAGCGGCCGCCATCAGAGGATGGTCGGTGATCGAGCCCCGGCTGGCGGCGCATGTCCGGATCGAGGCGCTCAAACGCCTGACCTCTGCCGCTGGCGGATTTGCCACCATCATCGCCAGGGGTGACCCGGTATCGGGTGCGATCCTGATCGCGCGGACCGTGCGCGGGCAGGACAATGCGCTGCTCGAATCCTTTCTAGGATTCGATGGAAAACCCGATTGGCAGGAGGTCTGGGCAGAGGATTCGGCGCAGGACACGGCCAAGGGCAGCATGGCCGAATATGTCGAAAGACGCCGGGCGCGCGACACCGATTTGTGGATTATCGAACTGGATGTCGCCAGCCGCGCACAGTTCAACGCGATAATCGCGCAGGCGAGTTGACTCGCTTCACCCGCTGCTAGAGGGGCCGCTGCACCGATTAACGCGCAGGCGGCTCATATGGTTCCCCGGCTTTTTTAAGCCAGAGAAGAACAGGGCTAGCACGCAGACGGGGGGTTTCCCTTCCGGAACTGACCGGGCCCTGGTGCCTGATTGCTGTTCCGGCTGTGGTGATCCACCGCACAGTCAAAGTTTGTAATGAGTAAGATCCTCAAGGTCGCCAGCATGGCCGCCATGGCAGTATATTCGATTGCCACACTCTCTCTCACCGACGCCTCAGCCGCCTTTGCATCGCCGCTGATCGCCGACATGATCCAGCCGGTTCCCGCCCAGAGCAGCGATGATACCGCATCCAGCGCCACCGAAGCTGCTGTCGATGCCTCTGCCCAGGCCGAAACCGCTCCCCAGCAGATCGACACGCAGACCGCCCAGCCGCCGCTCAAGGCCGAAAGCCTGGCGCAGCTCGTGGCGATGTCCGACCTTCCCGCCGACATGGACGAAGAGACCCGCTGCCTGGCGGGTGCCGTCTATTTCGAATCCAAGGGCGAAACTCTGAATGGCCAGCTTGCCGTCGCCAAGGTGGTGATCGCGCGCCGCGATTCGGGCCGCTTTGCCAGCAGCCTGTGCGGCGTGGTCTATCAGCCCAGCCAGTTCTCGTTCGTTCGCGGCGGCCGGATGCCCGCCATCCCCACCGCCAGCCAGGACTGGAAGGAAGCCGTCGCCATCGCCCAGATCGCGATCAAGGATGCCTGGGAAAGCCCGGTGGAAGGCGCGCTGTTCTTCCATGCGCGCCGCGTCTCGCCCGGCTGGCGCATGCAGCGCCTGGCGGCGGTCGACAATCACGTTTTCTATCGCTGATCCCGGCTGCCTGCCGGCGGCCGATCCAGCATCGAGCTAGTCCTTTGGGTCGCAAAGGACTGAGGCGGGCGCACCAGTTGCGTCCGCCTCGACTTTTTGGGGCATAGGCCGGGTACACAGAAAAAGACCGGCAGCTTGGGGGCTGCCGGTCCAGTCGGGTTTTACCAAGGGTGTGGTAATCTGGAAGGGCTTAGCTGCCGACAGCGATGCGCTCGCCGGCCTTGAAGCGCTCACCGGCCTCGGCGCGGGCGACCAGGGTCACCATGGCGCGCTGGCCGCTGGCCATGGTCTCGCTGACACAGGTGCGATAGTCGATCTGCTCGCTCAGCGGGCCGCGCGGCAGGCTGCCGCAAACCTGGTTGGTGGCGGAGCGCAGCCGGGTCTTGAGCGTTTCGGCTCCCTCCGGCGTGGTGAGGTCGAGATCGACAAAACGCACTTCGACGCTGCGCACGACGCGGTTGGCGGAGACCTGCTCGGTCACGGCCGGCTTGGCCTGGGCGGTGGCGGAAAAGATGATGGCCGAGGCGGCAGCAGCGGCCAGGGCACGAGAGGCGAACGGGGCAAGAGCACGGGCGAACATGGGGGTGGGGTCCTTTCTTCGGGGGCAAGCTGAACGTCGGGCCGGTCCTTCCGGCAAGGGTCCCATCAGGACCGGCCCTGTTTTCGTTTGCCGCCGATGTCCGGCCTGGGGAGCTATGGAGCATCGGCGACATCTTTGGGATAGGCCGGTGCGTGGCCAGGGTCGCGCCATGCTCGACAAGGGCGCAGCAGGCGTCGCTCAACGACTACAGGTGTCGACGAACGACAGTGCCGTATCGACGAATGTTACTTATGCAAAGAAACTGTCACCGAATCGGCAAGATTCGGTCATGTTGCCGCTACGGAAAGCTGCCCGCCCGTCTCATCGGGCAATTGAGCAAGCGATGGCCGTCCGCCGGGGCCACTCCGGTTCCACGTGGAACCGGTTTCAGATCAGCCCGGCGAGCGGACTGGAAGGATCGGCATATTTGCGCGTGCCCATGCGCCCGGCCAGATAGGCATCACGGCCTGCCTCGACCGCCAGCTTCATCGCGCGCGCCATGCGGATCGGATCCTTCGCCTCGGCAATGGCGGTGTTCATCAGCACGCCGTCGCAGCCCAGCTCCATCGCGATTGCCGCATCGGACGCGGTACCGACGCCTGCATCGACCAGCACCGGCACCTTGGCGTTCTCGACGATCAGCCGGATGGTGACGCGGTTCTGGATGCCCAGCCCCGATCCGATCGGCGCGCCCAGCGGCATGATCGCCACCGCGCCTGCGTCTTCCAGCCGCTTGGCGCCGATCGGATCATCGACGCAATAGACCATCGGCTTGAAGCCTTCCTTGGCCAGGATCTCGGTGGCGCGCAGCGTCTCGTGCATATCGGGGTAGAGCGTCTTGGCCTCGCCCAGCACCTCCAGCTTGACCAGATCCCATCCGCCTGCCTCGCGCGCCAGGCGCAGCGTGCGGATTGCTTCCTCGCCGGTGAAGCAGCCTGCGGTATTGGGCAGATAGGTGATCTTCTTCGGATCGATAAAGTCGGTCAGCATCGGCGCACTGGGGTCCGACACGTTGACCCGGCGCACCGCGACGGTGACGATCTCCGCGCCCGAGGCTTCGAGGGCTGCTGCGTTCTGCGCAAAGTCCTTGTACTTGCCGGTGCCGACAATCAGGCGCGAACGGAAATGGTGGCCCGCCACGCTCCAGCCATCATCGGCGGGCGCATGGTCGCCGCCGCCGACGAAATGGACGATCTCCAGCCGGTCGCCGTCCTGCACCATCACCTCGGCAAGCGTCGACCGCGGCACGATCTCCAGGTTGCGCTCGACCGCGACCTTGGCGGTATCAAGCCCCAGGGTACCGACCAGGGCGGCAATGCTGTGCCCGGCGGGCACGCGGCGCGGCTCGCCATTGATATGGATGCTGATCTGAGCGGTGTCGGTGGAGGTGCTGGTCATAGGCCGCGACTCTTGGCGCGGATAAAGGGGCAAGGGCAAGCCCCAATATTGGCAATCGCGGTGATCAGTGCTGACGCGCGGCGCGATAGTTGAGCAGATGCGCGATGCTCAGCAGGGCGACGCCGACAAAGGTCAGCGCATATTCCCAGGGTCCGCCATGCGGAACCGTCATCGCGGCGAGCATCGCGGCGATACCGAACGTACCGATTGCCAGCGGCAGCCGCGCACCATGCAGCCTCAACCCGTGGCCGAGCGCCAGCGCAGCCATCACCGCAGCCAGGACAAAGCCGATCTCATGCACCCAGGGGGAGAGGAAAATGCCGCCCATCGAGGCGAATCCCGCAACCAGCCAGATGCCTGCCGCGCAGTGCACCATGCACAGCGCAGACAGCGCAATCGCGGCCGAATCGAGCTGGCCGGACCGGGTGATACGAGACAACATGGCCCGCACATAGGTGATATGATATCATTGCGCAATGCATTGCTTCGCATTTGATGCTGCAACCGCGACCAGCCGAGCCAAAAAACCCCTTGCAAGCCGAAGCCTTGCATCCGAAATGCAGCAGATCATGACCAGCCTTTCGCAGCCCCGGATCGCCACGCCCCTGTCGCATGACCGCACCGCGCCGCAAGCGATCGCGGTGTGGCTCTATGGCGTTGCGCTGCTGGTCTTCTGCATGGTGGTTGTCGGCGGCATCACCCGGCTGACCGAATCGGGCCTGTCTATCACCGAATGGAATGTCGTCACCGGCACGCTGCCGCCGCTCTCCGAATCCGCCTGGGTATCGGAGTTCGAGAAGTACAAGCGCATCCCCGAATATATCGAGGTCAATGCCGGGATGACGCTGGCCGAGTTCAAGACCATCTATTTCTGGGAATATGTCCATCGGCTGCTCGGGCGGCTGGTCGGGCTTGCCTTTGCGCTGCCCTTTGCCTGGTTCGCGATCCGCCGCGCTATTCCGCAGGGCTATGGCTGGCGGCTGTTCGCGCTGTTTGCGCTGGGCGGGCTGCAGGGGGCGATCGGCTGGTGGATGGTGGCATCGGGCCTGACCGAGCGCACCGATGTCAGCCATTTCCGGCTCGCGGTGCATCTGCTCAACGCGCTGTTCATCATGTCCGGGCTGATCTGGACCGCGCGCGACCTTCAGGTGCTGGCACGCGATCCCGCCGCGCGCCCTGCCCGGATGACCGGTCTGGCGCTGGCGGCGATCCTCATCCTGTTCGTCCAGCTGCTACTTGGCGCCTGGGTCGCGGGGCTCAACGCCGGCTATGCCGCCAAGAGCTGGCCGCTGATGAATGGCAGCTTCGTGCCGGTGGATATCGACTGGTCCAAGGGCGTGCTGCACGCGCTGACCTATGATCCGTTCCTGCTGCACTTCCTGCACCGCTGGTGGGCCTTTGCTGCGGTTGCCGCGCTGGTGGTGCTGGCGCGCGCGGTGCGCAAGGCGGACCGCGCAGCGTCGATTGCCATCCACAGCGCCTTCGGCGTGCAGGTGCTGCTGGGCATCGCCACGGTGATGAGCAGCGTCGACCTGCATCTGGCGGTGCTCCACCAGGCCGTCGGCGCGATCCTGGTCGGCACTGTCGCCTGGGGTGCGCACAGCCTGGGCCGAGCGTCCCTGCCGGCAGCATCATGATCGATCCGGTCAGCGAGGCCAGCGATATCCGGCTGGTCTATTGCCCCTTTGCCGATGAGGAAGAAGCCCGGACCATCGCCCGCACGGTGGTGCGCGAACAGCTGGCCGCCTGCGCCAATGTGCTCGCGCCGGTCCAGTCGATCTTCCACTGGGAAGGCGCGCTGACCGAGCAGGCCGAAGTGCCGGTGCTGTTCAAGACCGCGCTGCCCCAGTCCAAGGCGCTGGTCGCGCGTATCGTCCATCTGCACAGCTATGACGAGCCTGCGGTGCTGGTGCTGCCGGTCGAATATTGCCCGCCCAGCTTCCGCGCCTGGGTGCTCGGCCAGACGCTGGCGACCGACTGACGAGACGCTTGCGCCGCAGCGCGAATCGCGGCTTTTGTCGGGCTTGATGCGGGGCCGAATATCCGGTGGTATTATAATACCCCTCACCAATAGCCCCAAAATGCTTGACGAATCGGGGGTTGATCGTCATTAGCCGCGCTTCGTTCAGGCCTGCCTAGCTGCGGCCTGTCGTGTCACGGAAATCTGTCAGCCGGTCGCAGGCGGGACCTTTCAAGGTCCGGCATCGCAGCGGAGGACGTTTTGGAAGGTTGAAGGCCATGAAGGCTTTGCTCAAGACCACCAAGTCGATCAAGCCGGCTGAGGTGGAAAAGAAATGGCATATTATCGATGCCGATGGACTGGTGGTCGGCCGCGTCGCGGTGATCATCGCCAACATCCTGCGCGGCAAGCACAAGCCGAGCTACACCCCGCATGTCGATTGCGGTGACCATGTCATCGTCATCAACGCCGGCAAGGTGCAGCTGACCGGCAACAAGCGCAGCGACAAGGTCTATTACAAGCACACCGGTTATATCGGTGGCATCAAGGAAGTGACCGCCGCCAAGGTGCTGGACGGCCGCTTCCCCGAGCGCGTGCTTGAAAAGGCGGTGGAGCGCATGGTTCCCCGTGGTCCGCTGGGTCGCCAGCAGATGCGCAACCTGCACCTCTTCACCGGAACCGAACATCCGCATGCCGGCCAGCAGCCCGAAGTGCTCGACGTGGCCTCGCTCAACCGCAAGAACAAGGTGGGTGCATAATGTCTGATACCGTGCAATCCCTGTCCGACATCAAGGACATCGCTGCCGACATCGAAACCCCCGGCACCCCCGCCGTCAAGGTTTCGAACGCCCCGCTGCGCGAGCAGGAACTGGACAAGCAGGGCCGCGCCTATGCCACCGGTCGCCGCAAGGACGCCGTGGCCCGCGTGTGGCTGAAGCCCGGCACCGGCAAGATCATCATCAACAAGCGCGACCAGGAAGTGTATTTCGCACGTCCGACGCTGCGTCTCGTCATCAACCAGGTGTTCGACATTACCGAGCGCCAGGGCCAGTATGACGTGATCTGCACCGTCAAGGGCGGCGGACTTTCGGGCCAGGCCGGCGCGGTCAAGCATGGCATCAGCCAGGCGCTGACCAAGTACGAGCCTGCGCTGCGCAGCACGGTCAAGGCGGCAGGCTTCCTGACCCGCGACAGCCGTACCGTCGAGCGTAAGAAGTACGGCAAGGCCAAGGCGCGCAAGAGCTTCCAGTTCTCGAAGCGCTGATGCGTCTGGTCGCCAGCGTCCTGCTTGGGCGCTACGCGATGCCGGAATGAAAAACGGGGTGATCGCCCCCGCTGGACGCCCCTTCGGGCGCTTCCATCGGGCCAGCGATCGCCCCGATTTTCGTTTTGGTGCAAAAGGCACGCACGCCAGCGCTTGCGCCGCGTGCCTGCACCCGCTAAGGGCGTCGCCTGCCCGCGAAGGAGTGTAGCTCAGCTGGTAGAGCGTCGGTCTCCAAAACCGAATGCCGGGGGTTCGAGTCCCTCCACTCCTGCCAGCGGCGATCAATCCCTCCCCCGATGGGGAGTCCCCCATCCATTGAATCCCCTTGCCCTTCCGGATTTGCGCGGCTATGGGGCTGTCTTTCTCCGACAGGGTGCATATATCGTGTTTCAGCCGGGCAGGGCTGGCGGCGATGTGCCTGCAACAGCGGATATGCCCGCCTTTCGGAACAAGGAAAGTGACAAGGCCATGGCCAGCGAAGGAAAGAAGACCAGCCCCGGCGAATTCGTGCGACAGGTGCGTACGGAAGCGTCCAAGGTCGTCTGGCCGAGCCGCCAGGAAACGGTCACCACGTCGATCATGGTGTTTATCCTGATGACGATCCTGGCGATCTTCTTCCTGACCGTCGATTCGGTCTTCGGCGCCATCGTCAAATGGCTGCTCACGCTCGCGTGAGAGTACCAAACCGTTTTGTGAGAGAGAACTGAATGTCGCGCTGGTACATCATTCACGCTTATTCCGGCTTTGAGAACAAGGTCCGCGACGCGATTCTCGCCGATGCAGAGCGCATGGGCCTGTCGGCGCTGGTCGAGCAGGTCGAGGTGCCCACCGAAACCGTGACCGAGGTGCGTCGCGGCAAGAAGGTGCAGACCGAGCGCAAGTTCTTCCCCGGCTATGTGCTGGCCAAGCTCAAGATGACCGACGATGTCTATCACGTCGTCAAGAACACGCCCAAGGTCACCGGCTTCCTGGGCCCCAATGGCAAGCCGCAGGCGATCAGCGACGCCGAGGCCGCCCGCATCCTGAACACCAAGGAAGAAGCCGCCAACGCGCCGCGCGCCCGCATCGATGTCGATTACGAGATCGGTGATTCGGTCAAGGTGCTCGAAGGTCCGTTCGCCAGCTTCAACGGCATCGTCGAGGAACTCGATTTCGACAAGGCCCGCGTCAAGGTCTCGGTCTCGATCTTCGGCCGCGCAACGCCCGTCGATCTCGACTTCGAGCATGTCGAACTGGCAAAGTAAGGTTTCACCCTCTCCCTTTACGGGAGAGGGACAGCTTCGCGTAAGCGAAGCAGGGAGAGGGCTGGGAGCACAATTCGCGCCCAGACATGCCCTCTCCAACTCCGCCTAGGCAGCGAAGCTGCCAAGGCTCCATATCCTCTCCCGTAAAGGGAGAGGATAAAACGTGCGGGAGACGGGCCTCAACCCGTCGCTTGACCGCTTAATTTGAGGGCAACCGCCCGATAGAATGAAGGAGTGCCATCGTGGCAAAGAAGATTGAAGGCTATATCAAGCTGCAGGTGCCTGCGGGCTCTGCCAACCCCTCTCCGCCGATCGGCCCGGCTCTGGGTCAGCGCGGCGTGAACATCATGGAATTCTGCAAGCAGTTCAACGCTGCCACGCAGGAAATGGAAAAGGGCACGCCCCTTCCGACCGTGATCACCGTCTATGGTGACCGCAGCTTCACCTTCGTGACCAAGACTCCGCCGGCGAGCTATCTGATCAAGAAGGCGGCCAACCTGAAGAGCGGTTCGAAGCTTCCGGGCAAGGAAAGCGCCGGAACCATCAAGCGTTCGCAGCTGGCCGAAATCGCCCAGGCGAAGATGGCTGACCTCAATGCCAACGACATCAAGGCAGCAACGAAGATTATCGAAGGCTCGGCTACGTCGATGGGCCTCGAAGTGGTGGAGGGCTGATATCATGGCAAAAGTGACCAAGAAGGCAAAGGCTCTCGCCGCCAAGCTCGACGCTGAAAAGCTGTACGGCGTTGATGAAGCCATCAAGACCATCAAGGAACTGGCGACGTCGAAGTTCGACGAAACCATCGAAGTCGCGCTGAACCTGGGCGTTGACCCGCGTCATGCCGACCAGATGGTCCGCGGTGTCGTGTCGCTGCCCTCGGGCACCGGCAAGGACGTGCGCGTCGCCGTGTTTGCTCGCGGTGACAAGGCCGAAGCGGCTCTGGCTGCTGGCGCCGAGCGTGCGGGCGCCGAAGACCTGATGGAAGAGATCCAGAACGGCAAGATCGATTACGACCGCATCATCGCCACCCCCGACATGATGGGTGTGGTCGGTCGTCTCGGCAAGCTGCTGGGTCCCAAGGGCCTGATGCCGAACCCGAAGCTGGGCACCGTGACCCCGAACGTCGCCGAAGCCGTCAAGGCGGCCAAGGGCGGCCAGGTGGAATTCCGCGTCGAAAAGGCCGGTATCATCCATTCGGGCATCGGCAAGGCGAGCTTCTCGGACGAGGCGCTGCGCGCCAATTTCGATGCATTCGTCGATGCGATTGTCAAGGCAAAGCCCTCGGGCTCCAAGGGCAAGTATCTGCGCAAGATTTCGGTCAGCTCGTCGATGGGCCCCGGCCTGAAGGTCGATGTGTCGGAAGTGCACGCAGGCTGATTGTCACAACAATCGGTTAAACCCATTCAGGGGTCGAAGGGGAACCTTCGGCCCCTTTTTGGTGTCTGGCTTCGATGAGCCAGTCCTTTGGCCCATCGCCCTCTTGCCGGAGCCCCCATCCATGACCCTCGATCTGCACGTCACGCTGACCTATGACATGGAGGTGCCGACCGACATCCTGCTCCAGGTCGAAGCCGCTGCCATCCCCGAGCAGCGGATCGAATGGGCGCATATCGAGGCATCGACCTGCGATCATTTCGTCCGGGTGGCGGCGCTGGACGGGATCGGCGACCGGATATGGCTGCGCACCAGTGGTCGGCTCAGCATCGATTATCGCGCGCGGATGACGGTGCTGCGCGACCTGGCCGATGTCGCCACCCTGCCGCAGATGCCGCTGCACCTGCTGCCGGGCGAGACGGTGCAATATCTGTTCGATTCGCATTATTGCCCGGCGACCAAGTTCCACAGCTTTGTCGACACCGAGTTCGGCGAGCTGACCGGCGGCGCGCGGATCACGGCGATGCGCGACTGGATTGCCGAACATTTCGTCTATCAGCCGGGCAGTTCCGACGGCACGACCACCGCGCTCGACAGCTTCGTGATGCGCCAGGGCGTCTGCCGCGATTATGCGCATGTGATGATCGTGCTCGCCCGCGCCTGCTCGATCCCCGCGCGCTTTGCCAGCGTCTATGCGCCCGATGTGTCGCCGCCCGATTTCCATGCGGTGGCAGAGGTGTTTCTGGGCGATCCCTCGGGCGAGGGCGGTGCCTGGCACCTGATCGATCCGACCGGCATGGCGACCGCTTCCGACATGGTGAAGATCGGCGTCGGCCGCGATGCGCTCGACGTGGCCTTTCTCACCGCGTTCGGCACCGTCGAACTGGTCGAGCAGCAGGTCAGCGTCACCCGCGCCTGAGGATCGGTCATTCGGTCAGGTCAGGCCGCCAATCCGCCGCCAGCCTGCGGCCAGGGGGAGGGGCCTGGGGTTCGTCCGACAGCTCGGCCACGTCGAGCAGCCGGGCCAGCAGCCTTTTGCCGAAGGGCCAGTCGCCCAGATCCGATTCGGCATTGATATGGCCGGCGCGGCCCGCATCGACATGGTCCGCGCCCCAGAAGCTGGCGAGCCGATAGGCTCGGTCGGGGCTGATATAGGGGTCGTCGCGGCTGCTCACCAACAGGCTGGGGAAGGGGAGTACCCCGCGCGCCGAGGGCGCAAAGCTGTTGAGCCGCGGGTCGGCAGGCGCATTGTCGACCTCTGGCGGGGCGACCAGCAACGCGCCGACCACCTTTCCGCCCGCGCGGGGCCGCTCGAGCGCAGCCCACCAGGCCACCGCATGGCAGCCCAGCGAATGCGCGACCAGCACGATCGGCCCTTCGGTCTGGCGAATCGCCAGGTTCAGCCGGTTGACCCAGGCATTGCGGTTGGGGGTGTGCCAGTTGCCCATATCGACGCGGTGGCAATTGAGCCATTGGCGCTCCCACAGGCTCTGCCAATGCGCGGGGCCGCTATTGTCGAGTCCGGGAACCAGGAGGATATTAGGATCGCTGTGCGAACGGGAATGAAAACCGGTCATGAGGCACCTTCCATTTCGAGTCGGCCCGTCCGGGGAGTGGCGGACCATGACCAGACAATAACTCAACTAAACTAGTAGACAAGTGATCTGCGACACATCGAAGCCGCGCTGCGCCGGGCCGAAACAGCGACAAGGCTTGACTCACGGGCCAGTGCTGCTATTGGCCCGCCCTGACCGGACACGCCGCAAGGCCTGTCCGATCGCCGTCCGAGACAGTTGGTGCGGGGGATTTGCCCCGCTTAATTTCCAGCCTAGACGGGGACATGTTTTTCACTGCTTCCGGCTTCGACCGGAACAGACGCTGCCATTTTCGTCCCTCTGGCGCTTTGGCGCAGCAGGGGCTTCGGCTCGGCAAACACCCCCACGGACAGACGGAGCAGAGCGGCAGGGACCGGCAACGGCCCTTTTCGCGCTGCACAAGCAACCGGGCGCACCGGTGGATGATCGCCGATCGTCCGCAAGCCGATGCGCTCATGTGGAAGGAGAACGGCATGGATCGTGCTGAAAAGAAAGCCGCTGTTGCCTCGCTGAACGCAACCTTCGGTGAAGCCGGTGTGGTGGTGGTGACCCGTAATCTGGGTCTGACCGTTGCCAAGTCGACCGAGCTTCGCACGAAGATGCGCGCAGAAGGCGCCAGCTACAAAGTGACCAAGAACCGGCTGGCCAAGCTTGCCGCTCAGGGCACGCCTTATGCCTCGATCGCTGACCTGTTCACCGGCCCTGTCGCGCTTGCGACTTCGGGTGACCCGGTGGCAGCGGCCAAGGTCGCGGTCAATTTCGCCAAGGATAACGACAAGCTCGAAATCGTTGGCGGCGCGATGGGCGACGTCGTTCTGGATGCCGAAGGTGTCAAGGCGCTCGCCTCGATGCCCTCGCTCGACGAACTGCGCGCCAAGATCATTGGTCTCGTCAATGCCCCGGCAACCAAGGTTGTCCAGGTCATTCAGGCTCCGGCCGGGCAGCTTGCCCGCGTGTTCGGCGCCTATGCGGCCAAGGAAGACGCATAAGCTTTTGTACCCCCTGTCGCAGGCCCGGCACGGTCCGGCTGCGGCAAGCAACATTATCTAGAATTGGAGACTTAAAATGGCAGATATCGCAAACCTGGTCGAAGAACTCTCGAAGCTGACCGTTCTGGAAGCCGCTGAACTCTCGAAGGCCCTGGAAGAAGCATGGGGCGTTTCGGCCGCTGCTGCTGTGGCTGTTGCTGCTCCCGCCGCTGGCGGCGCTGCTGCAGTTGTCGAAGAGCAGACCGAATTCGACGTCATCCTGACCGGCGACGGCGGCAAGAAGATCCAGGTCATCAAGGAAGTCCGCGCGATCACCAACCTGGGCCTGACCGAAGCCAAGACCCTGGTCGAAAGCGCTCCGAAGGCGATCAAGGAAGGCGTCAGCAAGGCTGAAGCCGAAGACATCAAGGCGAAGATCGAAGCAGCCGGCGGCACCGTCGAGCTCAAGTAATCTTTCGCTCCCGCGCCTTCGGGCCTGGGGATGAAGAAAAGGGCGGCCTGCACTGCGCAGGTCGCCCTTTTTCTTTGGGGCCGCAGGGGTTCACGCGAAGCCGCGAAGGTTCATGGAACATCCTGTTCTCCGGCGAAAGCCGGAGCCCAGAAGTCAGATTGCGCGACATCGCCCCTGGACTCCGGCTTTCGCCGGAGAACGGGAAGGAGATAGGCAATCAGCTGCGCAGCAGCTCGTTGATTCCGGTCTTGGAGCGGGTCTGCGCGTCCACGGTCTTGACGATCACCGCGCAATAGAGCGACGGGCCGGGCGTGCCATCGGGCAGCGGCTTGCCAGGCATGGTACCGGGCACGACCACCGCATAGGGCGGCACCTTGCCATAATGCACCTCACCGGTGGCACGATCAACGATCTTGGTCGATGCGCCCAGATACACGCCCATCGAAAGCACCGCGCCTTCGCCGACGATCACGCCCTCGGCGACTTCGGAGCGGGCGCCGATGAAGCAATTGTCCTCGATGATCACCGGGCCCGCCTGAAGCGGCTCGAGCACGCCGCCGATGCCGACGCCGCCCGAGATATGCACGTTGCGACCGATCTGCGCGCAGCTGCCCACCGTGGCCCAGGTATCGACCATCGTGCCTTCACCGACATGCGCGCCGATATTGACGAAGCTCGGCATCAGCACGGCATCCTTCGCGATGAATGCACCGCGCCGGGCGACTGCGCCGGGAACCGCGCGGAATCCCGCGGCCTTGAACTCGTCCGCGCTCCAGCCATCGAACTTGCTCGGAACCTTGTCCCACCAGCTCGCCCCGCCCGGCGCGCCGCTGATCAGGTCCATCGGGTTGAGCCGGAAGGACAGCAGCACCGCCTTCTTGAGCCACTGGTTGACCTGCCAGCCGCCCTGGCCATCGGGCTCGGCGACACGTGCCGCGCCGGTGTCGAGCAGGGTCAGCGCTTCGAGAACGTCTGCGCGCACAGCGCTGTCCGCGCCGGTGTCCAGAGTGTCGCGGCCATCCCAGGCGGCTTCGATGCGGCTTTGAAGGGTGTCGGTCATCCTGCAGTCTCCTGTGTCAGCGCCGCGAGCCACTCGCCCAGCGCGGTAATTTCATGGTCGATATAGCTGTGGTCATGGTCATGATTGCCACCATCGGAGCCATTGTTCATCCACACCGTGGTCATGCCCAGCTGCTTGGCGGGCCTCAGGTTGCGCGCCAGATCGTCGACGAACAGCGCGGTCGCAGGATCGATATCCAGCGCGTCGACCAGGCTCGCATAGGCCGCTTCATGCGGCTTGGGCTGGTAGCGCGTCGCATGGATGTCGTGGATCGCCTCGAATTGGTCGTCCAGCCCCAGCCGGGCCAGCACGCGGCTGGCATATTTGACATCGCCATTGGTGAAGATGAGCTTGCGCCCCGGCAGCTGCGCAAGGCCAGCGGCGGTCACCGGGCACGGCTGCACCCGGTCCATGTCGATGTCGTGCACATAATCGAGGAAATGGTGCGGATCGACCCCATGGTCGAGCATCAGGCCGGCCAGCGTTGTGCCATGCTGGTAATAATAGGCCTTCTGGATGCGGCGGGCCTCGCCCACGTCGACCTTCATCAGCTCGGCGACATAGGTCCCCATGCGTTCGTCGATCAGCGCGAAAAGATCGGTCTCCGCCGGGTAGAGCGTGTTGTCCAGATCGAAGATCCAGGTGCGGACATGATCGAAGGGCGGGCGCATGATGCCCAAGCGCCTAGACGCGCGCGGGCGCATCGGCAAGCCGCCATTCTGCCTGCACCTGCGGATCGGCCTCCGTCGCGGCCCGCATCGCACGCTCGGCAGCCGCCCTGTCCGGATCGAGCCTCGCCAGTGCCCAGACCGCCGCGCCGCGCACCACCGGATCAGCGTCATCCAGCAGCCGGGCAACCGGCACTACCAGCGCGGGATCGCCGCTATTGCCCGCCGCTACAGCCGCATTGCGCACCATCCGTCCGCGTCCGCTGCGCTTGATCGGCGATCCGGAAAAGAGCGCGCGGAAACCTGTGTCATCGAGCGCCAGCAGATCGGCGAGCGACGGCGCGACCAGCTCGGCGCGCGGAAGGAAGGCGCGGTGGCGGTGCGCGGTATCGGCGAACTTGTTCCATGGGCAGACGGCCAGGCAATCGTCGCAGCCATAGACATGGTTGCCGATTCCCTCGCGCAGATTGCGCGGGATGGGTCCTGCATGTTCGATCGTCAGATACGAGATGCAGCGGCGGGCATCGAGCCGATAGGGCGCAGGGAATGCCTGGGTCGGGCAGATGGTCTGGCAGGCGGTGCACGATCCGCAGCGGTCCTGGCCGGCCCGGCTGGGTGACAGCTCCAGCGTCGTGTAGATCGCGCCCAGGAACAGCCAGCTGCCATGGCTGCGGCTGACCAGGTTGCTGTGCTTGCCCTGCCAGCCCAGCCCGGCCGCCATGGCGAGCGGCTTTTCCATGACCGGTGCGGTATCGACGAACACCTTGACCCCGACAGCCTCCGGCGTGGCTTCCGCCTGCTCGACGATCCAGCGCGCCAGTGCCTTGAGCGCGGACTTGACCGTCTTGTGATAGTCGCCGCCTTGCGCATAGACCGAGATGCGTCCCCGGTCCGGATGCGCCTCCAGCGCGAAGGGATCGCGCCCCGGCGCATAGCTCATCCCCAGCATGATCACCGATCGCACATCGCTCCACAGCACCTGCGGTTCGGCGCGCTGGTCGGCGCGCGCCTCCATCCACAGCATCTCGCCATGGCAGCCTTCGTCCAGCCATTGCCGGAAGCGCGCGGCGTTCTGCGGCCCCAATGTGGCGGGCGCAAAACCGCAATCGGCAAAGCCCAGAAGGGCCGCCTGTTCCGCTATCTCTGCCTCAAGGTTTCGCTTGCCGCTCGCCATGGTCATCCGCTACCCGATTACCGGGTTTCGACCAAGTGCGACGGCCCATCCGGAGAGACGCTTGACCAAGGATCGCCCGTGACCGCCAACGCCATCGAAGCGCATGGCCTCGTGAAGATTTTCGGACGGCAGCGCGCGGTGGACGGGGTGGACCTCACCGTGCCCGCCGGCAGCATCTTCGGCATTCTCGGCCCCAATGGCGCGGGCAAGACCACGACGCTGCGCATGCTGCTGGGGATTGTCGATCCCGATGAGGGGACGCGCACGCTGCTGGGCACCGATCACCCGCTCGATGTCGCGCGCCGCGTGGGCTACCTGCCCGAAGAGCGCGGCTTGTACCCGTCGATGAAGGCCTATGACGCCATCGCGTTCATGGGCGCGCTGCGCGGGCTGCCGCTCGCCGAAGGGCGCAGGCGCGGCCGCGCGATGCTGGAGGAGCATGGCCTCGGCAAGGCGGTGGACAAGGAGGTGCGCACGCTCTCCAAGGGCATGGCGCAGACGGTGCAGCTGCTCGGCACCCTGGTGCACGAGCCCGAGCTGATCGTGCTCGACGAGCCGTTTTCGGGGCTCGATGCGCTCAACCAGGCCAAGCTGGAACGGTTGATCCGGGCCCAGGCCGCGCGCGGCGTGACCGTGATCTTTTCCACCCATGTCATCGCGCATGCCGAACGGCTGTGCGAGCGCATCGCGATCATTGCAGGCGGCAAGGTGCCCTTTGCAGGGTCGGTCTCCGAAGCGCGCGACCGGCTGCGCCCGCAGGTGCGGCTCGAGACGCGCGCGCTCGAGGGGCCGTGGCGCGCAGCCTTGCCAGCGGACGCGGTTCCGGAGGGGCATTTCTGGCACTTTACCCTGCCCGAAACCGGGGTCGAGCCGCTGCTGCGCGCGCTGATCGAGGGCGAGGCGGGCATCCAGTCGCTGTCGATCGAGCGGCCAGGCCTGCACGATGCCTTTGTCGCGATTGCCGGGGCCGATGCCGCGCGCCAGCTCGAAGAAGATCAGCAGCAGGAGAGCGCCGATGCCTGAACTCATCCGCGCCGCCTGGGTCATCGCCCGGCGCGATTTTGCCGCGATCATCTTTTCCAAGGCGTTCTTCTTCTTCCTGCTCGGCCCTGTCTTCCCGCTCGCCATCGGGATTGCCGCCGGCAGTATCGGCGGGCAGGTCGCGCGCGATATCGACCGGTCCAGCTTCGCGCTGGTGATGGACAGCGCCGACAGCGGCGCAGCGCTCAAGGCGCGCGCCAGCCTGGCCGAGCAGCTGGGCGAACAGCGCGTGCCGGTGCTGGTCGCGGTGGAAACCGATGACCCGCAGAGCGTGATCGCATCGGGCAAGGACACGCGCTTTCTGGGCGTGCTCACCGGGACGCTGGCCAAGCCCCGGCTGATCGGAACCAAGGGCGAGGTCGAACGCTGGCAGGGCCCGCTCGAATTGCTGGTCGAGCGCGCCCGCGAGGGCGCGGCGGCAGCCCCTGCAACGCTCGAAACGCAGCTGGTGGCCGAAAGCAGCGGATCGCTGGAACAGGGCCGGCTGGTGACCGCGCAGGTCGGCCAAGCGCTGCTGGTGCTGCTCACCATGCTGCTCGCCGGCATGGTGCTGTCGAACCTGGTCGAGGAAAAGACCAACAAGATCATCGAGATTCTCGCCGCCGCCGTGCCGATCGATGCGATCTTCCTGGGCAAGCTGTTCGCGATGGTGGGCATGGCAATGATCGGCATTGCCTGCTGGACGTCGCTGGCGCTAGTGGCTGTCCTGCTCGCGGCCAATGGCCTGCCCGCGCTGCCGACCCCGGCGATCGGCTGGCCCATGTTCCTGGCGCTCGGCATTGCCTATTTCGCCATGGCCTATCTGCTGCTCGGCTCGCTGTTCCTGGGGATCGGCGCGATGGCATCCACTGTGCGCGAGGTGCAGACCCTGTCCATGCCTGCCACGATGGGCCAGCTGCTGTTCTTCTTTCTCGCCTCTTTCTCGGTCACCCGGCTGGGCGAGCCGATCGAGATCTTCGCTGCAATCTTTCCGTTCAGCTCGCCCTTTGCGATGCTCGCCCGCGCGGCGCAGCAGGACGTTCTGTGGCAGCATCTGCTCGCGCTCGGCTGGCAGGCTTTCTGGGTGCTGGTGCTGATCCGCTTCGGCGCACGGCTGTTCCGGCGCAATGTGCTGAAATCGGGTGGCGGCAAGCGCGGGCTGATCGCCGGGCTGTTCGCGCGGAGCTGACACAGAAAGGGCCGCGACGGTCACCCGGCGCGGCCCCATTGGTTAGGGATCAGACGCCCGTCAGTACATGTGCTGGCCACCGTTGATCGACAGCGTCGATCCGGTGATGAAGGCAGCCTCTTCGGCAGTCAGGAAGACCACGCCGCGCGCGATTTCCTCTGCATTGCCCAGCCGTCCGACCGGAATCTGCGCGACGATCTTGTCCATCACGTTCTGCGGGATGGTGGAGAGCATTTCGGTGGCGATATAGCCCGGCGCGATCGCGTTGGCGGTGACGCCGTATTTCGCGCCTTCCATCGCCAGCGACTTGGTGAAGCCGTGGATGCCCGATTTGGCGGCGGCATAGTTGACCTGGCCGATCTGGCCGCCCTGGCCGTTGACCGACCCGATATTGACGATGCGGCCCCATCCGCGCGTGCGCATGCCAGGGAAGCATGCCTTGGCCATGTTGAAGCAGCCGGTCAGGTCGACGCGAATCACCTCGTCCCACTGTTCCCAGGTCATCTTCATCATCGTCGCATCGCGGGTGATGCCGGCATTGTTGACCAGGATATCGACCGGGCCGAAATCCGCCTCGATCTTGGCGACCGCATCCAGGCTCTGCTGATGATCGCCGACATCCCATTTCTGCACGGCGATGCCGGTGCGATCGGCAAAGGCCTTGGCCGCCTCGTCATTGCCGCCATAGCTGGCGATGACATGCGCGCCTGCGTCCTTGAGCGCCAGGCTGATCGCCTCGCCAATGCCGCGCGTTCCGCCAGTCACGATTGCGATTCGGCCCATCATCATCTCCCTCATTGCCCGGAAATCGGTGCGTTCAGGGCCACACTAGGAAGGCCTTGCGCGCAAGACAAGTTGACGCGCACGGGAAGCGTTGGGGTTCTGGTTTCGGGTTCACGCGAACAAAAAGGGCGGCACCAACCGGTACCGCCCCTTTTGCTTGCTGCTTGACCCGCCGTTACTTGGTGCGCAGGCGGACCGGCAGGAACTGCGGCTGGCCGGTGCGGCGCTGGACGCGCAGCAGCACGGCTTCGCGATTGGCAGAGCGTGCCTCGGCAATCACCCGGTCGACCTCGGCCGAGGTGGCCACGGGCCGGTTGTTGATCGACAGGATCACGTCGCCGCGCCGGATACCCTTGGTGGCGGCATCGCCCGACGGATCGACCGCCGCGACGACCACACCCTTGAGCTCGGGCGGAACGCCGATCTGGCGCGCGATCTGCGGCGTCAGTTCGGTCACGGCCATGCCCAGCGCCTGGCGGGTTGCGGTTTCGCTGTCCTGCTCGTCCTGGTCGGAAAAATCTTCTGCCGCTTCGGGGTTGAAGGTCTGCGCCGCCAGCTCTTCCTCGCTGGGGCGACGGCCCACCGTGGCACTGAGCGTCAGCCGCTCGCCATTGCGGACGACGACGACCGGGATCTTCTTGCCCGGCGCGGTATTGGCGACGATGAACGACAGCGTCTGGTCGGGGGTGACATCCTTGCCATCGACCGAGATGACGACGTCGCCGGCCTTGATGCCTGCCTTTTCGGCAGCCTCGCCCGGCTCGACACGCTGGACGAACTCACCGCGACGCTTGGGCAGGCCCAGCGATGCCGCCAGGTCATCGGTCAGCGGATTGATGCCGATGCCCAGATAACCACGCTCGATCGCAGCACCACTGCGCAGCTTCTCGACGATCGGGGCGGCGACTTCAGCGGGGATCGCAAAGCCGATGCCGACGCTGCCGCCGGTGGGCGAGATGATGGCGTTGTTGATGCCGATGACATTGCCGTTGAGGTCGAACATCGGGCCGCCCGAATTGCCGCGGTTGATCGCGGCGTCGGTCTGCAGATAGCGGTCATAGGCGCCGCCTTGGCCGGTGTTGCGATAGACCGCCGAGATGATTCCCGAGGTCACCGTACCGCCCAGGCCGAACGGGTTGCCGATGGCGATGATCCAGTCGCCGACGCGCGTCTTGGTCGAATCGCCGAAGCGCACGAACGGGAAGGGCTTGGTGCCGCTGATCTTGAGCACGGCCAGGTCCGACTGCGGATCGCGGCCGATCAGCCGGGCAGGATATTCGGTGCCGTCGGGCATGGTCACGGTGATCGATTCGACCGAGGCATTGCCCTCTGCGGCGATCACATGATTGTTGGTGACGACATAGCCGTCCGCCGAGATGATGAAGCCTGATCCCAGCGATTGCGCCTCGCGGGTGCCGCCGCCGCCGCCTTCGGGCGCGCCGAACAGGCCGCCAAACGGGGTTCCGGCAAACGGATTGTTGGGCACGCGCACGCGCTGGCGGGTGGAGATGTTGACCACCGCCGGCTGCAACTGCTCGGTCAGGTCGGCAAAGCTCATCGGCGCGCCCGCACGCGGGGCTGCGGCGAGCATCGCGCTCTGGTCGTTCTGGGCAACCTGTGCGCCCAGCGGCTGGCCGGTCGCCAGAACGATCGCGCTGCCACCCAGCAAAAGGGCCGACGTCACTGCATAGGCATATCGCACGTACAAATCCTCTTCATTGATCAAGAAGCGTCCACCGGCGTGCCCCAGATCGCCGGAAAACCGGCACACACCATGGCCATATCCGGTTTGCAATCCACGCCTGAACGCAGATTGAATGGCGGGCGCGCATTCACGCCCGCAGTCTCTTATCGATTCCCCCGACCCTGAAATTCGCGCAGATATTCGTTGTTCGGCGACAGGATGATCGAGGTCTCGCCCGATCCGCCCAGGAACGTCCGCTCATAGCTCTGCATCGCGCGGTAGAACTCATAGAAGGACGCATCCTTGCCGAAGCTGTTGGCATAGGTCCGCGATGCGGATGCATCGGCCTCTGCCCGGATGATCTGGGCGTTCTTCTGGCCCTGCGCGGTGATGGTGCGCGCTTCCTGCTCGCGCGCGGTGCGCATCCGCTGGAAGGCGCTCTGCAGCGGCGTACCCTGGGGCAGGTCGGCGCGCTTGATCTGCACATCGACGATCTGTGCGCCGTACTGAGCGGCGATGCGATCAAGCCCGGCCTGGATGCGGTCCATGATGCCGCCGCGTTCCGGGCTCAAAAGGGCGGCGAACTGGCGCTTGCCCAGCTCGTTGCGCAGCGCCGAACCCAGAATCGGGCGCAATTCCGCCGCGACGCGCTCGACGCTGCCGGCCGAGACGTACATGCGCTCGGGATCGACGATGCGGAAGCGGGCATAGGCGTCCACCTCCAGCCGCAGCTGGTCGGTGGACAGCACCTGCTGCTGTTCCATTTCGACCGCGATCACGCGCTTGTCGACCCAGACGATCTGTTCGGCAAACGGGATGCGCGCGATGAGACCCGCGCCGGTCTGGCCGAATTCCTCATTCTCGCGATAGACGTTGAAGGTGCGCACCGGCTGGCCGAAGCGGACGATCACCGCCTGCTTGGTTTCGGGGACGACCGCGACCGAGCTTGCCAGCACGATCAGCAGCAGCGCGAGCAGGCCCAGCAGCAGCATGGGGCGTTGCATCAGATTGTTCATCAGTTCGACCCCCCCTGCGCCCGCGGGGCTTCCACGGTGGTGCTCTCCTGCATCTTCTTGCGCAGTTCGGGCAGCGGCAGATACGGGGTCACGTTGCCCGGTTCGATGATCGTCTTGTCAAGCTTGGACAGCACGCGCTCCATGGTCTCGTAATACATGCGTCGGCGGGTGACTTCGGGCGCGAGGCGATATTCCTCGTACACCTTGTCGAACGCGGCGGCCTCGCCCTGGGCAGCGGCGGTGAGCTGCTGCGCATAGGCGCGGGCCTCGTTGAGATAGGTCTGCGCTTCCTGCTGCGCGGCGGACACGGCCTTGAACGCCTCGTTCACCGCTTCGGGCGGGTCGGCCTTCTTGATCGCGACGCCCTGCACCTGGATGCCCGAACGATAGCTGTCGAGCAGCTCCTTCATCCGCTGTTCGACCTTCTGTTCGACCTCGATACGGCCGGGGCCGATGGCATCGTCCAGCGTCACTTCGGCAACGCTCGCGCGCATCGCGGCTTCGGCGGCTTCGCGGATGGTCGCCTCGGGGTCGGCCAGCTGGAACAGGTAGAGCGTCGGGTCCTTGATCGTCCAGCGCACCGAATAGGCGAGGTCGACCAGATTCTGGTCGCCGGTGAGGATCAGGTTTTCCTGCGTGCCAGCCGCCGGAATATCGATGGTGCGGATGTTCTGCACATCGACCGTCTCGAACGATTCGATCGGTGCTGGCAGGGTCAGCGCGATGCCGGGATCGACCGTGCGCGAATAGCTGCCCAGAAAGGTGACGACGCCGCGTTCCTGCGGGCCGACACGGTGAAAGCTCGAAAGCACCAGCCAGGCCACGACCACTACGCCGATTGCGATCGGTACATAGCTCTTGCCGTTGGGGCGCTTGGGCAGGCCGCCAAAGCCGCCGCCCCTGAAACCGCCGCCGCCACCGCCACCGGGACGCCGCTTGAACAGGTCCTCGATATTGCTGGCCTTGCGCCCGCCGCTGCCGCCATTGGCTTGCGGCTGCCAGGGGTTGCGCGGGCCGTTGCTGCTACCGTTGCCATCGCTGCCGCCTGAGCCGGAATCGCCGGAGCCGCCCGAACCTCCCGATCCGCTGCCCCAGGGGCTGTTATTGGCCATCGTCAATATGCGGGGGAACCACCCGGTCAGTCTTGTCATATGACCTTTATAGGTTGTGGCTTCGCAAAAAACAGGGGGTTCATGCGCTTCTGTTGTGCGTGGACGCGCATTTCGTCTAGGCGGGTGGGTGCGTCTGCCCGCAAGGCTTGCCTCGCAGGCGCGCACCGCATTATGCGCGAGGGGATGATGGCAGAGCAGAACGAGATCGAGGCCGTAGCGGCAGGTGCCAGCGAGGGCAGGGCCAGCGCGGTCAAACTGCGCGAGGGCGGCGTGGTGTCGCTGGTGCTCGACGTCGCCGGGCTCGACGGCCTGGCGCGCGACAAGCTGGAAATCGCGGTCAAGGGCGCGCTGCTGAAGGTGCAGGACGTCACCAAGGTGCAGGTGGCGATGACCGCCGAACGCCGCCCGCCGCGGCTGATCGTCGTCGGCAGCGGCAAGGGCGGGGTGGGCAAGTCCACCTTCTCGGCCAATCTGGCGGTGGCGCTGCACCGGGCCGGGCGCAAGGTCGGGCTGGTCGATGCCGATATCTACGGCCCCAGCCAGCCGCGCCTGTTCGATTGCGAGGACCAGAAGCCGACCGCGCGCGACCAGAAGCTGGTGCCGGTGCCCAATGATTTCGGCGTGCCGATCCTGTCGATGGGCCATCTGGTCCAGCCGGGTCAGGCAATCGCGTGGCGCGGCCCGATGGCGGGCAATGCGCTGGGCCAGCTGATCGATGCACATTGGGGCGACATTACCGACATCATCGTCGATCTGCCGCCGGGCACCGGCGATGTGCAGCTTTCGATGCTGCAGAAGCACAAGCCGGCAGGCGCGGTGATCGTTTCCACCCCGCAGGACCTGGCGCTGATGGACGCGGTCCGCGCGATCAGCCTGTTCGAACAGGGCAGCGTCCCGATCATCGGCCTGATCGAGAACATGGCAGGCTATGTCTGCCCGCATTGCGGCGAACTGTCCGACCCGTTCGGCATCGGCGGCGCGGAAGCGGCGGCCAAGTCGATGAACCTGCCGTTCCTGGGCCGGGTGCCGCTCGACATGGCGATCCGCAAGTCATCGGATGCCGGCGTGCCCCCGGCTTCGGGCGAGGGGTTGATCGCGGATTCGTTCGGCGCGATCGCGGCCCGCATTTCGACCTGGATCGACAACCGCTTCGGCACGGCGGGCTGACCGCGCATGGCGATGATCACGCGGCGCGGGCTGCTGATCACGGCGGCGGCGGGCACCGGGCTGACCGTCGCCTGGGCGCTCTGGCCGCGCCGATACGACAATCCGCCGGGCATGGACGGCAAGGAAGCGGCGTTCGGCGCGTTCCTGCGCATCGCATCCAACGGCACGGTGATCGTGAGCAACCCGCATTGCGAAATGGGGCAGGGCGTCGGCACGGTGCTTGCGCAGATCGTGGCGGAAGAGCTGGGCGCGGACTGGCGCACCATCGCGCTTGAACCCGCACCGCCCGCGCCGGTCTTTGCCAACGCCCGGCTGGCGAGCGAATGGGTGCCGCTGCTGCTGCCCCCCGCGCTGGGGCTGCAGCCCGACGGCAATGATATCCTCATCCGCCGCTGGGCCGCGATGCGCGATTTCGTGGTGACCGCAGGCGATACCGAGATCACGGCCTATGAAGCCAGCTATCGCGCCGCCGCCGCTACTGCCCGCGCGCTGCTGTGCCAGGCCGCGGCCGATCGCTGGGGCGCGGCGGTGGAAGAGACCGACACGCGCGACGGCTTTGTCGTCTGGGGCAACGAGAAGCTGCGCTTTGCCGAACTCGCGGCCGAGGCGGTCGGCTATCCGGTGCCCGATCCTGCACCCCTGCGCACCAGCCTGCCCGGCAATGTCCGGGCCGAGCCGATCGGCGATGCGCCGCCCTTTGCGCGGCTCGACCTGCCCGCCAAGGTCGATGGCAGCGCGACCTTTGCCGGCGATGTCCGGCTGCCCGACATGGTCTATGCCGCGATCCGCCAGGGCCCGGTTGGCGCGGTGCGGCTGGAAAGCGTCAGCCGCAAGCCGGCACACGGCGTCACCGGGCTGATCGATGTGATCACGGGCGATGACTGGGTGGCGGCAGCGGCGACGAGCTGGTGGGGGGCGGACAAGGCGGTGCGGCTGTTGCGCCCGCGCTTTGCTCATATCGGCGGCCGTTTGAGCGGCGACGAGATTGCCGAGCGGCTCGACAAGGCGCTGGATGGCCCGGACAAGGGCGGGCGCACTGGCTATCGCCTGTTCGCACGCGGCGAGGAGGACGCAGGCTTTGCTGCGGGCAAGGGTATCGCCGCACGCTATTCGATCGCTGCTGCGCCGCATGCCACGCTGGAAACCGGGGCGGTGACCGCGCGTTTTGCCGACAACCGGCTCGAGCTGTGGGTGGCGAGCCAGGCCCCGCAGGTCGCGCGCCGCCGTGCCGCCGCTGCGCTCGGCATTCCTGCTGCACAGGTGCAGATCTATCCGATGCCGGCAGGCGGATCGTTCGACCGGCGGCTGGATGACGATCTGGTGGCGCCTGCAGCGATCCTGGCGCGCGATCTGCGCCGCCCGGTGCAGCTGATGCGCTCGCGCATGGAAGAGACCGCTCGCGATCCGGTGCGCACGCCCGCTGCCGCGCGCGTCGCCGCGCTCACCGACGCACAGGCGAATATCCGGGCCTTGTCGGTCAAGATTGCCTGCCCGCCCAGCGCGCGCGAATTCGCGCAGCGGCTGTTCAACGATGCGCACGGCACCGATGCCATCGATTCGACCAGCGGTGAGGCGGACCGGATGGCGGTGGCAGGCGCGATGGTGCCCTATGACATCCCGAACCTGGCGGTCGATCATTATCCTGTCCGGATCGACGTGCCCACCGGGCGCTGGCGCGGCAATTCGGCGACCTATGGCGTGTTCGTCACGGAAACGTTCATCGACGAGCTGGCGGCGCGGGCGCGGCGCGAGCCCTTGTCCTATCGGGTGCAGATGCTGGGGCAGAATATCCGCCTCGCCAACTGCCTGACGCGCGTGGCGGGCCTGGCCGAATGGGATGGCGGGCTCGACAATAGCGGGCAGGGCGTGGCCTGTGCCTCGTGGAACAATGCGCATATCGCGGTGATCGCCAGCGCCTCGCGCGCCAGCGACGGTCCCGATGGCAGCGCAGGGCGCGGCGGCTTCCGCGTCGAGCGCCTTTCGGCGGTGGTCGATGCCGGTCGCATCATCAATCACGACATAGCCTTGCAACAGATCGAGGGCGGCATGATATTCGGCCTGGCGATGGCGATGGGGTGCGCCACCGGCTGGACCGATGGTTATCCCGATGCCAGAGCGTTAAGAGACCTTTCCCTGCCGCTGCTCGCGGACATTCCGGAGATCCGTGTGGACCTTATCGAAAGCCAGGAGCCGCCTGCGGGGCTGGGCGAGATTGGCGTGCCTGCCGTTGCACCTGCGATCGCCAATGCGCTCGCGTCTGCCACCGGTCTTCGCCTGCGCCAGCTTCCCCTTCTGTCAGGTGGCCTGTGAGCGGAGCCGAAATCTCGCGATCGGGCATGGTCCCGCCGCCCGAGCATCCGCCGATCCTGAAGCCCAGGGTCGGCGTGCTGCTGATCAACCTGGGCACGCCCGCCGCGCCGACGACCAAGGCGGTGCGCGATTATCTGGGCGAATTCCTCTCGGACAAGCGCGTGGTGGAAATCCCCGCCATCGTCTGGCAGCCGCTGCTGCGCGGCGTCATCCTCAACACCCGCCCGCAGAAATCCGCCGCCGCCTATGCCGAGGTTTGGACCGACCAGGGCTCCCCGCTCGCGGTCTATTCGCGCCGTCAGGCCGAAGCGCTCAAGACCCGGCTGGGCGATGCGGTGCTGACCGACTATGCGATGCGCTATGGCCAGCCGTCGATCGAATCGCGGATCAAGGCGATGAAGGACGCGGGGTGCGACCGCATCCTGCTCGCCCCGCTCTATCCGCAATATTCGGGCGCGACCACCGGCACCGCCAACGACAAGGCGTTCGAGGTGCTGCAGGCGATGCGCTGGCAGCCGGCCATCCGCACGCTTCCCGCCTATCATGACGATCCGGCGCATATCGACGCGCTCAAGCGCAATATCGAGCATGCCATCGCCTCGCTCGATTTCGAGCCCGAAGAGATCGTCACCAGCTTTCACGGCATGCCGCTGCGCACGCTGCATCTGGGCGATCCCTATCACTGCCAGTGCCGCAAGACCGCCCGCCTGCTGAGCGAGGCGATGGGGCGCAACCTGATCGTCTCGTTCCAGTCGCGCTTCGGCCGCGCCAAATGGCTCGAGCCCGCGACCGACGCGACGCTCGAGGCCTTGGGGCGAAAGGGCGTCAAGCGCATCGCCATCGTCGCGCCGGGCTTTTCGGTCGATTGCCTGGAGACGCTGGAGGAGCTGGCGATGCAGGGGCGCGAACAGTTCGAGCATGCCGGCGGCGAGAAATTCGCCTATCTTCCGTGCCTCAATGCGAGCGCCGAGGGCATGGACATGCTCGAGACGCTGGTGCGGCGGGAACTCGCAGGCTGGGTTTGAGGTACTGAGCCCTCTCTCCTTCAGGGGAGAGGGTTGGGAGAGGGGCATGCGCAACGCTTCCCCTCTCAGCTGCGCCTAGGCAGCAAGCTGCCAAGTCTCGCGTCTCTCCCCTGAAGGAGAGAGAGCGGGAATCTCCTCAACAGTTTACAAGCCCTCACCCTCGACTTGGCACCACAGGCACGGCATATCGTCCTCAACATCAGCAGCAGGGGTGAGCCATGTCCGATATCTTTCTAGGCCTTGGCGGGGGCGAGCGGCAGATGCTGGTGCTGGCCCGTGCCAACCGGCATGGCATGGTCGCAGGCGCGACCGGCACCGGCAAGACGGTGACGCTGCAGGGCATTGCCGAAAGCTTCTCTGCCGAGGGCGTTCCCGTCTTTGTCGCCGATGTGAAGGGCGACCTGGCAGGCATCGCCATGCCCGGTTCGCCCACGCACAAGGCGCACGACAAGCTGGTCGCGCGCGCGGCCGAAATCGGGCTGGAAGGCTTTGCCTATTCGGACAATCCGGCAGTCTTCTGGGACCTTTATGGCGAGCAAGGCCATCCCATCCGCACCACGATCAGCGAAATGGGGCCGCTGCTGCTCGCGCGGCTGATGGGATTGAACGAAACGCAGGAAGGCGTGCTCAACATCGCCTTCCGCTTTGCCGACGAACAGGGGCTGTTGCTGCTCGATCTGGCCGACCTGCAATCGGTGCTCGCCTATACCGCCGAAAATGCCAGCGAGTTGTCCGCGCGCTTCGGCAATGTCACCAAGGCCAGCGTCGGCACCATCCAGCGCCAGCTGCTCCAGCTCGAAAGCCAGGGCGCCGCGCAGTTCTTCGGCGAACCCGCGCTCGAGATCGACGATTTCCTGCGCTGCGACGATCAGGGCCGCGGCTATATCAACGTGCTGGCCGCCGACAAGCTGATGCAGAGCCCCAAGCTTTACGCCACCTTCCTGCTGTGGCTGCTGTCCGAACTGTTCGAGACGCTGCCCGAAGTCGGCGATCCGGAAAAACCCAAGCTCGTCTTCTTTTTCGACGAGGCGCATCTGCTGTTCGATGACGTGCCGGAGGCGCTGGAGGAAAAGATCGAGCAGGTCGTCCGCCTGATCCGCTCCAAGGGCGTGGGCGTCTATTTCATCACCCAGAACCCCATCGACATCCCCGAAAAGGTCGCAGGTCAGCTCGGCAACCGGGTGCAGCACGCGCTGCGCGCCTTCACCCCGCGCGACCAGAAGGCGATCAAGGCGGCAGCGGACACCTTCCGCATCAACCCCGAACTCGATGTCGAAACCGCGATCACCGAACTGAAGACCGGTGAGGCCTTGGTCTCGACGCTGCTCGAGGACGGGTCTCCCTCGATCACGCAGCGCACGCTGATCAAGCCGCCGCGTTCGCGCCTCGGCCCTCTGACCCCCAAGGAGCGCGCGATCATCCAGTCGGTCTCACCGCATGACGGCAAGTACGACACCCGGGTAGAACGCGAATCGGCCATGGAAGTGCTGGCGCAAAAGGCCGCCGATGCCGCTGCCGTGGCCGAAGAGGTCGAGGCCAAGGGCAAGGAAGAGGTCGCCAAGCAGCCGCGCAAGACGACATCGATCTGGGCCAAGGCCGGCAATGCGGCAGCTGGCGCGGCGGCGGCATCGGCCGGTGCGGTGATCGCGGGGGCGATTCGCGGCAAGAAGAGCAGCGCGCGCCCCGTCGCATCGGCGGCCACAGCCGCAGCGGGCGAAGTCGCGACCGAGATCGGCAAGGCGTTTGGCTTTCCGGGCCTGGGCCGTTTCGCGCGGAATTTGCTGGGCGGGCTGATGCGCTGACAGCCGTTCTGGAATTCTGGTTCACGCGAAGACGCGAAGTTTATCGTTCTCCGGCGAAAGCCGGAGTCCAGAGCGAACTTGGTGCAACATGACTCCTGGGCTCCGGCTTTCGCCGGAGAACGGCTCAGGTCAGGGCGGTGCGCTTTCTCTCTTCGCGCCTTCGCGCCTTCGCGTGAACCCCAAAGCCCTCAAACGCTCTGGATATAATCCCTGAGCGCCGCCGCCTCGCTTTCGATCTTGTCGATGCGATATTTGACCAGATCGCCGATCGACACGAAGCCGATCAGCGTCGTGCCCTCGACCACCGGCAGGTGGCGGATGCGCCGCCGGGTCATCAGCGACAGCGCGGACATGACCTGGGTGTCGGGCGTCACGGTGATGGCAGGGGCGGTCATCGCCTGTTCGACCGGCTGGTCGAGGATGCCGGGCCCGTCCGAATGCAGCCGATAGACCAGGTCGCGCTCCGAAAAGATCCCCACCACCTCGCCATCGCGCACGATCGGCAGCGCGCCGATGCGCTTTTCCGCCAGCAGATTGGCGGCATCGCGCACGGTCGCATCGCAGGTGCAATGATGGACGCTTCCATCGCGGGCGGAAAGAATATGGGCAATCGTCATGGCAAGCGCTCTCCCAAGTCAAGGCCCGGTCGCCTCGTTGACCGGCGCTGCTGCATGAGCGCCGCCAGAGCGACTCAAGGCCATGCCATGGTCCCACGAAATGCTTGGAAAGAAAAGCGGTGCGCACCTATATCCACGTCCATGCCTCGATTTTCAAATCTCGACGATCCCGATTATGCCCGCTTTGCCTGGGGCCGCTACTGGCGGGTGATGGGCTGGATGGCTGCGGTCACGACGCTGGCCATCGTGCTGATCCTGGGCGTGCTGTTCCTGCTGCACGGCTGGGTCTCGATCCATCTCTATATTGCCGCCGCGCTCGGTATCGGCTTTACCATGCTGCTCACTGCGGCGCTGATGGGGCTGGTCTTCCTCTCCAGCGGCACCGGGCATGATGATTCGATAGACGACGCGCTCGATCCCGACGCGCCTTGAAGGGGCCTTTTGATGTCTGAACCCACTGGATCGCTGACTGCGGGCCGCGAGCCCGTGCTGCGCGTGGTGCCTGCCCCTGCGGACATCAATTCCAACGGCCATATTTTCGGCGGCTGGGTGCTGGCGCAGATGGATATCGCAGGCGGCATCGTCGCCGGGCGCGAAGTGCAGGGGCCGTGCGCCACCGTCGCCATCGAGACGATGCAGTTCCTCGCGCCGATCCTGCTGCGCGACATCATCTCGATCTATGGCGAGGTCGAGCGCGTCGGGCGTACCTCGATCGCGATCCGGCTCGACGTCATCGCCACGCGCGGACGCGGCGCGGAGGAAGTGCGCGTGACCAGCGGGCTGTTCACCTTTGTGGCATTGGACGAGAACCACCGTCCGCGCGCGATCGTTCGGGAAGCGCCGTTGGTCTGACCATCCTTTGCGCACCAGCGGAACCCCCGCCTGCGCGGGGGTGACGGGTCACTTGCTGGAGAGGTCCGACATCAGATTGCCGACTGTCTGCACCAGCAGCGCAATGTCGCCGTCGCGCGACAGGCGGTGGTCGCCATCCTTGATGAGCGTCAGCTGCACATCGGTCGATCGCAGCTGCTTGGCCGTTTCCAGCGCATATTGCCAGGGCACGTCGGGGTCGTTCTGCCCCTGGATCAGCCGCACCGGGCCGTCATAGGCGATCTCGCCGATCAGCACACGGTTGCCCTCGCCCGATTGCCAAAAGCGGCGCGTGGTCACCATCGGCTCGGGCCCGTATTCGCTTACCCGTTCCAGCCGCCCTTCGGTGAGGATGGTCATCTTCTCCTCCTGGCTGAAACCCCACATGGTGAAATCGGGCGCAGCGGCGATGCCGATCAGCCCCGCGACGCGCTGCGGACGCCCCAGCGCGGCGAGCAGCGCCAGCCAGCCGCCCATCGACGATCCGACCAGCAGCACCGGCCCTGTCACCACCGTGTCGATCAGCGCCAGCGCATCGCCCAGCCAGTCGGCCAGCGCCTGCTCCTCGAACGCGCCGCTGCTCGATCCGCACCCGGCATAATCGAAGCGCAGCATCGCATGGCCGGTATCCGCCGCCCAGGCATCGAGCGCCAGCGCCTTGGTGCCGGTCATGTCGCTGGCATAGCCGGGCAGGAAGACAAGCGTCGGCGCGCCGACGCGCTCGGGCGCTGCGCGGCGATGCGAATAGACGATACGCGGCCGGTCGGCGCGGTCGAGAAAGCTGAGGCTGTTGGTCATGGCTGGCGGCTTAGCCGAGCATCACCTGTCTGGCTAGCCACGCCTCTCCCCTCCCTCTGGGGAGGGGTGGCCGAAGGCCGGGGTGGGGATGCGCGACCTGTGGTGCTCCTGGCCCACCCCGGTGCGGCAAGCCGCACCTGCCCCTCCCGCATGCGGGAGGGGAAAGGGCGTGCGCATCATCTGCCTCTCCCTCGATGGGAGAGGCAGCGAGACTTGGCGACGTGAGGAGCCTAGTCGCAGCGGTGAGGGTGAGGGCGCGGCTCGGCGCGACATCACGACGGAGGCCCTATCTTGCGCGATCACCCCCACCCAACCCTCCCCCATCAAGGGGGAGGGCTTCAGGCTCAATCGCGCATGAAGATCGCCTCGATCGGCAGGGCGAACAGATCGGCGATGCGGAAGGCAAGGGGGAGCGAAGGGTCGTATTTAGTGCCGAGGTTAGGCGTAGGTTGCGACTGGTGAACGAAACATTACCGAGGTCGGTCTGGCAACAAGTACTTTATTTTCAAATGATGCCATTTTGTGTATAGCTTAAACATGATCACTTTTGATTCGGTGCAGCAAGAAATTGAGTGGGCGAGGTCTAATCTCAATCGAGCTGGGATTTTGTTGGATCAATATGTTGAGAGTCAGCCCTTTTCCTTAGTGATTGAGGATGACGCCGAGACTGGTGGAAAAATCCACAAAATTAAGCGAATGGTGGATCCACCTACCGAAATCGGTCATTTGATTAGAAATTCTATTCTTGACTTGAAGCACTCGTTCGACAGGTCTCTTCATGTGGCAGCATTCACTGCCGGAAGGGAGGATTTTAACAAAAATTACCCTTGGTCAGAAAATGTCGCCGGGCTAAAGGCGATTCTGCGCTCGCGCCAGTCCAAAAATTCGACATCTTTACCTCTCAATATTATCAAGGAGATTTTTCGCCAAAAGCCGTACTCTGGAGAAAAAATGCCGATATCAAGCCGGTATTTAGTAAGGGAAATGGCTCAAATGGCGAATAATAAGCACTCAATTGGATTTGAGTTTGTTGCTAGGCCTAGCGGGACTATGATTTCGGGTTTCATGTCGTATAATGCTTCTATATCGTTTGGTACATGGGACGCGGTGAACAAGGAAAGTGTATTTGTTAGAGTTTGGCCCGGTGGACACGCAGCTTATGGGCAAACTAGCATATCCGTCGATATATTCTTCAAGCGAGATGGTCCGATAGGTAAGGTACCGGCTTCGGTTGCGTTAAGAGAATTTTTAAAAAGCGCTCAAATGTCTCTTGAAGGGTTTCAGCGGGTCTGTGGCGTTTAAGTTATCTGGATTGATACAGAGCGCCCGATTTGGCTACGTTACACCAAATGGCAATCAGATTTTTTGATGAAAGTCCCAAGTTGGTTGCACTTGTGATCGGCGAGAAGCTCGTCTCCTGAACTAAGAGGGGGGAGCTTCGTGGTGCGCCTAGTGACTCCCGCCCCCTTCCCCGCTATACCGAGCGCATGGCGAGCATCCGCACCCTCACTAGCACAACCACTCCGGGCGACCGGGGGCGGGGCTGCGTGGGCTGAAGGGCACGCGGCGCTGGCCACCCGGAGCGGGTGGCGCGGCGTCGGCTCTCCCGCACTTTCCGGCAAGAAACACAGGCGCATAACCCCTTTTGGGGCGCGGCGCTTTGTGCCATGGCGCCTCAGGCGCTGCAGGGCGCCAGGAACAGGAAAGACAGTCATGTCCCAGCTTTTGAAGATCAGCCTGCCCGATGGATCGGTGCGCGAAATGCCCGAGGGCTCGACGCCCGCCGATGTCGCCGCCGCGATCGGTCCCGGCCTTGCCAAGGCGGCGATTGCCGCGCGTGTCGATGGCGAGCTGCGCGATATCACGCGCCCCTTTACCGGCGATGCGCAGCTGGCCTTGGTCACCGCGAAGGACGAGGCCGATGCGCTGGAGCTGGCGCGGCACGATTTCGCGCATGTGCTCGCCGAAGCGGTGCAGAACCTGTTCCCGGGCACGCAGATCACCTTCGGTCCATCGACCGACGACGGCTTCTATTATGACTTTGCGCCTGCCGAGCGCCCGTTCACTGACGAGGACCTGCCCGTCATCGAGGCCGAGATGCGCCGCATCATCGCTGCGAACAAGCCGCTCAAGCGCGAGGTGTGGGAACGCGATGCGCTGATCGCGCGCTGGACCGAGCAGGGCGAGACGTTCAAGGCCGAATGGGCCGCCGAACTGCCCCAGGGCGACGAAATTACGGTCTATTGGTCGGGGGACGACTGGATGGACATGTGCCGCGGGCCGCATCTGGCCTCGACCGGCAGGCTCGATCCTGCAGCGTTCAAGCTGACGCGCGTGTCGGGCGCCTATTGGCGGGGCGACCAGCGCAACCCGCAATTGTCGCGCATCTATGGCACCGGCTGGCTCAACAAGAAGCAGCTCGACGCGCATCTGGTGCGGCTGGAAGAGGCGGCCAAGCGCGATCATCGCAAGATCGGGCAGGAAATGGACCTGTTCCACCTGCAGCAGGAGGCGCACGGGTCGGTCTTCTGGCATCCGCGCGGCTTCGTGATCTATCGCGCGCTGGAGGCCTATATGCGCCGCCGGCTCGATGCCGCGGGCTATCTGGAGGTCAAGACCCCGCAGGTGATGGACGCGCGCCAATGGGAGCAGTCCGGGCACTGGGGCAAATATCGCGAGAACATGTTCGTCATCCCCGACGAGGTGCCCAACACCGAGGATGAAGGCCCGGTCGTGTCGAACGATGCCGCGTGGATGGCCTTGAAGCCGATGAACTGCCCGGCGCACGTCCTGATCTTCCGCCAGGGCATCAAGAGCTATCGCGACCTGCCCTTGCGCCTCGCCGAAATGGGCTGCTGTCACCGCAACGAGCCGCATGGCGCGCTGCACGGGCTGATGCGCGTGCGCCAGTTCACGCAGGACGATGCGCACATCTTTTGCCGCGAGGACCAGCTGGTCGACGAGATCAGCAAATTCTGCGACCTGCTCGACGTGGTCTACAAGGATCTGGGTTTTGGCGATTATGCCATCAAGCTCGCGCTGCGCCCCGAAAAGCGGTTCGGCAGTGACGAGATGTGGGACTGGTCCGAACAGTCGATGCGCGATGCCGTCGCCGCCACGGGGCGCAACACCGAAGAATGGGGCTGGGAAGAGCTGCCCGGCGAAGGTGCCTTCTATGCGCCCAAGCTGGAATTCCATCTCACTGATGCGATCGGCCGCACCTGGCAGGTGGGCACGATCCAGACCGATACCGTGCTGCCCGAACGGCTCGATGCCAGCTATGTCGCGGAGGATGGCAACCGCCACCGCCCGATCATGCTGCACCGTGCGATCCTGGGAAGCTATGAGCGGTTCATCGGCATCCTGATCGAGCATTATGCGGGCAAGTTCCCGCTGTGGCTCGCGCCGGTCCAGGCGGTGGTCGCGACAATCGTGTCCGATGCCGATGATTATGCGCGCGAGGTGGTGGCCCAGCTTCAGGCGGCGGGCATCCGCGTCGAGGAGGATCTGCGCAACGAGAAGATCAACTACAAGGTGCGCGAGCATTCGGTGGGCCGCGTGCCCAACATCCTGGTCGTCGGCAAGCAGGAGGCCGAAAAGCGCACCGTGGCGCTTCGCCGCCTGGGCGAACAGCAGCAGCAGTTCCTTTCGCTCGACGAGGCGGTGGCAATGCTGAAGAACGAGGCGCTTCCGCCCGATCTCAAGGGCTGACACGCCCAGCATCGGTTGAAGCAAAAGCCCCCTGTTCCACCACCGGAACAGGGGGCTTTTTCATGCCCGCGCCATGCCGCTCTCGCGCAAAAGAAAAGGGCGCGATGGCCAAGCCACCGCGCCCCGATCCTCTCCCGCGAGGGGAAACGTCTTAGAAGGTCACGCGAACCCCGAAACGCACCGCCCAGAGCGAGCCGCGCAGATCGACAGCCTCGGCCGGAGCCGTGAAGGTGGTGCCGGTGCGGTTGGCGAACTGGTACTGCGCGCAGGTGTTGGTGCCCTGCGCAACGCAGGTCACGTTGGCGATCGTGCCGTAATAGGGGAAGCCAACCTGACGGATGGTGCCCCAATCGGAGTCGAGCAGGTTGAGGACGTTCTCGACGTCCGCCAGCAGTTCGACCTTGGTGCCCAGCACGAACGGCACTTCCTGACGCAGCGACAGGTCGAGCTTGTTGTAGCGCGGGGTGCGACCGATGTTCTTCGGCGCGATGCGGCCCTGATACTTGTTCAGCTCGGAATTCTGAACGAAGCTCTGGAAACCGGCAAAGTCGAAGTTTGTAGCATAGGTCACCAGCGGATCAGCCGTCCGCGACGCGACGTTGGGCACGTACGCCAGATAACGGTTGTTGGTACCGGTGACACCGAAGACCGCCGAACGTAGGTTACCCGATGCCTGGTCGGCAAAGGTGTAGCTGTAACGCTGACCCGAGAGCGAGTTGAAGAACAGCTCGAACCGGGTGGTGTTGTCGCCGAACAGCTTGGCGTCATAGCCCATGACGATGCGGAAGGCATCGTCACGCTGATAGTTGGACGTGCCATAAGCCGCGAAGTTCGGGTCCACGACCGCCGCGTTGGTGTAGTTCGAGAACGCCACCGACGAGGTGCCGGAGTTGGTGTCCTTGGCGCGCTGGTAGGTATAGGCACCGCCGAGGCGGAAGCCGTTTTCCCAGCGCTTGTCGAACCGTGCGACCACGTTCCAGCTGTAACCGCGATCGTCGTTGGTCAGCAGGATGTCGGTGTTGGTGGTTGCACCCTGGCCAGCCAGGACGCTGTAGCGCGGACGGCCATCGGGCAGAACGCCGGTCACGACCGAACGCAGATCGGTCCAGGTCAGACCCGACTTCACCTTCGACCAGACCACATCCACACCGAAGTTCCAGTTGTCGCCCAGGAAGCCGAGATCAGCATTGTAATCCACGGTGCCCGAAACGCGCCACTGCGACGGGATCTTGTAGTTCGGATCCAGTGCGTTGGTCGGCGACTGCGCGGTACCGGCGGTGCGGATCGCATCAACCAGCGCCTGCGGAATACCGGTGCCGCCCGAAACGTTGTTCAGCGTCGCTGCACCGATCGCGTTCTGCTGCGCAGCGCTCAAACCGGTGACGCCCGAAATGGTGAAGGTGTCAGGAGCGCCGCCCGTGCCGGGAACACGACGAACCTGCACGTTACCCAGCGTCGGACCGGGGTTCGAATAGCTGTTCGAAATCCACACATTGGGGTTGCCGCCGCCGAACAGACCGGCCGAACCGCGGACGGTCAGGCGATCGGTCGGCTTCCAGTTGAGGCCGAAGCGCGGCTGGAACAGCTGGCGACCGTTGAGGGTCTGAGCGTTGGTGAAACCGAAGCGGTTGAAGAAGTCGTTGTTGACGAACGGACGATCGGGGGTGTCGAACAGGTCCCAGCGGAAGCCGGCGGTGACCACCAGGGTGTCGGTGACGTCAACGGTATCCTGCAGACCGAAGGTCCAGCTGTTGTTTTCGAAATCGGCGGTGACCGTATCGATGCCGCCACGCAGAGGAGCCGAGAAGTTCAGCTCATTGGCCTGACGGTTCTGCAGACCTGCGATCGAGTCGAAATACCAGGCACCCGAGACGCGCTGGGCGAACAGGTTGCGGATATCCTGGGTGCGACGCTCGGCAATCAGCTTGAGCGTGTGGTTGTTCAGCTGCAGCGTGGCCTGGAACTCGATGTTCAGCGACTGCGCATCGAGCTCGTTCGCCTGGCGGCTGATGTCCGGACCGAAGGTGAGCTGACGCTGGCCTGCGGTACAGGTCAGTGCCGCCGTGGCAATCGTCTGATTGGTAATCGGAGCAGGCGAGGTCGGGTCGAGACAGGTGCGGAACTCACCGAAGGACGCTGCGCCGAACGGCTGCTGGATGCGGACATAATCGGCATAGGACACGCGCAGCTGGGTCGAGAAATTGTCGGTCCACTGGTCGTTGAACTGGACGATGCCGAAATGGTTGGTCGCGCCCTGGTTGTAGTTGTTCGACAGGTACGAGAAAGTGGGGTTGGTCGCTGTCAGCGCACCGATACCGGTCTGGCCAGCGGTGACGTTACCCTTGTTGTAGATATAGGTGAACGTGGCGCGGTGACCGTCGGCGATGTTCCAGTCGACCTTGGCAACGACCTTGTCATCCTTCTCGGGAATGTTGCCGCCGACACCCTGGGTGTCGAAATTATAGACGTTCTGGGCGATCGCGCTGATATTGCTGAGCTGGGCATCGGAAATGCCGAGCGCTCCGGGCAGGATGGGGGCAGGCACGACGTCCCGCAGCCGCTCATAGGTCAGCGAGAAGAACAGCTTGTCCTCGATGATCGGGCCGGTCAGCTGCGCGGTGTAGATCTTCGATTCGAAGGCGCCGGTACGACGAACGCCGCGGGCAGTGTCGCCGCGCAGGCTGTCATCGCCGTAATAGAAGCCGGCAAGGCCCGAGAACTCGTTCGAGCCCGACTTCAGCTGCGCGTTGATCGCGCCGCCCTGGAAAAAGCCCTGCTGGATGTCGACGGGAGCGACTTCCACCGAGAACTCGCCGATTGCATCGAGCGGAACCGGACCACGGGTCGAAACAAGGCCGCCGGCTTCCAGACCGAAGGGATCGCCAAAGGCGACGCCGTCAACGGTGAAGCGGTTGAAGCGGTTGTTCTGTCCTGCGATCGAGATCGCGCCGCCATTGGTCGGATCGAGGTTCACGCGCGGGTCGCGCGCGGCCAGGTTGCGGATGTCGCGGTTGACGTTCGAGACGCCTGCGATGTCGCGAGCGGTCAGCACGGTGCCGGCGCCCGATTCGAGCGGGGTCGATGCGGCGATCGACGAAGCGGTCACGACGATGACGGCTTCGGACTGCAGTTCGACCGGCAGACGGAAGGGCTGGCCAGCCTGGAGGAAGATGTCGGTGACCGACGACTGTTCAAAGCCCGATGCGTTGACTTCGACCGTGAACGGGCCGCCCAGACGCAGACCGACGGCGCTGAAGTTGCCTTCGGCGTCGGTGGTGGTGGTGGCCACGGTGCCCGACGGCGTGTGGATCACCTTGACGTCGGCATTGGCAACCGGTGCGCCATTGGCGGTGACGGAACCACGGACCGACGAGGTCGTTTCCTGTGCGTGCGCCGGTGCGGCCATGACGGTGGCCAGCGAAAGCGCCGCGGCGCTTGCCGCGAGATAATAGCGAATCTGCATGTGTCATTCCCCGTTTCTTGCCGCCCATGGGACACTGGCGGCGATGAAAGCGCTCTCAAAAATCAAGAGATGAGCGGCGCACTAGGGGGCGCTAAGGACAGAAAAGCGAAACGAATGTGAAGGAAATGTGACAGATTTAAGTCACGATATGACGGTTCGCTTGGGAATCGTTCGCAAATGCACCAAACCATTGAAATAGCGATGTAAATTGGCGCATTCCAGCCTTGCTGCGGGCAAGGCGATCCGCTGCCCAGTCGCCGCTGCATGACGTTTTGTTCGCAACTGCGGCATAAATGACACGCTGCCCGGGCTGGCTGCGCGGGCGGCCGTTACAATTGCCCCAACGTGGCGACGACTCGCGCCAAAAGAAGGGGACGCAAAGCCTTCGCCCTGCGTCCCCCTGATAATCTTCAGCAATCTGGCCGGAATATCCGGACGTGAAGGGTCAGGCAGCGTCGCCTGCACCTACCTTGTCCTTGGCAGCGAAGACCTGAATCGGGTCCTTGCGGCCTTCGACCACGTCGCGGTCGACCACGATCTCGGCTACGCCCTTCATGCCGGGCAGTTCGAACATGGTGTCGAGCAGCATCGCCTCGACGATCGAACGCAGGCCGCGTGCGCCGGTCTTTCGCTCGATGGCCTTTTTGGCGATCGCCTCGAGCGCGTCATCGGTGAAGCTCAGCTCCACGTCTTCCAGCTCGAACAGCTTCTGATACTGCTTGATCAGCGCGTTCTTGGGTTCCTTGAGAATCTTCACCAGCGCGGTGATATCCAGGTCCTCGAGCGTCGCGATGACCGGCAGACGACCGACGAATTCAGGGATCAGGCCGAACTTCAGCAGATCCTCGGGCTCGCCATGGCGCAGCAGTTCGCCGGTCTTGCGCTCTTCGGGCGCAGCAACATGCGCGCCGAAGCCGATCGACTTGCCCTGCAGGCGGTCACCGATGATCTTTTCAAGGCCCGCAAACGCACCGCCGCAGATGAACAGGATGTTGGTCGTGTCCACCTGCAGGAATTCCTGCTGCGGATGCTTGCGCCCGCCCTGCGGCGGAACCGAGGCGGTGGTGCCTTCCATCAGCTTGAGCAGCGCCTGCTGCACGCCTTCGCCCGAAACGTCGCGCGTGATCGAGGGGTTCTCGGCCTTGCGGCTGATCTTGTCGATCTCGTCGATATAGACAATGCCGCGCTGCGCCTTTTCGACATTATAGTCGCTGGCCTGCAGCAGCTTGAGGATGATGTTCTCGACATCCTCGCCGACATAGCCGGCCTCGGTCAGCGTCGTCGCATCGGCCATGGTGAAGGGCACGTCGAAGGTCTTGGCGAGCGTCTGCGCGAGCAGCGTCTTGCCGCAGCCGGTGGGGCCGACGAGCAGGATGTTCGACTTGGCGAGTTCAACCTCGCCCGATCCCTTGCCCGAATGGTTGAGGCGCTTGTAGTGATTGTGCACCGCGACCGAGAGCACGCGCTTGGCGCGGTCCTGGCCGATGACATAATCGTTGAGGACGTCGCAGATTTCCTGCGGCGTGGGCACACCGCCATCCTTCTTGCCGGCCAGGCCAGCCTTGGATTCCTCGCGGATGATGTCGTTGCACAGCTCCACGCATTCGTCGCAGATGAACACCGTGGGTCCGGCGATCAGCTTGCGCACTTCGTGCTGCGATTTTCCGCAGAAAGAGCAGTAAAGGGTGCTCTTCGAATCGGAACCGCTCAGCTTGGTCATAGCTCTTCCTTCTGTTCCGGCTGCATTATGCCCGGAACGTAACGTTTCAGCCTAGTGCCTAAAATGCGAAATTCAACACGCAACACCGGTGACGGGCACCGGTATTGCGCGCAGGCTCGCGGCGGCCATGGCGTGCGACGCACCCTGTCATAGGGTGCAATCCTTGTTAATTCCCTGCCTCTTCGGACGGCGTCGGGCGCTTTTCCATCACATGATCGACCAGACCGAAGTCCTTGGCTTCCTGGGCTTCCAAGAAGGTGTCGCGGTCCATGGCCTTTTCGATTTCCTCGAGCTTGCGGCCGGTGAACTGCACGTACAGGTCGTTCATACGCTTGCGGATTCGCAGGATTTCGCGCGCCTGGATCTCGATATCCGATGCCATGCCGCGCGCACCGCCCGAGGGCTGGTGCACCATGATGCGGGCATTGGCGAGCGCGGTGCGCATACCGGGTTCGCCTGCAGCCAGCAGGAAGCTGCCCATCGATGCAGCCTGGCCGATGCACACCGTGCCGACGCGCGGACGGATATATTGCATGGTGTCATAGATCGCCATGCCTGCCGTCACCACGCCGCCGGGCGAGTTGATATACATGAAGATGTCCTTTTTCGGATTCTCCGATTCCAGGAACAGCAGCTGCGCGACGATGAGCGAGGCCATGTTGTCCTCGATCTCGCCGGTCACGAACACGATCCGTTCACGCAGCAGCCGCGAGAAAATGTCAAAGCTGCGCTCTCCGCGGTTCGACTGTTCGATGACAATCGGGACCAGGGCATCGCGGACGGTATCGTACATATGGGCCTTCTTTCTGCGCTTTTGGTTCGCTGGTCTAAATCGGCCTGTTTGCGCGCAAGTTCAAGCCCCGATGCGTTGCCCCCTGCCGACCATCAGAGTTGCAGCCGCGCCGCACAGCATGAGCACGCCTGCCAGCAGGATCGCGTTGCGCGGATCGGAGCCGAGCAGCGGGCCGTAGATCAGCGGCATCGTCATCGTCTCGATCAGCATCGGCACGACGATGAACATGTTGAATATGCCCATATAAACCCCGGTCCGCTCGGGCGGGATGCAATCGGCCAGCATCACATAGGTGTTGCCCATCATCCCCGCCCAGCCCAGGCCGATGCCGATCATCGGCACGAACATCGCCGCGCGGCTGTCGAGCATCGGCAGGCTCAGCATCGCGATTCCGGATGCCACCAGACAGACGGCGTGGACCGGCTTGGCCCCCATTTTCCGGACGATGGGGATCAGCACCAGCGCGGCGATGAACGACACCGCATTATAGGCCACGCCCATCTGCTGCGCGGTCAGCGAGGCCGAGATGAAATCGGCGCTGGTCGCGCGCGCGCCTTCGCCTGCCGGGAACAATGTGCGCGACACCGACAGCGCGATGAACTGCCAATAGACGAACATCGCATACCATTGGCACAGCATCGCCCAGGCCAACTGGCGCATCGGGCGCGGCATGGCGACAAAGGCATCGCGGATTTCGGCCAGGGCAGCGCCAGCGCCCATCGGCTTTGCCGCCATTTCGGCCAGCTCGGCCTCGGACAGCTTCAGTTCGGGCACGCGCAGCACCGACCAGACGATGGTCGAGATCGACAGGATCGCGCCGATGACAAAGGCGATGCGGACGATGACGGGTATGCCGTTGATGTCGACCAGGTTCTGGCTGATTCCGAACGACACGAGCAGGCTGGGTGCGGCATAGGATAGGCATTGCGCCAGCCCCGTGAACGCGCTCTGCACCAGAAAGCCTGCAGGCCGCTGCACAGGCTCCAGACGGTCGGCGACATAGGCGCGGTACGGCTCCATGGTGATGTTGTTGCCCGCATCGAGCAGCCAGAGCAGGCTCGCAGCCGTCCACAATGTGCTCGAATAGGGCATCAGGAACAGGCACAGCGAACAGATCACCGCGCCGATCAGGAAATAGGGGGTGCGCCGGCCGAGCTTCGAGCGGGTGCGGTCGGAGAGCGCGCCGACCAGCGGCTGGATCAGCAGGCCGGTCATCGGACCTGCCAGCCAGAGCAGCGGCATCGTCGCCTCGTCCGCGCCCAGAAAGGTATAGATCGGCGTCATGTTGGCCTGTTGCAGGCCAAAGCTGAACTGCAGGCCGAAAAAGCCCAGATTCATCTCGACGATTCGCGGCAGCGACAGGCGCGGCGGTGCCGATGGGCGGGTCGCGAATTCGGGGGCCGGAGCATGCGCGGCGCTGGTCATATGCCTCTCCTTATGTCCATGCGGCGTCTTGCCTTGCGCCTTGATAGCCATGCTATGCCGCCGGGCCAACGCTTGGCAAGCTTTTTTGCAATCGATTGCACATTCTGCTTGCAATCGTTTGCTAACTTGCTAGCGTCGATGGTCATAGCCGACTAACCGGCAGGTTCAGGAGAGATGTGATGTCGATTTCCAAGGCTCTGCGCGCATCGAGCGCCACTGCGGCGCTTGCCGCTGCATTTTTCAGTTTCACCCCCGCTGCCCTGGCGCAGGACACCGCCGCACAGGACGATTCCGACCAGAACGAAGTCATCGTCGTGACCGCCGTGGCGCGCGGCGCGAACGTGCTCGACAGCTCGGTCTCGGTCAGCGCGATCGACGCCGACCAGATCGCGACCACCGCACCGCGCAGCGCGGCTGAAATCTTCCGCAACATCCCCGGCATCCGCTCCGAATCATCGGGTGGCGAAGGCAATGCCAATATCGCCGTGCGCGGTCTGCCGATCGCCTCGGGCGGTGCCAAGTTCCTGCAGCTGCAGGAAGACGGCCTGCCGATCCTTGAATTCGGCGACATCACCTTCGGCAACTCGGACATCTTCCTGCGCTCGGACCTCAACATCGCCCGGGTCGAGGCGATTCGCGGCGGCTCGGCCTCGACCTTCGCCTCCAACTCGCCCGGCGGCGTGATCAACATGATCTCCAAGACCGGCAAGGGCCAGGACGGCGGCACCATCCAGGCGACGCTCGGTCTCGATTATGACGAAAAGCGCTTCGACTTCGATTATGGCGGCACGCTGGCCGAAGACCTGTATTTCCACATGGGCGGTTTCGTCCGCCAGGGCGAGGGCCCGCGCGATATCGGCTATGACGGCAACCGCGGCGGCCAGTTCAAGATCAACATCACCAAGGAATTCACCGGCGGCTTCATCCGCTTTTACGGGAAGTATCTGAACGACCGCGCAGTCGCCTATCTGCCCAACCCGGTCCGCGTGACCGGGACCAACGGCAACCCCAATTATTCCAACGTACCCGGCTTCGACATCAGCGGCGACAGCCTGCACTCGCGCTTCTTCCGTTCGGCGCTGAGCCTTGATGGCAACAACCAGGCGCGGCGCTTTGACATCACCGACGGCCAGCGACCGCTGGTCAAGGCCTTCGGCTTCGAGGGCGAGTTCGAGGTGGCCGATGGCTGGACGGTGACCAACCGCTTCCGCTTCTCCGACGTGTCGGGCAGCTTTGCCTCGCCGTTCCCGGGATCGATCGATACCGCCGCCAACACCGCGACGGCGCTGGCTGGTGCAGGCTCGCGCCTGGTCTTCGCCAATGGCCTGCAGGCCGGGCAGAACGTTCCCGGCAACGCGCTGGTGGCCAGCGTCGTGCTGTTCAACACGCGGCTCAACAGCCTCGACAATATCACCAACGACCTGCGCATCACCGGCGATTTCGAGCTGGGCAGCGGCAAGGCCACGCTGACGGCCGGCTTCTACAAGTCGCGTCAGGACATCAACACCGACTGGCTGTGGACCTCGCACCTGCTCGAAGTGCGTGGGGGCGGCAATGCCGCGCTGATCGACGTGGTGGCGGCCAATGGCCAGCGTCGCAGCGATCTTGGCACCGTGGCCTATTCGGCCAGCTTCTTCGGCAATTGCTGCCGCCGCAGCTATGACCTGCAGTACGATACCAATGCGCCCTTCGCCTCGCTGTCGCTCGAATTCGACCGTCTGACGGTCGATGGCAGCATCCGCTATGATTTCGGCGATGCCTCGGGCAGCACCTTCGGCTCTGATCTGGGCGGTGGCCGCGTCGGCATCACCAGATTCGATTTCAACGGCAGCGGCACGATCAGCCCCGCTGAAGCGCAGACCGCGACCATCCCGCTGGGTGCACCCGCGCTGGTCGACTACAGCTACAATTATTTCAGCTACTCGCTGGGCGTGAACTATCGCGTGTCGGATGATCTCGCGCTGTTCGCCCGTTACAGCAAGGGCGGCCGCGCCAATGCCGACCGCATCCTGTTCAACAACGACAATGTGAACTTCGTCACCGGCGACATCCGCAGCGAAGGCATTGCGATCGACTTCGTCAAGCAGGCGGAAGCGGGCGTGAAATACCGTTCGGGCGGCCTCGCGCTCTATGCCACCGGCTTCTACGCGGAGACCGAGGAAACCAACTTCGAAGCAACCAGCCGCCAGACCTTCGACCGTCAGTTCAAGGCGCACGGCATCGAGCTCGAAGCCTCGTATCGCACCGGCGGCTTCACCTTCAGCGCGGGCGGCACCTATACCGATGCCGAAATCAGCCGCGACCGGATCAGCCCCGCCAACCAGGGCAACAAGCCGCGCCGCCAGGCCGATTTCATCTATCAGCTGAGCGGTCAGTACGAGCAGGACATGTTCACGCTGGGCGCCAACATGGTCGGCACGACGGACAGCTTTGCGCAGGACAACAACCTGCTCGTGCTGCCCGGCTTTGCCCAGGTGAACGCCTTTGTCGCAGTGCGCCCGTTCGACCGGGTCCAGCTGTCGCTCAACGCCAACAACCTGTTCGACACGCGCGGCTTTACCGAGGCGGAAGAGGGCGCGATCCCGGCCAATGGCATCGTTCGCGCGCGTTCGATCAACGGCCGCACCATCTCGGCCACGCTGCGCTACGACTTCTGACGCGCACGATGACGACTGCCTGGACCGCCGCGCATATCGCCGCTCTTGAAGGTCAGCCCCTGCCGGTGCCGGGGCTGATCGGAGAGGATGATGTGCGGCGGATCCTGCCCGATCTGCTGCTGTGGGACATGTGGCCGCTGCAGCAGGCCAATGGCACGCTCGCATCGGTGGCGGGGGGCAGCCTGTGGATGGTGCTTGCCGCACCCGACCGGGGCGATCCCATCCTGCGCCATTTCGAGGCGAAGATCCGGCTGCTCCATCTCGATGTCCATGGCTGGCACGATCTGGGCGACATGCTGCCGCCGGGCCTCGGCGATTTCGAACGCGAATGGTCAGGCTCTGCGGTGCTGGAGGGGGACAGGGTCACGCTCTATTTCACCGCAGCCGGCTATGCCGACCGCCCCGGCGGCTTTCAGCAGCGGCTGGGCGAGACCCAGGGCGTGCTGCAGCCCGATGGCCGCATCACCGGCTGGTCGGCGGTGCGCGAAAGCGTGGTCGCCGATGGCGCGGTCTATCTGCCCGCCGACAAGCACGAGGGCGCGCCGGGCACGGTCAAGGCGTTCCGCGACCCGGCCTTTTTCATCGATCCTGCAGATGGTACCCGCTATCTGGTCTTCACCGGATCGCTGGCGGCATCGGACAGCGCCTTCAACGGCGCGGTCGGGCTGGCGCGGATGAACGATGCCGGCCAGTGGCAGCTGCTGCCGCCGATCATCCATGCCGATACGCTGAACAACGAGCTTGAGCGCGCGCAGATCATCGCGCATCAAGGCCTGTATTATGCCTTCTGGTCCACGCAAAACTCGGTGTTCAACCCTGAAGGCCCGACCGGGCCGACCGGTTTTTACGGCATGGTCGGCGAATCGGTGACCGGCCCCTGGCGCCCGCTCAACGGCACCGGCCTGGTGATCGCCAATCCCGATGAAGAGCCGATGCAATGCTATAGCTGGTTCGCCAGCGCCGACCTGCTGGTGTGCGGCTTTGTCGATCATTGGGGGCTGAAGGGCCGCAAACCGACCGATAGCGCGCTGATCGCGGCAGAGACGTTCGGCGGCACGCCCGCCCCGATGGTGCGGATCGCGCTCGACGGTGATCGCTCGCGCATCGTCGAGGTCTTCGCGATGGACCGGCTGCACGCGGTCTGCGATGTCGGCTGACCGTCCGCTGCTCGGCGCGATCGAGGCGGGCGGCACCAAATTCGTGCTGGGTGTCGGCCATGGGCCCGATGCGATCATCGAGCAGGTCCAGATCCCCACCCGCGATCCCGAGGTGACGCTGGCAGAGAGCCTCGCCTTTTTTGCGCGGCACCCGGACGTGGCGGCCATCGGCATAGGCTCGTTCGGCCCGCTGGAGCGCAACCGCAGCGACGCGAAATGGGGGCATATCCTGTCCACCCCCAAGCCCGGCTGGAGCGATTGCGACCTTGCCGGAACCATCGCGCGCGCCCTGAACGTGCCGGTCGCCTTCGATACCGATGTCAATGCCGCAGCCCTCGCCGAGGCGCGGCTGGGCGCGGCGCGCAATGCCACGGTCAGCGTCTATATCACCATCGGCACCGGGATCGGCGGCGGGGTGATTGCCGACGGGCAGATTGTCGGCGGAAAGGCGCATCCGGAGCTTGGCCATATGCGCCCGCGCCGCGCGGCGGATGACCAGGATTTTGCCGGGCATTGCCCGTTTCATGGCGATTGTCTGGAAGGGCTGGCGAGCGGCCCGGCGATCATCGCGCGCTGGGGCCAGTCGCTTTCGCACCTGGCCCCCGATCATGGCGCGCATGGCCTGATCGCAGGCTATCTTGCCGAGGCCTGCAACACGCTGCGCGCGGCGCTTGCGCCCGATGCCATCGTGCTCGGCGGCGGGGTGATGGGCACGCCGGGCCTGTTCGATCGGATCGTGGCCGAGGCCGCCGCGCGCGACGGCGGCTATTTCGCCTTGCCCGCAGCGCAGGTGATCCGCCGCCCCGCGCTCAGCCCCGTATCGGGGCTGGCAGGGGCCTTCCTGCTGGCGGCGGATCTCCTCTAAGCCGCGTTACTCGGCTGCTGCTGCGGCAAGCTTATCCTGCGTGCGCAGCTCGAAATCGCTGGCATCATGGCGCTCGTGCAGCTGCTGGCTCAGGTCATCGCCAAAGGCGCGGTTGACGATGCGCCCGCGCTTGACCGCCGGGCGTTCGCCAATCTGGTCTGCCCAGCGCAGCAGATGGGTATATTCATGCGCCTGGAGAAACTCGGCCGCGTTATAGACCTGGCCGGTCGCGACACCGGCATACCAGGGCCAGATCGCGATATCGGCGATCGAATAGTCGCTGCCCGCCATATATTCGTGATCGGCAAGGTGCCGGTTGAGCACGTCGAGCTGGCGCTTGGTTTCCATCGTGAAGCGGTCGATGCAATATTCGATCTTGAGCGGCGCATAGGCATAGAAATGGCCGAAGCCGCCGCCGAGATACGGCGCGCTGCCCATCTGCCAGAACAGCCAGTTCATCGCCTCGGTGCGCTTGATCGGGTCGCTGGGCAGAAACGCGCCGAACTTCTCTGCCAGATAGAGCAGGATCGAACCCGATTCGAACAGCCGCACCGGCTCGGGGCCGCTGCGATCCATCAACGCGGGGATCTTGCTGTTGGGGTTGATCGCGACGAAATCGCTGCCGAACTGTCCGCCCTGGCGGATGTCGATCAGCCAGGCATCATATTCGGCGCCCGAATGGCCCGCCGCCAGCAGCTCTTCCAGCATCACGGTGACCTTCACGCCATTGGGCGTCGCCATCGAATAGAGCTGCAGCGGATGCTGGCCGACCGGCAGTTCCTTGTCGTGCGTCGCGCCGGCTATCGGCCGGTTGATATTGGCAAAGGCACCGCCATTGTCCTTGTTCCAGGTCCAGATGGCAGGCGGCGTATAGTCGGCGGGAAAATTGGTCATGGATCGGGCCTTTCGCGATCAGGTCGCGATGCCAGGGCCGGATCGCGACGACAGGGGCGTCATCGGCCAAGATGGACGCGGCGTGGCACCAGTCAAGGGACCAGCAGCGCGGAACCTGCTGCGTGAGCGTTGTGCACATGCGAAAAAGGGCGGCCGTTGCCGACCGCCCCTTCCCGAATCAGTACCTGATTGCCTTGCGGCGATCAGGGGCTGTTGGGCTCATCATCGTCAGAGATGACGATGATGCCGCCCACGACGGCGGCAGCGGCCACGACACCAATGATGATGCCGGTGCTGCCTTCTGCGTCGCTCTCTTCGCTCGAGGCGCTGACGCGGGCTGCGGAGGTCGCAGCCTGTGCCAGAACCGGAGCGCCGACCATGGTGGTCAGAGCAAGCGCAGCCAGTGCGGTCTTTGCAAGTTTCATAGGATTGTCCCTTCAGACATGCTGCTAGCGGCTGCGGTATCCCACAGCTTATTAGCAAATGCAACATGCGTTGGGCGCAATTATAGCGGAATTCACCTCAGTTTTTGGCTGTTTTGAAGCCCTTACAGCATGTCGAGCAGTCCCATGGCCGCCATTTGTAACGGCGCAAGATAAACCGCATCATCAAAGGATACGCTATTGGTCAGCGCATAGAAACGGTGTGCTCTGTCTTCGCTCAGCCCCATTTCACGGTAAAAATTGATATATTCGCGGTGGACGGGATCATCCGAGGGCAAGTCGCGGGCCTCGCGGCCAAGCTCGTCGCGCCAGCTGTGCACGGCGAATTCGGCGTGCGAATCGGCCCTGCGCCTCACGCCTGCCAGGAACAGTTCGACCGCGCCCGAGCGGACCGATCCGCCAGCAGGCACCAATGTCTCGATTCGCGCCTTGCGCAGCATCCGGGCGAGGCGCAGGTTCGCCTCGTCATCCTCTGATCCGGGGCACTCGATCATCCGCAAGGTGCGGATTCCGGGAAAGGCCTGCAGCATGGCGGCAAACTGCCGGGGCGTGCGCGAATCGACCACGCCGATCATGTCGGCGCTGGTCGTATCGGTGACGCGGAACGGGCCGAATGTCGCGAGCGCAGGCGCTGACGGCTCGGGCGCTTCCTGCGTTTCCTCGGTCCAGCTCAGCTCCTCGCGCCAGGCGATGGCATCCGTCTCGATCACCGGCGTGATGATCGTCAGGCTGACCTCGCGCGCCTCGATGCGATGGGGACACAGGATCAGCGCCAGCAAGGCAAGGACGGGCAGGGGACGGAAAAGCGACATGAGCGGGCATCGGCACCAGGTGGATGATCCACCATCGATGCGCCCGCCGATTTGCCTGCAGGTTGACGAACATGGTCAGGCAGAAGCGTTAAGCCCAGGTTATCTCGCGGGCCCGCGCCCCGTCAAAGCCAGCGATTGCAGGGCCTTGGGCCCGGCCAATGTGGTTACTGCCCCTCTGCCAGCGCGGCAAGCTGATCGGCCATCACCGCCCAGCCGGATTCGAAACCCATCGCCTTGTGCTGTTCACAGGCCTCTCTGGTCCAGTGCCAGGTGGTGGCGACATAGCGCGTGCCTTCGCCTTCGGGCGCGATCTCCAGGCAGCCAACCATGAACGCGGTCTGCGGTATCCACCCGCTGCGAAAGGCATCGGTAAAGACGATGCGCTTGCCCGGTGTCACCTCCAGCAGCACGCCATCGCCCTCATGGCTTTCGCCATCGGGGCCGCGCATCATCGTCGCCATCCGCCCGCCCGATCGCCAGTCGATCTCGATGATCTCGGTCCGCCAGGGGCGGGGGCACCAATAGTCTTCCAGCCTTTCGGTCATCACCTGCCACACCCTGTCCGGCGGCGCGGCGATATGGCGAGTGACGCGCAGCGGATAGCCGGGTTCGTCCTGTGCTTCGGTCATGATCTTGGTCCTACCAGCGAGAAGATGGCGCCCTGCTGGGCGCGGTCAGGCGGTCAATTCGACCACGGGAACGAAGCCGCCGAAGATCAGCCGCTTGCCGTCGAAGGGCATGGGGTTCCTTTCCGGGTCCATGCGCGGATCGAGCCTGGCGGGGTCGGTCATCATCTCCTGCATCTTGGCCATCGCGGCATCGCGCGTTGCCTTGTCCGGCCATTCGATCCAGCTGAACAGCACGGCCTCGCCATCCTGCGCCTGGACGGCGCGCCGGAAATCGGTGGTGTGGCCGGCGGGCACATCATCGCCCCAGCATTCGACGATGCGCAGCGCGCCCAATTCCATGAACACCGCATCGCCCATGCGGGCATGTTCGATAAATCTGTCCCGATTGGCTTCGGGGCAGGCAATCACGAATCCGTCGATATAGGTCATGGGTACGGGTCCTTGTCGCAGAAGGAAGGGTCAGGGTGGCAAAGGCACGTTTCAGGCCGAGTCGGCCGCAGCCTCGATTGCGGCGAGGGCGATTTTCACGATCGCTGGAGGGGCAGTCTCGCTCATCGGCGCATCCTCGCTTGGCCCGGCCGCCTGTTTCTGCGACTCGGGGGGCTGTCGTTGCCCAGAGTGACCAGCCGTGTTACAAAAAGCAACTGTTTAGTTATTATTTATAACTTCGGGGGATGGGTTGCCCAAAAGGCTGTATGACGATGCGTGCGGCACCGCGCACGCGCTGGAACTGGTTGGCGAACGCTGGGGGTTGCTGGTGATGCGCGAGCTGATGCTCGGGCCCCGGCGGTTCAACGAATTACGTGCCGATCTGCCGGGGATCAGCGCCAATGTCCTGACCCAGCGGCTGGAAGGGCTGGAGGCCAGGCACCTGCTCGTCCGCCGCCGCCTGCCGCCGCCCGCCTCGGCCCAGGTCTATGAACTGACCCCCTGGGGCTATGAGGCCGAACCGCTGATCCAGATGCTCGGCCGCTGGGCGGCGCGCTCGCCCTGGCATGATCCGACGCTGCCGATCAGCGGCGTGTCGGTGATGCTGTCCTTCCGCACGATGATCGACCGGGCGCGGGTGGGCAAACTCAAGTGCACCACCGGCTTTGTCTTTGGCGACATGACCTATGTCGGCCAGCTCGATTCCACCGGCATCGCCATCGCGCGCGGCGATGCGCAGGGATGCGACCTTGTATTCACCGGAACCCCGCATGCGCTGGCAGGCGCGGTCTATGGCGGGGTGCCGCTCGCCGCGCTGGAAGCCGAAGGGATGCTGCATGTGCAAGGCGATCCTGCGCTGATTGCGCGCTTCCTCACCCTGTTCCCGTTGCCCGAGCGGGTAGAATTGCCTCCGGAATGAAGCAATCGCGCGCTTTTCCCTCGACTCCCTGACATCGGCGCGTCAGGCTCGCTCCCGGAACAAACAGGGGGCAGCGCATGGTCGCCATCGTCCAGACCGTAGCCTATCTGGGGCTGGAGGCGCGCAGCGTCGAGGCGCAGGTCCAGATCTCGCCCGGCATGCAAAAGGGCATCGCGGTGGTCGGCCTGCCCGACAAGGCGGTGGGCGAAAGCCGCGAGCGGGTGCGCGCCGCGATCGCTTCGCTGGGCCTGTCGCTGCCGCCCAAGCGCATTACCGTCAACCTTTCGCCGGCGGACCTGCCCAAGGAAGGATCGCATTACGATCTGCCGATCGCGCTGGCGCTGCTCGCCGCGATGGGGATCATCGATGCAGAGCTGGTCAGCGAATATGTCGCGGTGGGCGAACTGGCGCTGGATGGGCGCATCGCCGCCTCGCCTGGCGTTCTGCTCGCCGCGCTCCATGCCTCGGCGACCGGCCGGTCGTTGATCTGCCCGGCGGTGCAGGGTGCAGAAGCCGCCTGGGCGGGCGGCATCGATGTCATTGCCGCGCCCGACCTGCTCACCCTGCTCAATCACCTGAAAGGCCATGGCCGCCTGAGCCCGCCCCAACCCGGGATAGCCGCCGAGCCTGAACCGGGACCGGACCTCAAACAGGTCAAGGGCCAGGAAACCGCCAAGCGCGCGTTGGAGATCGCAGCTGCCGGAGGGCACAACCTGGTGATGGTCGGGCCACCCGGCGCGGGCAAATCGCTGATGGCATCCTGCCTGCCCGGCATATTGCCGCCGCTGACGCCGCAGGAAGCGCTGGAAGTCTCGATGGTGGCCAGCGTTGCAGGCACGCTGACCGATGGCCGGATCAGCCGGGCGCGCCCGTTTCGCGCACCGCATCACAGCGCCTCGATGGCGGCGCTGGTCGGCGGCGGGCTCAAGGTGCGGCCTGGCGAGGTGTCGATGGCGCATCTGGGCGTCCTGTTCCTCGACGAGCTTCCCGAATTCCAGCGCACCGTGCTCGATTCGCTGCGCCAGCCGCTCGAAACAGGCGAGGTCAGCGTTGCGCGCGCAAATGCGCATGTCACCTTTCCGGCGCGGGTCAAGCTCGCAACACACGTAAACTGAAACACCGGGCGCCTGTTTTCAACCAGTAGTTGAAATAACGTCAGCGTTTCAATTGATTGGTGAGTGTTTCGCCTTCGTGGTATAACAGGTCATTCAACGGGAGGAACACTGATGAGCAGTCGGCAGCTCGACGAAATTCAGGAGCAAAAACAAGCCGAAGCGGTAGCAGCCGCACTCGCCATTTCAGTCGATGATCTCAATGCTCTGGAGTGGGATTTGTCGGCTCATGAGAGCGACGACGGGCTCCTGTATGGCTACAATGTCGAGTTTGGTGAAGGCTCCGATCCTAAGGTGCTGGCTCGAATTCCTGGCCTAGTGAACGGTTCGTGGGTTAGGATCGGCCCTGATCTATAAGGGAGGTTACCTTGCCAGCGTTCTTTGTCCCGATGGTCGAACCCGAGAAGCAGGAGGAGGCCTACGCTGAACTTGCTCGATTAATTGGTGCTGGTGCCCATGCGCCGGGCAGACGCATTTACTCGATGACTTGGAAGCATGACGGTGTTGAGTGGACCGCAACTGTGGGCGAAACGCTGCGCGGGACAGAGACAAAGAAGATCGGACGAGGCAGAGCCGCGACCTACCGGGACATACCGCGCAGGACGGATGATACGGTCTTGGCGATCTACTCAGGCGTGCCTTACATGATCGCTCATGACAACAAGAGCCGATATTGGAACCTGCCAATCCTAGCCGGTGATCCATCTCGAGTAGAGATGTTTGATACTTAGGAAGGCGCTTGTCGGGTGCAGAACCCACTGAAATCAGTGCATTTAGCTTTCATCTGGTGTCGGTGGGCCTTCGACGATAACTTCGTATCCGTTTAGATCGATGTAAACGACCAAGCCACCGGGCTCCGAAAAATCATAGATCGGCGGTTTATCCTCGGTGATCCGAACCGAGATGATTGATCCTGCGCGAAGGCCCTTTTTGTAGCTTGTAGTTTTGATGTGGACGACCGATCCGACGGGCGGCACACAATCAGCTTCCGTGGAGAAAAGCACGCTTCCGCTGAGCGCAAACTGTAACTTCATCTTCTCAGTCCCTTGTTTAAAACACGTCGTCGGTGATCGTTTTTTCACCGCCGTCAACGTCGTCATCCCACGTCAGTTTGACCGTCGCCCGCCGGGGGGATTGCATATGAACGCGCACTTGCAGATTAATGGCTTGATGGGGCTCGAGGGATGGAAAAGGGAACTTATCCATCGTCCCGCCCACGCGAAATAAATCCTCACCATCCAAAACCTCGAAGCGGATGTTTCGAGCCACCCCCTTGCCACGATTGTAAATCCGATACTGATAGGCGGATTTGCCGGTTTTCACGAAGTTGGCTGACAGATCGCCCTTTTTGGCTGCGACTGTTTCGCCAGTCTCCTTCTCGATCAAAAGAGCGTTTAGCCTTCGCGTAAGCTCGTCGCCCTTCCGCTGCCGCCAAAGCGTGAAGCCAGAGAGGCCAAACGCAGCGACTGCCATTACATCACTGATCGTTACTTCCATTTTTTGAACATTTTCGAGAAGTCGGCCTTCACGTCCTTCAGCACCTCTGCCTTCAGGGCATCCACCTCGGCTTCAATGCGAGCGCCGTTCGCTTCCCGCAATTCGTCCTTCGTCATCACTCGATCACATCGGACGCAACGCACTTCCGGATCGCCATCATCGTGCTCGAAGCTCTCGCCTCCGCAGGTGGGGCATTGGTAAGTGATTGATCGATCGTAGTTGTCCTTCATACGTTCTATCTCCGCTCAGCTCTTGGAACAATAACAGAACATATGGAAACTTGACTAGGCATATTCTCCGCACATTTAGTGCTTGAGGGCGTGCCGGCACTCGCGAATGAGTTTATCGGGTTGGTCCGACGTGAAAACCATGTCGATAATGTCGCGCACGATGCGCGCGCGTGGCGGAATTCTCAGCTCATCGCTAGGATGGAAGAACGTCTGGTGAGCTAGTTTCATCCCCTGGACGAGTGCTTCGATATTGTGGTTCGCAACGAGGTCGAAACTGGCCGTGTCCCAAGGGTTTCTCTTAGCTGCATCGACGCAGACATCGCCAACTGTGACCTGCCGGGAAACGGCGGTGTCAGCGGCATGGAAGCGAGGCCGATAACCAAATTCAGCCTCTCTGGTGCGAGGCAATTTCAGGACGCCTGAACCGAGATAATCGCCCAAACCCTGCTGACTTCCGACAAGCGACGCATCGCCGACGCCTGTGCCGACCATCGACCAACCTTTCTGGTCGAGGAAAGCGCCGCAATAGACTTGGTAATTGGCCGACATCAGCGAATGGCTGGCACTGTCGAAACTGAACTGCAGGGCTGAATGGATATGACGGCGCACGGCGCGCTGCACAACCGTGTAGAGGCAGGCCAGATCGAGTTCTGACTTGCCCAGAATGTGGACCCATTGAGCATTTTCCAGCAGGCCGTCGTCGCGCAGATCGATCAGCCTTTGCAGAAGCAGGCTGAAGTCCTCGCGATGGCCAGCGGCAAAGGACCAGCCCTCGAACGCATAATGCTTTACATGCTCATACCATGCCTTGCTCTCTGCCTCGGTTCGCCCCTGAAGGACGTTGAGGAATTTGGTCGCGCCGGGTGTGCGCTCGACAACAAATTGTTGGTTGTTAAGCGATGTCTGGACCAGTGCGGCGTTGAAGTCCTCCGCCTGTCGGTTGCTGGCAGCGCCCTGTTCGATAAGGGGGCCATGGCCTTCTTTGCGAAGCCGTTCAGTATGTGTGGCGATCTGGCCGCTCTTGATGCCGCCAGTCGGAAAATCCAGCACCATCGAGAAATCGGTGTTGGCCTGCATCCATCGCATCATGCGTCGGACGGTTTCGGGACCACGATATGTGATTTTGCCGGTCTGAACCTGATATCCGCCGCTGTCCCCCACTACGATCGAGCGGCTCCGGTCACGCGCGCTGACGATCGTGGGTGGATCGTTCTCGTGGATAGATTTGGCGGCCTGACCCGCGCTAAACAGCGCCCACGGATAGTGGAAAAGCTTGCTCTGGGGATCGAGGAAATTGAGGTCCTGCGCGGCGAATGGCAGCGGTCGGCGGAATGATCCGCCGTGGGCGAAACGGGCATAGCCAAAACTGAGCGCGGGTAGATAAATGGCGCAATTTTCGAAGCTGTTCTCGTAGGATACGGTCATTCGCACTCACTTGATCGCGCGCATGGTGAGCGCCTCAGTTACTTTCTCGAAATCTTTGGGGCCTAAAGATTTCCAAACCTTTAGCCCGGAGTTCACCATGTCATCAGCCGCCCCCGCGATCAGCAACAGCGAGACGGCGGACAACGCGAATGGAGAGTTATTCAGGCAGATAAAGGCGCTCGCTGGAGAATTTGAAAAACGGGACATCAACGCAAAGGACGCTCTCTATGCTGCCTTGGAAGCATTATTTGCGTTCGTGATGAACCTTGAAACCGAAGCCGAGCGACGGCAATTTATCCAAGTGCAGGGCGGCAACTGGGGTAAGGTCGCTCGGGACAATCCCTTTCAACCCTTCGTCAAGCTCGCCTTCGACGGTGACGGCATAAGCGATACCTCGCGCAGCCAATATGCTTCGGTTCTACGATATGCCGAGTTCGCCCGCGACAAAGCCATGCCGCTGGCTGACTGGTTGCGAACCTCGGGCGGCATCGATGGGCTTTATAAGGACGCTATCGACTTTTTCCCAAAGCCGCACAAGCACATCGAGCAGGCAAAACTCGAAGCGGCGGTAAGATCGATCAAAGAGCGACAATTGAGCGAAAAGTTCGATATCCAGACCGCCGATGTCGCGGAGGGTTACGTTATGGCGCTCCTGCACGTCGATGCGAAGGGCAACGCGCATGTCGTAGAATATACGGAGCGTGATCAGGCCAAGCTGGATGGTCTGTTTGAGAAACTCGCCAAGGCAGAAGTGAAGAAGGCAGTGGAAGCTGAGAAGCCGCTATTCGCGCTGTGCCGCGCAATCCGCCTGCTCACCAGCATCGTTCCGGCGGGTAAATCAAACACGGATCGGCTCATCACCTTGTCGCGGCAGATCGATGAGGATGGCGGCGTTGCTGTCATGGTTCGAGCCATCTCTACCGCCTATGAAGGACCGCTTGGCGAGGTGTTACTCGGCGATATGATCGATTGGGTGCCTGCCGATGGTTTGTTGGCACTTGGACAATCCGACGCTGTGCGCTTCTGTGAAGCTTTCACCTTGAGCGGGGGATGGGCGTTTGATGGGCGCATGTTGGCTCATGATGCTGCAACCGTTGCAGACATCATTTTGCTCGACAGCATCCCCGCCGTCCCGAAGGGCAAATCCTATTTCAAGCGTCGGGCTGACTTTCAGCAGATCGCTCCCATCATCGTAGAGTGTGACGGCGCAGTTGGATTTCAGGGCCAGTGTCGGCGCAATGCCAAGGGTAAGGCATATCGTGGCGTCCTTACGCTTGATTGGACGGGGCAGCATCTGCGCTACCAGCCATATGCGGCAGGCGGTGCCAGTCACGATATTTTCGGATTGAACATTGATCCAAAGTTTGGAGATGACCGTATGTTCGGTTGTGACATGCTCGTCGGCCTGTGTGCTATTGCTGATGAACTTCAATCCGACCTGACAGGGTGGCTGGTGAGCACGCCGGAAGAAGACAACTGCGCGATGCTGATCGACCATGTGGCGGGCAAAGATCGGATCAACATTGTGATGCCGCTCGTGAAAACGGCAAACGGACATACCACACAGACAAACGTGGCTTTGCCCACTCCCGCGAAAGTTTGATAGCCATGAAGCATTCGTCTTCAACGAATGAATTGCCTCTAGAATGGGGCAGCTTCCTCGCCGCACTGAAAAGCTATATCGATGATATGAAGCCAAAGATCGACGAAATATATGACTATCCATTTTTCACGCCCGATGATTTTGCATGGGAGCGCGGCACACAGGCTCAGAAAAATGTAGCCCTGCGAAAGCACTATAACCTTAAATGGCTTGCCGCTAGCGAACAGGATTGCCTCGCCAGCAAGGAAGCTATTACGCGCCAATATATAGTCAATTTTGGCGGTATCAGGAAAAACTCGGACGAGAGAATTAGCCGCTACGCGCAGGCTTCGGACGAGGAATTGGCCCACGGGAAGCTCGCCGGTGTAGCGTCATGGTCAAAGGTATTGTCAATTCGCGATCCCGCGGCTTATGCGATCTACGACGCACGGGTGGCATTTTCGCTTAATGCTCTACAGCTGCAAAGGCTTGGACATGTAGGCGTATGGTTCCCGCTCCTTCCCACTCAGAACGCTACATTAAAGCGGGTTCAGCGGCCATTTGCCAACATCAAGCCCAAGTTGGAACATCGCATAAAGTCTAAGTTTGCTTATCGTCGCTACATGGAGGCGTTAAGCCACGCGGTCGGTAACGGCGCTCCCGATGACGGTGAGATGATCTTGTTTGCCGTGGCACCGAAACTTGCTCGAGATTGGGCAAGCGCCAATATCCCCGCAAAAGCGTAACGATCAGCGATCTTGCAGAGTTTGCAGCCTGCCCGATGAGCATTAGGATCAGGCAGGTGCAATGATGCGATAAACACTGGTCCTGCTTACGTTGAGTTGTCGCGCAATGGCACTGGGGGAAAATCCTTCACCGTTGAGGCGATGAATCGTCTCGCGGTCAATCGACGCAGAGCGTCCTCGATATGCGCCTCTTGATTTAGCCTTCTCAATACCGTCGCGTTGGCGCTCTCGGCGCAGATCGTTCTCGAACTCGGCGACAGCTCCGAGTATAGCGAGGGTCAATTTCCCTGTGCTGGTCGCCGTGTCGATGGACTGGCGCAAGCAATGAAATGCGACGCCCCGCGCAGTCAGCTTTTCCAACATGGCATAAAGATCGGTGAGGGACCGCGCGAAGCGATCCAGGCGTGAAACGACCAGCGTGTCACCATCCCGCATGAACTCCATCATTTCAGTCAGCCCGGCGCGGGAGGTGTTGGTGCCGGTTGCTTTGTCGGTGAAGATGCGTTCGCAGCCATGCGCGTTGAGCTCGTCCAGCTGGACGTCAAGGTTCTGGTCAGTTGTGGATACACGCGCATAGCCGACGATCATGCTGCCTCCTGTAGCAATAGGGTCTTTGACCCGCATCGTCTGTTGTCACATTTGCAAGAGAGCAACCTTATTGTGACAGAATTTCAGGGCGTTTGTGCTGTCGCGCATGGGTAAACCCATAAAGTGTGCGGGCGGGGCCGCGCCTTCCCTGATATATTATCAGTTAACCCGATTTTGCTATTTGTCGCGTCATGAACGATATGCCCCGCGATCTACACGTCAGCGAAAGCTTAACGCGAGAGCAATGGCTGGAACGCGCGCATGTGTTTCGCAGCAAATTGATCGAACGGTGCGCGCAGGTTGAGCGGTGGGCGACGAAGGCGGCCAATTCAATCCTGCCACCTGCAACCGGGAAGTCACGACCCGCGATGGTTCTGCTGGGACATAAAATTGAAGAGGTGCGTGATCTTGCACGCAAACACCCCGACCGCTTTGGCAACGCCGTCAAAGTGATCGAGCGGCTCAATCAATTCCAGCCTTATGCTGAACTTCGGAGCGAACTGGCTCATGCGACAACGGAAGTTGTCATCCTCGAAAATGGCGAAGCGCAATTGCAGTTCAATAACGCCGGGCTGTGCCACCAGCTTATCGAGCGCAGGATTGTGCTGACCGGCGAAGCAGCGAGGCAAATAGCCAAAGATTTGGCGGACCTGACCAATCAGATACAGCAGCTAAGCACGAAGCCCAGCTCTTAGTCCGACCGGTTGGTCATTTTTTGGGGACCAAAGTTTTTACGGTCAGAGGCAGCGGTCAAATGCCGCGATCATGGCCCGCTTTGCAAGGGCCGCAGCGTCGTCGGCATCCTCCGGCAATCCGGCTGCCCTAGAAATATCGGTCAGACGTAGAGCGGTCTTCACCAAAGAGCGCAAGCTGGGACGCGCTCCAGAACAGCGAAGATAGTCATAATAGCGCGGACTATGGCCGAGATATTCCGTCGAGAATATTGCGTGGTTGTGTGCTTGTCCTGTATTGTGAAGAAATACAAAAACGTCGTCGAGGATCATACTGCGCGCCTCCATCAAGTGCGGGAACGCTTGTATTTATCCTCAGATCGACCGCCCCGGATAAATAGAAAAATACGAGGCCGCTAACGAGAGAGCCGAAACAATCGGCCGGAAGGAAACTGTATGATACCTACGATAACCGGAACACCGGATACTGAGGCGCGCTATCGGGCGGGCCTCATCTCAACGATGACAGATTTTGCCCCGACGCTATTTGTCACATTCGTTTTCAATCGAGCCATCACTATCAGCAAGGCAGAGGGGGACCTGACGAAGTTTCGCCGCTGGGTGTATCGCAGCGCCACGGGCAAGAGGCGCGGCCCCGGCGGTGAGATGCCGTATATGGCTGCCGTCGAACATGAGGGCACCAACCTCCATATACACGCCCTTTTCAATGTGCCGTCCGACCTGATCCCACGCTTCGAACAGCATGGTCCACGGCTCTGGCAGAAGATTATGAAGAGCGGCAATCTCGACATTCAGGCCGTATCCGACGTGACCGGCGTCGCGCATTACATCACCAAAGAGCTGACCACCGGCACCAGCCACCAGCTCCTTCTATCCCCCACCTCTTAAACTCGCCCGCTCTCCCCTTGGCCGTGCTGGGGGACAACGGATCGTGGCCACCGCGAATATGTTCACTGCATCGTCGTTCAGATGGTGCAGTGAATAGTATTGGAAGAGTAGATAGATCGACACACCATCAGCCACACAGGCAGATGAAGAACCACAGACACATTATACGAGACTGGTAACAACCAAACCAGACCCTCACGATGCTGATACGAAGCATGGAAAGGGGTATATCTGTGGTTACGGCGAATGAATTAATTTCCTGATATTTCTGGTAATTAACGCCAATCTTCGGTCGTCCTTTTGGACGACGACGTTATCGCTTCGCCTTGTCCGAAACAGCAAGGAGATGCTCATGTCGATCCTCAAGTCCCTCAAACTTGCCGCTGCCACACCGGCAAATCCCGGTGCGTCCGAACATTCCTTCCGCACCAAGCTGCTGCGCTACCTCGAAGAGCAGCGGGCATTGGCGGAGGCGGAAATCGCAGGAACGCCGTTTCAGGCAACCAAGAAGGTCACGCGCACCAACGAGGCGGGCGAAAAAGTCCGCGTTGAAGCAGCGCGACAGATCCGCAAGGGCTGGTTCAAGGACGCCGGTGGCAAGCTGTTTTTCCAGCTTCGCTACGGCAGCAAGCCGCTGGAATTTGCCAAGGGCATGAACGCTGTATCCGTTCAGGATATCAGTGAACTGCCGGTCATCATCGGCTCCATCATTGATGCCATCAACGCAGGGGAGCTTGATCCGCAACTGACGGCGGCCATCGCGGAGCGCAAAGCCAACTTTAAGCCCAAGGCAAAGAAGGCAGCAGCCTGATATGGCGGATATGGTGAGGCGGGCAGCGATTGCCCGCCTCAACGACCGCCTACGCACCACGGGTCTCGGCGGCTCGATATTCATGACCGCCGGTATCGCGGCATTGCCAGAGGCAGTGCGAAATGCAGCCATCTTGGCCGTGCGCCAGTTCTCCGCATTCACCCAGGACAATGACCCGCATGGCGAACATGATTGCGCGGTGCTGACGGTGCAGGATCAGCGGGTCATCTGGAAGATCGACTACTATCCGCGCGATGATACCGGGAGTGATCCTGACCCAGCCGATCCGGCGACCACGAAGCGCGTCCTAACGATCATGCTGGCGGAGGAATACTGACCATGTGGCGCTACCAGCTCATCGATTTATCGGAACAGCATATCCGGCAACTTCGCCTGCTCATCAAGCTCAACCGTGCAGAAGCCTACGTCATCGTCAGAACCGATAAGCCTTGGCCACCGGAGATACTGCTCCATCCGCGTCAGCATGACGCCAAGATTGCGCGTGAGGCCATCAACTGAGTTCTTCGCTGTGCTCTACAGTCATATCCTGACCGATTGCGGATTTGCCCAAGCGCAAAACCTTTTTTCGAGCTTGAGCTGTTTTTTCTAACAAGAAATTATCGATTTGGCCCTGAAACGCTTCTTGGCTCAAAGGTATTGCTGCGGTTAGCGCCTCGATGGAACTTTCAAGCGTGGTAGCAATCGTGTCTGCCAACTTCAACTTGCCGGTCGTCTCATCATATTCCACGACGAACCAAACAATGTCGCAGTTTGAAAGATGTTTGACGGTCACAAAGGAGCCAAGCGACGATCGGAAAGGTGTGTCGATGACCACAGACATTTTTTTCCCCCATCGCCGCAATGTTGGAATTTTTGTTTGAAGTTGCGGCATCAGCCTTTTTGGGCCTGACGATCGGTAATCAGGCCTCCGGTTTGCATCCGGGAAGATATGTTCAGATGGGTCTTCATATTGCTTGATGTGTCCTCCCATACCTTCGCCTGAGAAATACACTGCTTGAAGCTCTAACGCGCACCACCGGGAACTGTCTGCTGGATCGATTAGGATGCTATCGATGCGACCAACAGCCTCACCTTCCTTTTCCTCGATCTCGTCCAAGCCCACAGCAGACGTGAGGAACTGCACTTCTTTCAGAACAATTGGTGTTTCAACGTTCAGAATTTGGGTGCCGACGATTTCGAAGATGAAGTTATCCTCCCAAAAACGGGAAGGGCATAATGTGACAAGCGGCCCATTGTGCAAGACGGTCCCGTTGCCTTGCAAAGTTCGCTTTTGGACTGTGCAGATACCGCCTTTTTTGTTGCAGGTGGCTCCCGGCTGTGCAGCTTGTCGGAACGGGCAAGGCAACCCCGAGAGCTTGGCGGACCCCATCGATGCGAGAGCTTTAAGTTCATCCGCTGTGTAATCGTTTATGCGCCGACCATACCACTCTGCTATGCCGTAACGGCTACGTTCTTTTCCTGCCGTCGCCACTCAAATTTGCCCCTAAGTTATCCACTCCAGGGACAAACTACACGCTAATTTGAGCGAGGAAAGGGGTTAGTCGTGGCGGCTAGCAGGCCACCGCAAGAGAAGGGCGAAATCCATCACCCGCCTCGGTGCGCTCCGACGCATCTATGAGTGTTTCCGCAACTCTCTTTCCGAGAATTGGCGGGACAGCATTTCCGACTTGAACATACTGTTCGGTCCGACTGCCCTTGAACACGAATTGATCCGGGAATGATTGCAATCTTGCTGCCTCCCGAACGGTTATCGAACGATCCTGCGTTGGATGAATATAAGCTCCCCAATGGACATCGCATTTGGTCAAAATTGTGCATGCCAAATCGGTGGGACGAGGACGTCCATAACGCTTGGTATGATCGCTACGTTTTGCTCTTTTCATGCCTTCAGGCAAAAGGTGGACTGGTATGTCGCGCCACGATCCCCCCTGCGGAATGTGCTGCATCCGCAGCATATTCGTCTGTGACAACTTCGATGCTGAGTGATTATGAACTAACTCCGCACTGCCCCGCAGTTCACGTTGATATTCATTAACAGCGCCAGTGGCATAAGGCAGCAGCTCGGCGGCTTCGCCATTTGCTAGAACTGGCAGGTCCGAGATCGCATCCCAGATTGTGACAAACTTTTCTCGATCTGAACCATGTGTTGCATCGGGAAACAAAATTGGCGCGTCGGTTCTGGTTGCGATAAAGAAAACTCGCCGCCGCTCCTGTGGCACACCGTATTCTTCAGCCTTCAGAATACGTTTTTTCACCCGATACCCCAATGTCCCCATACCGCGCTCGATCTCATCAACGATTTGCCCGCCTGCGATCGAGGTGATGCCCGTCACGTTCTCCATGACTAACCACTTGGGCCTTAAGCCATCTACGATACGGAGATATTCGCGGAAGAGACCCGCGCGCGGATCATCCACGCCCCGCTGATGATTATATACCGAGTAACCTTGGCATGGTGGGCCTCCAACTAAAACGTCAAGTTCACCCTTCTTAAGCCCTGCTGCCTTCAGCAAAGCTTGCGTGCTTACTTTTTGTATCGGTCCTCCGAGAAACTTGGCTTCGTGATGAGTTGAAGAAAACGTTGCCCCTGAAGGTTCGTCATAGTCTTGACCTGCAAGCACATGAAAACCGGCCTGTCGAAATCCTTCAGACAGACCACCAGCGCCGCAGAACAAGTCCACGGCTGTCAGATTAGGTCGGTTGCTCATGCCATTTTCCTGCGTTCACGAGGAAGCGCAAGCGGAAGCTGTGCATCTTCGTTTCGATATTTCATCATAAATTCAATTATTGCCTGCCGCCCAACCCAAGCCATCGACACGTTATGGCGTTCGGCTAGTGCCAGCAATTCTTGGTGTTCGGCATCGGAAAGGCCCACCGATAAGCGAGGCGGCTTTGTAGCAGATATCATGTCGCCCCTCTCTCGCGGCCTAATCTGCTGCAATGTGCAGCACGTTGCAGCATCATGATGTAAACTGCTGCTGATAGCAAGCCGGGATGGGGTCTGATTTTGCATAAAGCGATCAGAACATATCAGGAACATAAACGCAATGTGTGTTTGCTAATAGGGTTGTTGTCATGTGGTCCCTGAAGGCAAGCCGTTCCTGCCCTATGAGGGTCAAGAGGGGCCTTTCTAACTTGTCGGGGGCCTGGGTTGCGAGCGGGTTGGATTGACCCTGTGAGATGCTGATAGGAGCTTCGTGAGGGCGCGCTAGCAGGACGCGCTGAGAATTCTTGTTACTTGCGCCCGATCAGCGAGATATTTAACAACGGCATCGAGAATAGCCGCTTCGTCGCCATTACCTTGTTCCATCCGCGCCACTGCTTCGGCTTGAGCATCGGCAATGGTCGTCCATGCGGTTTTCTCATAGCCGTCACCTGCCAGACGCGCGGCTATCTTGGCAGCAATCTTTGCGCGAATGTTCTCCGGCAGCAGATCAGGGCGGTGTTCATAAATCAGGCGACGGCCCAGTGCGATAAGCCGAACGTCGCCAAACCCTTCAACGATTGCGGGTCGATCTTCCCAAGCGGCAAGGTGAAACGCTGCCATCCGGTTCTCATCGGCGCGCCCGACGAAACCAGAGTAGATTTGCTCTTCGACAAATTCCGATGCGGGCCGGTCCTGCTTGGCGGACAGGCGAATTAACCGCGCACAGAATTCTGTATCGGCCTGTATCCTATGTGCGCGCTCCAACAGGTCGCCAGCAGCATCACCACCGAAATGCTCATATTCGGACAATGCTTGCAGGGTCGGCGCGGCATTTGTGCGAATACGCCGGACGGGTTTTGGTGAGCGTGTAAGCCACGCGGCCAACTCTTCATCAGTCATGGCGCGAAGCTGGTCAATGTCGATAGCGAGGTTCAGAGCAAGCACGGTGCCAGCGTTGCCGGGTTCGTGACCTATCTTGGTCAGCGCGAATTGGTAGGGAAGATTATAGAAGCTTTCCGTGAGGATGAAGCACGGCTCCGCATTCAGAAGCGTTGCCACGGAAGCCTTGTCCGATAGATGAACGGCATCAGCCCATAGCTCAGGCGCGTTGTCACGGATCAGCCGAGCAACATGAATTGTTGCTTCTACATCGGCCAGAGCATCATGAGCGTTCAGGTGATTGAAGCCGTTTTCCGGTGCTAATCGGTCCAGCCTGAATGTGGGTTTCCCCTTGTCACCGACCGGCACGATGATGGCGTCCGGCACCAAGACCGACGCGGCTTGCGCGATCTTTAGAATATCGATCCGGCAATTGCCGCCGGTATTCGTCAGATATGGCGAATGTAGCGACTGGTATAATGCCTGACGCAGCAAGTGCTCGTCAAACCCAAGGGTGTTCCAGCCAGTGAAGATGCTCGGCGACCATGCCGCCAACTTCGCCCGGATTTCGCACATCATTTCATAATGGCTGGGTAGGGCAGGGTCGGTAATCTGCTCCATCCTGATCCGCGTGACGCATAACGCACCGGGTGATGGCACGATGTGCGGCATCAGGCGGCATCGGATTTCAAAGCGGTCAATTTCGTTTAGGTCATCATCGGTGCAGATAGCGGCAAACTGAAGAATTTGATCGAAACTGGTGTTCGTGCCGGTCGTTTCCGTATCATAGAAAACAAACCCCATTGATCGCCCCGCTTGTCTCAAATTCCTGACGAAATTAACGCCGCCAGTAAATCACCGTGCCCGACGAACCTGCCGTCCCGATCACGTGTTTCACCTCGCTCAATATCATACCAGCCAACCAGCCTGCCATTTTTGTCGCGGCCAGTGTTTCTTCCTCCGGCGCGGTCAGACCAACCCAACAAAAGACCATTTCTGTCTCGAAACACCTGTCGCATCGTTTTGCCTCCTAAGTTGAGGCCGTTCGATCAAGCGTCTTAGGCGCTAAGCGTCAACCTTCGAAAAGTTTGGTCCCCAAAAGACTTATGGATAGACCCGCTTCGAAGAGGGCAAGAGTAAAGAGCGCAGACCGAAAATACAGACTACAATTCATTCAAGAGAGCACATATGCACCCTCAAGCATCCGACCTTCCTCATCGAACAGCCACCAGCTTTCATCGTCAGGTTCGATCCTGAACAACCCTGTTGGCGTGATAGCAATACGTTTGATAAGCCGCCGAAGCGTCATGTTGGCCCGACCCCGCGCATAAATGCGAACTTCGTCGTTCTCACTTGTCAGGTCCGCACGTAGTCGTTCCACCAATTCGACATCGTCCTCGCTCGCTGGTTTGGATGTCTCGATGGCTAAGGCTTTCTGCGCCGCTCCGATCTCTTCGACCTGTTCCTCGATCTTGGCTTCGAGCGCGCCGATGCGTTGGACGATCGCCTTCGGCGGGGAGGGCGCATTTACCTCGCGACCTTCTATTATTCCAATCAGGTTATCCAAGGCTGCTTGGTCAGCGTCCTTGAGCCTGACCATTTCCGCTATGCGTTGCCGGAGTTCGTGCCCGGCTGAATTGCTACCGCGCCGATCGACAAGCTGTGGCAGGAGTTCGTCGAGAACGGTCGCCTCCACGACATCATAGTTTAGGACGGTTTTGTTGTCGCAAGCCATTTTTCTGCGCGCACGGTCGCAAAGTAAGCGACGATAGGTTTTTCGGCGATATTTCACCACCTCGCCGTTGACCTTATTATAACTCTGAGCGGTGTCGGTGGTGTGGCGGAAATGAGCACCACCGCCACACTGATCACAAAATACCATTTGCGATAGAAGATTGCGATTGCCGTGGGTCTTCGTTGTTTTCTGGTTGCCCTTACGCATAGCGAGCGCAGCTTGAGCCCGGTTCCATTTTTCAGTGGGGATCGCCTGCGGCCAAAAGTTGGGGGACAGGGTTTTGCCGTCCGTTGTGACATATTCACCAAGCACGGTGCGTTTGGTGAGCAGACGATAGATATAGCTGTAGAACCAGCCGTTGTTGCCGCGCTTTTGTGCAGGAGGCGTCCAACTTGGCTCCTCACGATCGTGCAGGATGGTCACTATGCGGTGGATGCCAACGCCGTCGATATATAAATCGTAGATGTCATTGAGAACTTTCGCGCGATGCTTGTTTAGCACCATTTCGCCATCGACACGGTCGATCCAAAGCGGAGTGTTGGGGATCGGAGCAGTCTGAGTGCCTTCAGCAATTGCGGCGAACCGCGCCTCCCATGTCGCAGTCGTTCGATCACTTTTCTTTTTGCTCTCTTGGTGTGCTTGCTGGGCAGAGATTATGAGCCTGAAAACATCGAGGAGTTCTCCGCTCTCTTCGCTCCTGTAGATCTGACCGTCGTGATAGGTCGCTACGTTAACGCCGTTCTCGTTGAGCGCCCACATCAACTGCGCGGCAGCCTTGGCCCCTTGGCGGCTCAAGCGGTCGATGTTTTCTACGACCAGTGTTTTGCCATGATGGAAACCGTTTTTTGCCTCCAACTCGAACTCGTGAAGCGAGGAACCTTCGAGCCGGTTTGCACCGTGGAAGGCGCTGCGCCCTTCGTCGATGATTGTTTTCTCTACTGCCCAGCCCTGAGTGGCCGCGAACTCCAACCCCAGCTTTTTCTGTCGGTCTAAGGAATAACCTTTGCTCTGCTCTGCACTAGAAAACCGGGCGTAAATGATAGCAATCTGAGACATGACGCTTGGTAACTCAGCAATAGTTGCTTTTTAGTTTACTTGTATTGCAACTTGCGTGCAGATGATCGCGGCGATGAACCCGTGCCGCTGCGGCCATCTGGGCGATCCTGCGCTCGGCTGCTCGCGCGCCCCGCGCTGCGCGGCGGACTATCAGGCCAAGGTCTCAGGCCCGCTGCTCGACCGCATCGACCTGCATGTCGAGGTAGAAGCCGTCACCGCCGCCGACCTCACCCTGCCCCCGCCCGCCGAGGGCTCGGCCGAGGTCGCGGCAAGGGTCGCCGCCGCCCGCGCGCTCCAGACCGCGCGCTATGCCGACATCAAGGCGCGCACCAATGCCGAGATCGACGGCGAAGCGCTGGAGCGCTTTGCCACCCCGGACGAACCGGCACGCCAGCTGCTGGCAAGGGCGGCCGAAGCGATGCGGCTATCGGCGCGGGGGTACACACGGGTGCTTAGGGTGGCGCGCACGATCGCTGACCTGAGCGGCGCGGAGACGGTGGGGAGGGTGCATGTCGCCGAGGCGCTGAGCTATCGACGGCGGGCACCGGTGGGGTGAGGGAGTATCAGGCGGCAAAATGAGGAACGTTCTCGCAAATGGATTGGCCTGTCTATCCAGATGGTTGACGACCTTCATGGTGATGGTCTCAATGACCATGGCGATTGTCGCGTGTGGTCCAGAGCAGAAGCCGTTCCCTGAAATTGACAGGGCCAAACTGCGCATCAAGTTGGAGCGCACGGGATGTTTCGGATCTTGCCCACGCTACCAAGTGAGCATCGATGGCAACGGTAATGTCATTTTTGACACTGGCCCAACGTCAACAGAGATGGGTTTCGGAAATGGTCCGGACTATTCTATTGAAACGGGTGTCAGGGTGTCTGGTAAATATCATTCGCATATAAGTCCGGCAAAGATTGATGCGTTGATTCATCAGTTTCAGAGCGTCGGTTTTTTCGATCTCGAAGACGAATATGTTTCCGAAGTTACGGACAATCCGACTTATGTTGTGTCAATCGATACCGGGAATGGCAAAAAATCGGTTGTTGATTATGCAGGCGAAGATGTCGGGATGTCGCCAGCGGTAACGCGACTGGAAGACGCGATTGATGAAGCTGCTGGGACTGATCGCTGGATCAAGGGCACGCCTGAGATCATTCCCATGCTGAAGGCTGTGGGCACCGACTTTTCCGGCGTGATCGGGCTGGAACTGATGGATGCTGCAGCCGAAAGAAACGATATCGCCACGATGATCCGGCTCAAGTCGCGGGGTGCGCCACTCTATATCAAAGGCGGCCCAAACCCCTTCAGGTCCGCAACCTACGCAGGCCATAATCAGGCAGCTTTATGGCTCCTGCAAAATGGAGCTGCGGCTGAAAACTCGGCCTATGATAGCGCTTTGGGTGATGCTGTCTCGTTGGCCCGTCACGCGCCGTTCCGCGTTCTAAGCCGTGATCCAAGGCTCAGAAATATCGGGCAGCGCAAGGCTACAGAGTTGCTGGCAATAGCAGCCGCAAACGCAGATGTCAGACTGGTGAGGTATTTCTTGGCCTTGGGAGCCAATCCCCGTGGCATAGGTGAGATGAAAGGCGCGTCTGATCCACCACTATTCAAGGCCGCTAATGGAGGGTTGGTGAATGACCATGGCTTCGGAGTTGGGGAGCGACGAAAGGTCGTTGCTATGCTCCTGAAAGCAGGGGCCGGGACAGCGCATACCCAATACGGTTATCCTCAAAGCATTTTGTGGGCAGTAGATGACCCGACCATAGCCGAGATGCTAATCAACGCAGGTGCCAATCCGAATTTTCGCGACGACGAAGGTGAGCACATTCTGTTCAGCATATCCGATGACGATGTGGCGATGGTGCTGATTGCCCACGGCGCAGACCTCGACGCGGTACGCCCAGCCGATGGTATGACTTTGGGTCGCTGGGCCCGGTATCAGGGCTGGCGCAGAGTCGTCGACCTGTTGAACCGGAAGGGGCTGTAACAGAAACGGCGGAGCATAGGCCCCGCCGTTTCGCTGTTTCGACACTTAGCACAGCGGAGCCCCCCGACCCCGCTGCCGTCATCCCATCATCACTGCGCGGTCCAGCCGCCGTCGACCGGGATCGCGGTGCCGGTGATCTGGGCTGCGGCCTCGCTCGAGAGGAACGCGGCGAGTTCGCCCATCTGTTCGGGGGTGGCGAACTGCTTGCTGGGCTGCTTTTCGATCAGCAGCTTTTCGGTTGCAGCTTCCACGCTGATGCCCTGGTCGGCAGCCATGGCTTCGATCTGCTTCTGCACCAGCGGGGTGTGGACCCAGCCGGGGCAGATGGTGTTCGAAGTGATGCCGGTGCCGGCGTTTTCCAGCGCGACCACCTTGGAGAGACCGACGACGCCGTGCTTGGCGGCGACATAGGCGGCCTTGTGCTTGCTGGCGATCAGGCCGTGCACCGATCCGATATTGATGATGCGGCCAAAGCCCTTCTTCTTCATGTGCGGCAGCGCGGCCTGGATGGCGAAGAAGATACCCGACAGGTTGATTGCGATCACCGCGTGCCACTTGGCTTCGGGGAAATCCTCGACCGCGTCGGTGTGCTGGATGCCGGCATTGTTGACCAGGATATCGACCGAGCCCAGCTTTTCGACGCACAGTTCGACCATCGCGCGGACATCATCCGGCTTGGACATGTCGGCGTTGCTGTACACGACCTCGACGCCGTATTTGGCGGCGAGCCCGGCGCGCTCCTTTTCGATCTCGTCGGCATCGCCGAAGCCGGTGATGACCAGATTGGCCCCCTTGGACGCCAGCACGTTGGCGATGCCCAGACCAATTCCGCTGGTCGAGCCGGTGACGATGGCGTTCAAACCCTTGAGCATGTGATTTCCCCTTCAGAGCAGTTGCAAGACGCGGCCCGGAGGAATGTTCGCAGTTGCAGCGAATCACTCTTGCCGACTCGTCTAACGTGAGTTACCCCTAGGTTCCAACGGAAAAAGACGGGTTTCGCGACAGTTTCTGGGGGGACAAGCGATGGCCAAGTCAGGTCCGTCGTCGGCAGCCTATGCTGCGGATGCGAAACCGAAAAATACCCAATATGTTGCAGCCGCGAACAGCAAGCCGGTCAACCTGGCGTTGCAGGGCGGTGGTGCGCATGGGGCCTTTGCCTGGGGGGTGCTCGACAAGCTGCTCGAGGACGGGCGGCTCAAGTTCGATGCGGTAAGCGCCACCAGCGCGGGCGCGATGAACGCCACCGTGCTGGGCTATGGCCTGACCATCGGCGGCGCGGATGGTGCCCGCGAAGAGCTCGAGAAATTCTGGAAGAAAATCAGCGACGAAGGTGCCAAGGGGCCGCTCCAGCCATCGTGGATCGACAAGGCGATGGGCAACCACAGCCTCGATTTCAGCCCGGCCTTCATGTTCATGGACATATTGTCGCGCGTGATGTCGCCCTATGAACTGAACCCGTTCAACTTCAATCCGCTGCGCCAGGTGCTCGAAAGCAGCGTCGATTTCGGCGTGCTGCGCGAAGGGTGCCCGATCAAGCTGTTCCTGTCGGCCACCAATGTCCGCACCGGCAAGGTGCGCATGTTCGAAAATCACGAGATCGGCCCCGATCAGGTCCTGGCATCGGGCTGCCTGCCCTTCATGTTCCAGACGATCGAGATCGATGGCGAGGCCTATTGGGACGGCGGCTATATGGGCAATCCGGCCATTTTCCCGCTGATCTACGGCAGCCAGACCAATGATGTGGTGATCGTCCACATCAATCCGCTCAACCGCAGCGAAATCCCCAAAACGGCCAAGGACATCCTCAACCGCATCAACGAGATCAGCTTCAACTCGAGCCTGATGCGCGAGATGCGCGCCATCGCCTTTGTCACGCATCTCATCGACGACGGTCAGCTCAACGACGACAAGCATCGGCGGATGCTGATCCACTCGATCCAGGACGAGGAGTTCATGGAGAGCCTGGGCGTCACCAGCAAGCTGAACCCCGACTGGTCTTTCATGAAGAAGCTGCGCGATGTCGGGCGGCAGAGCGCCACCCAGTGGCTCGACAGCCATTTCGATGATGTCGGCACCCGCTCATCGGCCGATATCAAGGCCTCCTTCCTCTGAATTCCTGCCCTTTTGTGTTTCCGTAATGTCCACCATGACAGGGGGTTTACCGAACAATGACGCCTGAAGAGATTCTCAAGCTGCCATCCATGCCGGCAGCCGCGCCCAGCTATCCGCTGGGTCCGTACCGCTTCATCAACCGCGAATTCATGATCGTCACCTATGAGACCGATCCGGTCGCGCTGCGCGCTGCGGTGCCCGAGCCGCTGGTGCCGAACGAAGACAATCTCGTGCTCTACGAGTGGATCAAGATGCCCGACAGTTCGGGCTTCGGAGACTATACCGAAAGCGGCATCGTCATCCCCTGCACCTTCAATGGCGAGCCGATCAACTATACTGCGCAAATGTATCTCGACGACCAGCCGCCGATCGACGGTGGTCGCGAGATCTGGGGTTTCCCCAAGAAATACGCGCTGCCCAAGCTGGTGGTCGCATCGGACACGCTGACCGGCACCTTGAGCTATGCCGGGCAGACGGTGGCGATGGGCACCATGGCCTATAAGTGGCAGGAAGCACCGGGCGGCTGCGAGGCGCAGGCCAAATCGATGACCAAGACCTCGTGCAACCTCAAGATCATCCCCGATGTCGATGGCAGCCCCAAGATCTGCCAGCTCGTCGCCTATAATCTTGAGGATATCACGGTGAAGGGATGCTGGGTCAGCCCGGCGCGGCTGCAGCTGATCCCGCATGTCAACGCGCCGGTCGCGGACCTGCCGATCCTGCGTATCGTCGGCGGCAAGCATTTCGTCAGCGACCTCACCCTGCCGCACGGCCGGGTACTGTTTGACTATATCAAAGACGCCGCGGGCTGAGGAGGCAAAGACCATGAACAAGCAGGATGTGCTGAAGCTCAGCTCCATGCCGTTGCAGAGCCCGACTTACCCTGTGGGCCCGTACAAGTTCTTCGAACGCCAGTACATGATCATCAATTACCGGACCGATCCGGCGAAGATCCGCGCGATGCTGCCCGAACCGCTGCAGCCCGATGGCGATATGGTCTCGGTCCAGTGGCTCGACCTGCCCGATGGCGAGGGCTTTGGCGCCTATTCGGCCGTGGCGCAGGCAATCCCCTGCAGCTTCAACGGCGAGAAGTGCACTTTTCTGACGCAAATGTATGTCGACAATTGCCCGCCGCTCGCCGGAGGCCGCGAGATCTGGGGCTATCCGATGAAATACGGCATTGCCAAGCTCAAGACCGTGGGCGACACGCTGACCGGCGAACTGACCTATTCGGGCCAGACCGTCGCCAATGGCACGATGGTCTACAAGCATAGCGGACCGACCGACCCAGCCGAGATCGAGGCGTTGCTCAAGCGCACGCAGGTGACGCTGAAGCTGATCCCCGATATCGATGGCACGCCCGCGATCGCGCAGCTGGTCGGCATCAATTTCGCCGATATCGTGGTCAAGGGCGCGTGGACCGGCCGGGCGCGGGTGGAGCTGATCGATTCGGTCAACTGCCCGCTCGCCGACCTTCCGGTGCTCGACCATGTCGGCGGCCTGCACCTGGTCACCGACATGACGCTGCCTTATGGCCGCGTGCTGCACGATTATCTGGCCTGAACCCGGCCCTTATTCAAAGTCACTCCTGACCCCGGCGGGCCTGACGGCTCTGCCGGGGTTTTGGTGTCAAAGCAGATCCGCGACCAGCTCCTTGGGGCGGCACAGCTTCACGCCCCTGGGGCTGACCACGATCGGGCGGTTGAGCAGGATCGGGTGCGCCACCATCGCATCGATGATCGCATCGTCGCTGACGTCCGCAGCATCCAGTCCCAGATCCTGCACCAGCGGCTCCTTGGCGCGGAGCAGCCCGCGCGCGCCTTCACCGGCGCGCGCGACCAGGTCTTCAAGCGTGTCGCGCGTCGGCGGGGTCTTCAGATATTCGATGATCGCGGGCTCGTGCCCGGCCTCGCGGATTGCGGCGAGCACATTGCGCGAGGTGCCGCATTTCGGGTTGTGATAGATCGTGATCTGCATCGGGGTCTCTTTTCCGACTTGAATGAAATCAGGGTTCGCCGTCCCAGTAATCCAGGCTTTCGCCGCTGCGCTGGATCACCTCGAAGGGCTGGGCGCGCGACAGGCCGGCCTCGGCCATGAACTTGCCCGAATCGGGATATTCATAGATTTCCGGGTCGTCCTGAGTGCTGATCGCCAGGTATTTCAGCGGCGCGTCGGATGTGTTGATGATCTGGCGGGGGTAATCCGGACCTGGCGGCACCGTGATGACATCGCCCGCACTGATCGGCACACGCTCGCCTGCGACCCGCAGCGTTCCGCTGCCTTCCAGGATCACGAACATCTCTTCCTGCGCATGGTGCAGATGATAGGGACAGGCGATCTTGCCCGGCGCAACGATCAGCACTGCCGCGCCGAGCTTGGTCGCTGGCGTGCCTTCGGTCAGCCGGGCATGGTGAAAGTCGACGCTCGCGGTGCGGGTGCGATGTTCAAGCGCAATGGTATCGAAATTTCGAACCAGCCGCGCCTTCAGCATCTCGGACCGGTCGCTCATCCCGCTGCCCCTTCCGTTTGCGAAACCTCAGAACGGAACGTCGTCGTTCAGATCGTCGTCAAAGCCGCCGCCGCCCCAGCCGCTCGACGAGCCGCCATCGTTGAAGCCGCGCGCGCCGCCGCCTGCGCCGCCGCCCGAAGAACCGCCGCCGCTGCGCCCGCCGCCAAAGTCGCCGCCGCCGCCGCCCATGCCGCCGCCGCCACCGGCACCGCGACCCTGGGCGCTGTCGAGCATGGTCAGCACCGCGCCGGGGCCCTGCAGCACCACTTCGGTGGTGTAGCGGTCATTGCCCTGCTGGTCCTGCCATTTGCGGGTGCGCAGCTGGCCTTCGACATAGATCTTGCTGCCCTTGCGCAGGAAGCGCTCGGCCACGCCTGCCAGGCCGTCGCCGAACACCGCGACGGTGTGCCAGTCGGTGCGCTCCTGCTTTTCGCCGCTATTGCGGTCCTTCCAGGTCTCGGTGGTGGCGAGGCGCAGATTGGCGACCTTGCCGCCATTCTGGAAGCTGCGGACTTCGGGGTCGGCCCCCAGATTGCCGATCAGGATGACCTTGTTGACGCTGCCCGACATATGCTTTCCTCAGGATTATGATGCTGTGATGGATGGTGCCCGGCACTATGCCGATGGCACGATGCGGCGTCTATAGCCCCAAAGCGGTCGCGGTCCAGAAGGTAATCCCGGCAGCGACCCAGGCCAGGCCGAACAGATAGCCCAGCATGAATATCGGCCATTTCCAGCCATTGGTTTCGCGCCGCGTGACCGCGATCGTCGATATGCACTGCGGCGCGAACACGAACCAGGCGAGGAAGGCGAGCGCGGTCGGCAGCGACCAGCGCCCGGCGAGCCGCTCGCCCAAGGCCTGAGCCTGTTCGTCCTCGTCGGTGGCGTCGATCGCATAGGTGGTCGCGAGCGCCGAGACCGCGACCTCGCGTGCGGCCATGGCCGGGATCAGCGCCAGCGCGATGTCGCGCGAAAAGCCGATCGGCGCGACCACCGGTTCCAGCACGCTCGCGATCCGCCCGGCGGCCGAATATTCGGACTGGCTCATGCTGCTGCCGGCGGGCACCTGCGGATAGCTCAGCAACAGCCACAGGCCGATGGTGACGGCAAAGATGATCGTGCCCGCGCGGCGCAGGAACAGCCAGGCGCGCTGCCACAGGCCCAGCGCCAGATCGGCGATGCGCGGCATCTGATATTTGGGCATTTCCATCAGGAAGCCGCTCGCACCGCCCTTGGCGACAGTGGAGCGCAGCACCAGGGCGACGACCATCGCGCCGATGATGCCGAAGACATAGAGGCCGAACAGCACCAGCCCCTGCAGCCCGATGGCGGGGCCGACGGTGATCTTGGGGATGAACGCGGCGATGATCACGGTATAGACCGGCAGCCGCGCCGAACAGGTCATCAGCGGCGCGATCAGGATCGTGGTCAGCCGGTCCTTCTCGTCCGAAATGCTGCGCGTCGCCATGATACCGGGGATCGCGCAGGCAAAGCTGGAGAGCAGCGGGATGAACGAACGGCCCGACAGGCCGACACTGGCCATCAGCCGGTCCATGATGAACGCGGCGCGCGCCATATAGCCGGTCGCCTCCATCATCAGGATGAAGAAGAACAGGATGACGATCTGCGGCAGGAAGACGACGACAGCTCCCACGCCTTTAACGATGCCCTCAACAACAAGCGAGCGCAGGAAGCCCGCGGGAATGCTCTGCATTGCAAGACTGGCTACAGCCTCTTGGCCCGCCTCCAGCGCGTCGGCAAAGGGCGAGGCCCAGCTGAACACCGCCTGGAAGATGACGAACAGCAGCCCGAACAGGATCACCGGCCCGGCAAAGGGGTGAAGCAGCACCGCATCCGCGCGGTCGGTCCAGCGGCGGCTCTGCGTCTGGCTGACGATCGCGGCATTGGCGATATGCTCGGCGCGCCTGCGGCGGGCGCGCATGTCGGGCTCGCCCAGCGGCGCGTGGGGGACCTGTTTCGTCAGGATGACGCTGTCGAGTGCAGCGGCCAGCTCGGTCAGGCCGCGCCTGCGCACCGCGACGGTGGGGATGACCGGCACGCCGAGATCTGCCGCCAGCCGCGCCGCGTCGAGCGTCAGCCCGTCGCGTTCGGCCAGGTCCACCATGTTGAGCGCGATGACGGTCGGCAGGCCCAGCTGCAGCAGCTCCAGCGCGAAGACCAGATGCTGGTCGAGATTCGCCGAATCGAGCACGATCACCAGCGCATCGGGCTGGCGCTCGCCGGTCTGGCGGCCCATCACCACGTCGCGGGTCACGGCTTCGTCGGGGCTGGTGGGATCGAGGCTGTAGCTGCCGGGAAGGTCGATCAGCTCGCCCGGGCGGCCATCGGCAAAGGCAAAGCGGCCCGATTTGCGCTCGACCGTCACGCCGGGATAGTTTGCGATCTTCTGCCGCGCGCCGGTCAGCGCGTTGAACAGCGCGCTCTTGCCGGCATTGGGGTTGCCGACCAGCGCGATCAGCGGCTGGTGCCGGGTCATGCTGCGGCTCCCGGTTCGCGCAGGGTGATCGCGCGGGCGTGGACGCGGCGGATTGCCACCGTCATCCGGCCGATGCTGAGCGCGATCGGATCGCGCCCGAAAAAGATGCCGCGATGCCGGATCGAGACCATCGCGCCTTCGTCCACGCCCAGCGCGCGCAGGCGCTTGCCCTCGTCTGGGGGCAGGACGCTCCAGTCGATCGCGGCAATCTCCGCGCGCTGGCCGGTGGGAAGCTGGTCAAGAAGCATGGTGGTTTTGCGAACCGCTATCAATATCCGCCCGCGCGCGCCAGCGAATTCTTGGGGTCTGGCGGCATGATCAGCCACCCTTGGCGACACCCGGCCGCTGGGCTAGGCCTGTGCCATGGGCAACAGCAGCATAGCGCCGGACGCGATCATCATCGGCGGGGGGCATAACGGGCTGGTTTGCGCGTTCTACCTGGCGCGCGCGGGGCTGAAGGTGCGGATCGTCGAGGCCCGGCATGTCGTGGGTGGCGCGGCGGTCACACAGGAGTTCCACCCCGGTTTCCGCAACTCGGTGGCCAGCTATACCGTCAGCCTGCTGCAGCCGCGGGTGATTGCGGACATGGGGCTGGAACGGCGCGGATACCGCGTCATCGAACGGCCGGTCTCGAATTTCCTGCCGCTGCCGCACAGCGACCATCTGATTCTGGGCGGCGGGCTTGAGCGGACTCAGGCCGAATTCGCGCGCTTCTCGAAGCGCGATGCCGAGGCGCTGCCGGGCTATTACGCGATGCTCGACCGGGTCGCCGATGTGCTGCGCGATCTGGCGCTGCGGTCGCCGCCCAATATCGGCGGCGGCGTGCCCGGGCTGGTCGAGGCTCTGACCACCGGTCGGCTGCTGTCGCGGCTGCCGCGCGAAGTGCAGCGCGACATGCTGGAGCTGTTCACCAGATCGGCGCGCGAGTTCCTCGGCCAATGGTTCGAAAGCGCCCCCGTCCAGGCCGCGTTCGGGTTCGATGCGGTGGTCGGCAATTATGCCAGCCCCGATACGCCGGGCTCTGCCTATGTGCTGCTGCACCATGTGTTTGGGCAAGTGAATGGCAACAAGGGCAGCTGGGGTCATGTCGTCGGCGGCATGGGCAGCATCACCCGGATGATGGCGGAGGCCTGTTCCGAACAGGGCGTGGAGATCACCCTCAATGCACCGGTCGAACAGGTGCTGGTCGAGGGAGGGCGCGCCACGGGCGTGCGCCTCGCCAGCGGCGAAGAGCTTCGTGCAGCGCGAATCATCGCCAATGTGGGGCCAGCATTGCTCTACGGGCGGCTGGTGCCCGACGCGGCGCTGCCGGAGGATTTTGCGCGCCGGATGCGCGGCTATGCGACCGGATCGGGCAGCTTCCGGATGAATGTCGCGCTCGATCGCCTGCCGAATTTCGCCAGCCTGCCCGGAGACGGCGAGCATCTGCGCGCGGGCATCGTCATCGCGCCCAGCCTCGATTACATGGACCGCGCGTTCACCGACGCGAAGCTGCATGGCTGGTCACGCGCACCGATTGTCGAGATGCTGATTCCCTCGATCGTCGATGACAGCCTGGCACCTGCAGGGGCCCATGTCGCCAGCCTGTTCTGCCAGCAGTTCGACCCGGCGCTCGAATGGACGCCGGAACAGGAAGCGGCGGCAGCGGACACGATCATCGACACGGTCGAGGCGCATGCACCGGGCTTTCGCGCCTCGATCCTCGGGCGGCAGGTGCTCAGCCCCAAGGGGCTGGAGCGCACCTTCGGGCTGGTCGGCGGCGATATCTTCCACGGACGGATGAGCCTCGACCAGCTCTGGGCGGCGCGGCCGGTGCTGGGCCATGCCGATTATCGCGGGCCGCTGAAGGGCCTGTACATGTGCGGGTCGGGCACGCATCCGGGCGGCGGGGTCACCGGCGCACCGGGGCACAATGCAGCCAGGGCCATATTGTCCGACCGGCGCTGGCGGCGCGGCTGACGAGGACGCCCGGCTGCAACGAAAAACCCCCGCGAGGCTGAGCCTGGCGGGGGTCTTGATCGTTTCAGCGAAGATCCGAAGATCAGGCCTTCTTGGCAGCCGCCTTCTTGGCCGGAGCCTTTTTGGCAGGCTTGGCTTCCTCGGCGGTTTCAGCCGGAGCCTCTTCCTTCTTGGCAGCGGCCTTTTTGGGGGCAGCCTTTTTCGCGGGCTTTTCGGCCGCTTCAGCAGCAGGCTCGGCCTCGGTTTCGGCGTCCTTCTTCACCGCAGCCTTTTTCGGCGCGGCCTTCTTGGCCTTGGGCTTTTCGTCGTGATCATGGCCATGATCGTGGCCGCAATCGGGACCATGGACATGGCCGTCCTCGTCCGCCTCGATCGCTGCTTCCAGCTCTTCGCGGGTCACGGCGCGCTCGGTGATCGTTGCCTTGTCGAACAGGAAGTCGACGACCTTGTCTTCATAAAGCGGTGCGCGCAGCTGGGCGGCGGCCATCGGCGTGTTGCGGATATACTCGGCAAAGCGCTGACGGTCTTCCTGGCGATACTGCTGCGCGGCCTGCGCGATCAGCATGTTCATTTCCTGCTGCGAGACTTCGACGCCATTGGCCTGGCCGATTTCGGAGAGCAGCAGGCCCAGGCGTACGCGGCGCACGGCGATCGAATGATATTCGTCGCGGTCCTTTTCCATCTCGGCACGGGCGGCCTCGACATCCTCTTCCTGCGCGGCTTCCTGCTCAAGCTGCGCCCAGATCTGGTTGAACTCGGCCTCGACCATCGAGGGCGGAACCTCGAAGTCGTGATTGGCGGCGAGCTGATCGAGCAGGCGACGCTTCATATGCGTGCGGGTCAGGCCGTTCAGTTCCTGCTCCAGCTGGCCCTTGATCAGGCCGGTCAGCTGTTCCAGGCTTTCCAGGCCCAGCGACTTGGCGAAATCGTCGTCCAGCTTGGTTTCGCCGGGCTTCTTCACTTCGCCGACGACGATGTCGAAGGTCGCGGCCTTGCCGGCGAGATCGGCAGCGCCGTAGTTTTCCGGGAAGGTCACGTTGATGACCGCTTCGTCATTGGCCTTCAGGCCGACGAGCTGATCTTCGAAACCGGGGATGAGCTGGCCCGAACCGATGACCACGGCCATGCCTTCGCCCTTGCCGCCTTCGAACGGCACGCCATCGACCTTGCCTTCGAAGTCGATGACGACCTGGTCGCCTTCCTTGGCCTTGTAGCTCTTGGCGGCGGCTTCATAGCTCTTCTGGCCGTCGGCGATGCGCTGCAGCGCTTCGGTCACGGCTTCTTCGGCGGGCTCGACCGTCAGGCGCTCCAGCGTGATCGAATCGATCGACGGGGCAGGCACTTCGGGCAGAACTTCCAGCGAAACCTTGACTTCGGCATCCTTGCCGGCGGCATAATCCTCGTTGAGGTCGACCGAAGGCTGGATGGCGGGACGCAGGTTGTTGTCGCGGATCGCCTTGTCGACGCTTTCCTGGATCGAGGCGTTGAGCGCGTCGGCATGGATCGAATCGCCATGCATCTTGCGAATCAGGTTGGCGGGCACCTTGCCGGGGCGGAAGCCGGGCATGCGCACCTGCGGCGCAATCTTCTTCACTTCCGCATCGACCCGGGCATCCAGATCCTTGGCGGGGATGGTGATGGTATAGGCCCGCTTCAGGCCCTCGTTCAGCGTCTCGACAATCTGCATCGGCTTAAACTCTTGTCTTTCCATAATAAGAAAGGGCAATCCTGCCCTTTCCCGGCCATCCATGCGATGGTGCGGGCGAAGGGACTTGAACCCCCACATCTTTCGATACCAGAACCTAAATCTGGCGCGTCTACCAGTTTCGCCACGCCCGCGTCGCGGTAATCAAGCGTGCGCGTCTAAAGAAGGTTGCCGCAAAGGGCAAGGGGGCGCGTCCCGCCCGCCTGTCCCGCCCGCAACCGGTTGATCGAACAGGCGTAGGTGCGGATGAAAGGAGCCCTTTTCATGGCCACACGTCCCGAAGACCCCGCGATTCCCCCGCCCGACCGGATCGACCCGCAGAGCCCTACCGAACTGCCGGTCAACGACCCGCCGATGGAGGACCCGGTGCAGCAGCCGCCCGAGATCGATCCCGTCGGTCCCGACATAATCGAGCCCGATCGCGGCCCCGACGAGCTGCCGCAGCTCTGACCCTCTGATCAGCGACCCGAGGGTGCAGCGGCCTCCTCGGGCAGCACCACGAACGACCAGGCCTTGTCCTTGAGCAGATATTTGGCGGCCAGCGCCTGCATCTTCTCCGGCGTCGTTACGGTATAATCGGGCAAAATCGTGCGCAGCGCCGAGATGCGGCGCGGATCGCGCGTCGCTCCCTGAAGCTGGTTGAGCCAGAAATTGTTGCCCGTGCTGGCGCGCGAGACCAGCTGGCGCAGCGGCTCGGTGGCGCGGGCCAGTTCATCCTCGCTCACCGGCTTGGCGGCGAGATCTGCAGCGATGCTGTTGGCAATCTCGAAGAACTTGCCGACATTTTCGGGTGCAAGCTGCCCGATCACGCCGATATAGCCGCCCTTGTCGAAGGCGATCGGCCAGTTGTTGACGACCTGCGGCGCATAGCTTGCCCCGGCCTGGGCGCGGAGCTGATCGAACAACCGGCTGTTGAAGATCGCGGTCAGGATTTCCAGCTGACGGCTTTCCTGCACGCCCGGAAGTCCGCCACCCGTCGGCCAGCCGACAAAGGCCGCCGCCTGATCGGGCGCGCCTTCGTGCCGCACGACCACCGGCTCGCTATTGGGCGCGGGGAAGCTGACCGTATCGGGCCCGGCCACCACCGGCACCGGCTGGCGCGGGGGCAGCGCGCCAAAGGTCCTTTCCAGCGCGGCGATCGCCTCTGCCCGGTCGAAATCGCCGAACAGCAGCACCTCGATCGGCCCTTGCTGAAGCACCGGTTCCCAGGTGGCGCGGAACGCCTCGGGCGTCAGCTGCGCGGCATCCTCGGGGCTCGGCACCTTCCAGCGCGGATCGCGGTTGCGGGTGAGATAGTTGAGATCACGTTCCAGCACGGTCTGCGGCGACATGCTGAAGCTGCGATAGGCCAGCTCCGTCCCCGCCTTGGCGCGGCGTACCGGGTTGGCGTCCCAGCGCGGGTTGGCCAGCTTGGTCGCGAACAGCTTGAGCTGATCTTCCAGATCGGCGCGGCGGGTATCGGCAGAGAAGGAGAAAGCGTCGTTCTCGACCTCGAAGCCGAAGCCGATGCGGCGGCCCGTGGTCAGCCGGTCGAGCCCTTCCTGGCCGATCTCGCCAATGCCGCTGGCGACCAGCGCCGACTGGCCCGACCAGACCAGCGAAGGCTTGTCCGCCGGAAACGCCTGATAGCCGTTGCCGAAGCGCACCTTGACCATGATCTTTGAGACTTCGGCATCATTGGGGTAGAGTATGGCCTTCACCCCGTTCGACAGCTCGATCATCTCGGTCTCGAGCAGCTGCAGGTTGGTCGTCGCCACAACCGAGCCGGGGGCGCCCAGCTTGGGTAGATCGTCGAACGTGACATTGGCCGCAGCAAGCCGTGCGCTGGCATCGGCGCCGACATCGCGGGTCAGCGCGGCATTGAGCAGCTGCTCGCCATCGGCAACGGCCTTGGGCGAGACCAGGATGGCGCGGGTGGTGATGCCGGTAAACTGGCGCCTGGTCGATTCGAGCAGGCGTTCGGGCGTGTACATCGCCTTCATGCCGCGAAACACGTCGAGCGCGGTCTGGGGCGAGGCAATGGTCTCGCGGATGTCTACCGCACCGATGATGTCATCGGCCTGCTTGGCCCCGGCCTCGGTCGCCGCGCTTTCCACGCGGACGGCAAGCGCGGCATCGAACTCGGCCAGCTCGCGGGTGATTTCCTCGGGCGTCGGCGGCGTGGTGGTCGCATCGGCGAGCACGCCGCGCACGTCGTTCAGCGCTGCCTGCCAGTCGTCGCCGATCGGCACGATCGAGACGAAGGTGCCGTCGACCGAGCGGTTGACATCCTCCTGGTTGACCTGCGCCTGCAGATAGCTGCCGCCGCCGCGCGCGCGGCCTTCCAGCCTGCGGTTGATCAGCTGGGTCGCGACCAGATCGATCAGCAGCTGCTGGTTATAGTCGATAGTGTCGTTGACCGGCTTCCACGGGCGCAGGATCGCCATGCTGACCAGATAGGGAAAGCCGGGCTCGACAATGGTGCGCGCCACGGGCTGCGCGGGATCGGGCTGGCCGAAACCGGGATAGGGGGCCTGTTTGCCCTTGACCTTCCAGTCGCCATAATAGGTCTGGATCAGCTTTTCGAGCGTTGCCGGATCGACATCGCCCGCGATCGAGATCACGGTGTTTTCCGGGCGATACCAGCGCTGGTGAAAGGCGCGCACGGCATCCGATGTTGCCGCGTTCAGCGTCTCGATCTTGCCGATCGGCGAGCGTTCGGCAAGCTTCTGCCCGGCAAAGAACAGCTGGCGCGTCGCATCGCCGACGCGGACCTGCGCGCCCGATCGTTCGCGCAATTCGGCCATGACCACCGGCACCTCGGCCTTGACCGCTTCGCCGGTCAGCCCCGGCTCGCGGATCATGCCCGACAAAATCTTCATGCTCTCGTCGAGCCCGGCAGGCGTCGCGGCGGGCAGATCGAGCTTGTACACGGTGTGCGTCGGCGTGGTTTCGGCATTGCTGTCGCTGCCGAAGCTTGCCCCCTGGCGCTGCCAGATACGGATCGCCTCGCCATCGGGCACATATTTGGAGCCGCGGAAGGTGAGATGCTCGAGCAGATGGGCATAGCCCTGCTCGGCATCGGTCTCCATCATCGATCCGGCATCGATGCGCACGCGGATCGCCACCTGGCCAGGCGGCACGCCGTTGCGCCGCACCGCATAGCGCACACCGTTGCTCAGCTCGCCAAAGGTCCAGCCCTTGTCCACCGGCACGTTGCTGCCCTTGTACAGCCAGGGGGTCTTTTCACCCGGCTCCAGATTGGGTGGCCGCAGCGGCTTGCCGTTTTCATCCTTGCCGCTGGCCACCGGTTCGCCCGGCAGGTTCGCAAGCAGCGGCGGAGAAACAACGAGCGAGAGGGCCGCAAGAGCAGCGGCCACGGGCGCACAGCGCATCAGGGGGAAAGTCATGGGGCAATGTATAGGCAGCGCCATGATGACTGGCCAGTGAATATGCGGCGGGCCGCCCGGGCTCTTACGGACGGCTGGCAAGGCGGCATAAACAAATTGCGCCTTGCGCCGATGCCGATGCTGCACCAGATAACCCTCATGCTGATAGAGACCGAAACCACGCCCAACCCCGCCACGCTCAAATTCCTGCCCGGACGCACGGTCATGGACATGGGCACCCGCGACTTTGCCTCGCCCGAAGAGGCGGAAGCCTCGCCGCTCGCCGAAGCGATCTTCAGCCTGGGCGATGTCACCGGCGTGTTCTTCGGCCATAATTTCATCTCGGTAACTTCGGGCCCCGGCGCCGACTGGTCCAGCCTCAAGGGCGATGTGCTCTCGGTGCTCCTCGACCATTTCTCCGCCGACATGCCGCTGTTCCGCGCGGCCAGCGCTGCGGGCATTGCGGTCCCGCCCGAGGAATCGGATTGGCCGAGCAATCCGGAGGACGCCGATATCGTCGAGCAGATCAAGGAGCTGCTCGAAACGCGCGTGCGCCCGGCAGTGGCCAATGATGGCGGCGATATCGTCTATCGCGGCTTCGACAAGGGCGTGGTCTATCTGCAGATGCAGGGCGCGTGTTCGGGCTGTCCCTCGTCCAGCGCGACGCTCAAGCACGGCATCGAATCGCTGCTCAAGCATTATGTGCCCGAAGTGATCGAAGTCCGCGCCGCCTGACGGCTTCTTCCTCCCCAGTTCCAGAAAGCTCTTCCATGACCGCACCGCTTGACGATGCCGCGCTCGACCAGCTGTTCCGCACCGCGCGCACCTATAATGGCTATACCGACCAACAGGTGACGACCGAGCAGCTGCATGCCATCTGGGACCTGATGAAAATGGGGCCGACCTCGGCCAACATGCTGCCATCGCGGATGGTCTGGTGCGTGTCGGACGAAGCCAAGCAGAAGCTGGCGGCGTGCTGCATGGAGGCGAATGCCAAGAAGATCCTGGCCGCGCCGGTCAGCGTCGTCATCGGCATGGACCTCGAATTTCACGAGCTGCTGCCCGAGCTGTTTCCGCATACCGATGCGCGCAGCTGGTTTGTCGGCCACGAAAAGGCCGAGTTCCGCCGTATCTCGGCGCTGCGCAATTCCTCGCTGCAGGGCGCGTATTTCATCCTCGCCGCACGCGCGCTGGGGCTGGATACCGGCCCGATGTCGGGCTTTGACAATGCCGCGGTCGATCAGGCCTTTTTCGCCGACCAGCCCAATGTGAAGTCGAACTTCATCTCGACTCTGGGCTATGGCGACCCCTCGACGATTTTCGGTCGCAGCCCGCGTCCGGGTTTTGACCGGTTCAACACAATCAGCTAGCGGCCTTCGGGTATGCCACCCGATGCCTCCCGCCTGCTGGTCATCGATACCGCGACCGAAGCCTGTTCGGTGGCGCTGTTCGATGGCGCGACGTTGATTGCCAGCGACCATGCGGTGATGGGCCGCGGCCATGCCGAGCGGCTGGTGCCGATGATCGCCGCGCTGCCCGATCGGGGGCGCGCCGATGCGATTGTGGTTAATTGCGGGCCCGGCAGCTTTACCGGGGTGCGCGTCGGTCTGGCGGCGGCGCGCGCGCTGGCCCTGGCCTGGGATGTGCCGGTCAGCGGCTATTCGACGCACAGCCTGGTCGCTGCGATGGCGCTGGCTGCGCATCCGGGCGCAGCCGGAATCGATATCGTGATGACGGGCGGCCATGGCGAATATTTCGTCCAGAGCTTTGACGGCCAGGGCGCGGCGACCGGTCCGCTCGCCTCGCTGCTGCCCGATGTGGCGGTTGCCGCGTGCCGGCATGATCTGGTCGCGGGCAGTATGGCCGAGCCGCTGGTGACCGCGCGCGGCTCTGGCACTGCGCTGACACTGCTGCCTGATGCGCGGTCGGCGCTGCTGCTGTCGGAACAGGCGCGCAGCCTGGCTGCCGATCCGATCTACGGGCGGGGGGCGGATGCCAAGCCGATGGCGACGATCCCGGCAGCGGCGGGCCCAGGCTGATGCCCGATGACCGCAGCCCTCGCAGCCCCGATGGCGCGCCCGGGTTCCAGCTGATCGGCGGGCTGGCCGCAGAAGATGCGCTGGGTCCTGTGATGCAGGTCATGCAGCAGGCCTTTGACCCGCTTTATGGCGAAGCTTGGAACCACAGCCAGACCCGTTCGATGCTGGCCATGCCGCTCACGCACCTGCTGCTTGCGGAAACGATTGCATCCGAACCGGATGCATCTGGCACGCCGGTGGGATTTGCCATGACGCGGCGGGTTGCTGATGAGGAAGAATTGCTGCTGATCGCGGTCGCCCCAAAATGGCGTCAATTCGGCGCGGGCTCCGCGCTTTTGAACCAAGTGGTTGAGAATGCGAGGGATGCGGGTGTGAACCGGCTTCACCTGGAGATGCGATCCAATAATCCCGCAATGCGGCTTTACTCAAAATTCGGATTTCATCCCGTGGGTTTACGTAAAGACTATTACCAGGGTTCAGATAGTCGTCGCTACGATGCGCTCACCATGGCCATGATGTTGCGCTGAATATAATTGACAAAAACACTGAAAATGTTAGTTACAACTAGCCCATTTCTCTGGAAGCATTAAGGGCGTTGACGTAGCTCAAACACTCTTGCATATCGCGTCGGCCTGCAAACCGGCGGGATTAGTGGTCGCAAATCACAAAAGAAACGGGATGAAGGATTATGGCAGAAGCAGAACTCGACATGCGTGAAACGCTGATTTCATTGACGGCAGATATTGTGGCTGCCCATGTCAGTAACAACAGTGTTGCGGTCTCAGACATTCCCGGACTGATCGAGAACGTTCACCGCGCGCTCAATGGCCTGACGCCGGGCGAAGTTGCTGCCGAAGCAGAGCTGCCCGAACCGGCAGTATCTGTTCGCGCCTCGGTCAAGCCGGACTATATCGTCTGCCTGGAAGACGGCAAGAAGCTGAAGATGCTCAAGCGGCATCTGATGACCCACTATAACATGACGCCGGAAGAATATCGGGCGCGCTGGAATCTGCCTGCCGATTATCCGATGGTGGCGCCCAATTACGCTGCAACCCGCCGCGAACTCGCCAAGAAGATCGGTCTGGGTCGCAAACCGGGCAAGCGCCCGGCCAAGTAACCGCTGTTCCGGGCGGTCGCGGCGTCGCTGGCGGTTGCATTTGCGGCGTTGCACGATAGATTGGCGGCCATGCGCGGAGATGTTTTTTCCGCGCTGGCCAGCCACCGTGCATCATCGCCCGGCAGGATGGCCTCCACCATCAACGGCATTTTGAAGGGGCAGCATGCGCCAGAAAATCGACCTGGAGGCGTTGTGCGCCGATCGTGGTCTCAGGATCACCGATCAGCGGCGCGTGATCGCGCGCGTGCTTTCCGAAGCCGAAGACCATCCCGATGTCGAGCGGCTGCACGAGCGCGCCTCTGCCATCGACCCGCGCATCTCGATCGCCACGGTCTATCGCACGGTGCGCCTGTTCGAAGAGGCGGGCATTCTGGACCGCCACGATTTCGGTGATGGCCGCGCGCGCTATGAAGCCGCGCCCGAAGCGCATCATGACCATCTGATCGATGTCGAGACCGGCAAGGTGCTCGAATTCGTCGATCCCGAGCTGGAAGCGCTGCAGAAGCTGATTGCCGAGCGGCTGGGCTACCGGCTGGTCGACCATCGCATGGAACTGTACGGCGTCGCGCTCGACCGCAAGGATTGACGGCGCGCATGAGCGAGGCCGAAGCTGCGCCCGTCGCCCCCAAGCCTGTACCGCTTTATCCCGACACGCCGGATATGGCGCATCTGCACTGGCGCGATCCGGGGCTGATCGGGCGCATCCGGCTCGCCCTGCGGGTGCTGCTGATCGTGCTGATGCTGATCGTGTGCGTGCCGCTCTATTATGTCTGGCGGACGCTCAGACTCTCCAATCCCTGGCCCAAATTGTTCCTGCGCGGCGTCGGGCGGGCGTGCGGTGCCAAGGTGCGGGTGGTCGGCACACCGCTCAAGCGCGATGTGTTCTATATCGCCAATCATCTGAGCTGGCTCGACATTCCCGTGATTGCCGGGCGCAATGGCAGCGCCTTTGTCGCGCAGGACGGCATCAAGAGCTGGCCGGTGATCGGCTGGCTGTGCAAGCTCAATGACACCGTGTTCGTATCGCGCACCAACCGTCTGGGGATCGCCGGGCAGATCAACGAGCTGCGCGATGCGCTCGCCGAAACCTGGGCGATCACCATCTTTCCCGAAGGCACAACCACCGATGGCAGCAAGCTGCTGCCGTTCAAGTCGCCGCTGCTGCAGGTGCTCGATCCGCCGCCGCCCGGCGTGCTGGTCCAGCCGATGTACCTGGACTATGGCGCGGACGCCCATGACATCGCCTGGGTGGGCGAGGAAACCGCGCCCAACAACGCGCTGCGGCTGTTCACCCGCAAGCGCAGCTTCTGGGTGACGCTGCACTTCCTCGAGCCGTTCAGCCCCGCCGATTTTCCGGGGCGCAAGGCGATCGCGGCCGAGGCCAGGGCGCGCATCGATGCGGCGCTTTGTGCTTCCTTGGGGCGCGAACCGGCTGTATAGCCATTGGCATTCATGACCCACAGCATCGATACACCGCCCGCGCCCGCCCCCGAATCTGCCGGGGACGCCCCCCGCCGCTATTTCGTCACCTCGTTCGGCTGCCAGATGAACGTCTATGATGGCGAGCGGATGGGCGAGATGCTGGCCGCGCAGGGCATGACCCAAGCCGAAGCCCGCGAGGATGCCGATCTGGTCATCCTCAACACCTGCCATATCCGCGAAAAGGCGGTCGCGCGGGTCTATTCGGACATCGGCCGCCTGCGCCGTGACGACGGGACCAAGCCGATGATCGCGGTCGCCGGCTGCGTCGCCCAGGCCGAAGGCGAGGAGATCGCCCGGCGCGCCCGCAGCGTCGATATCGTCGTCGGGCCCCAGGCCTATCACCGGCTGCCGCAGCTGATCGAGCAGGCGCGCCGGGGTGAAACCGCGATCGATACCGACATGCCCGCGGTCACCAAGTTCGGCGCGCTGCCCTCGCGCGCACGCCAGCAGCGGCCATCGGCGTTTCTGACCGTGCAGGAAGGCTGCGACAAGTTCTGCACCTATTGCGTGGTGCCCTATACCCGGGGGGCCGAGATCAGCCGCCCCTATGCTGATCTGGTCGAAGAGGCGCATGCGCTGGTCGCCGCCGGAGTGAAGGAAATCACCCTGCTCGGCCAGAACGTCAATGCCTGGACCGGCAGCGACGACAAGGGCCGGGCCAAGGGGCTGGAAGGGCTGATCGAGGCGCTGGCCGACATGACCGGGCTGGAGCGGATCCGCTATACCACCAGCCACCCCAATGACATGACCGACGCGCTGATCGCCGCGCATCGCGACATTCCCAAGCTGATGCCCTATCTGCACCTGCCGGTTCAGGCGGGCAGCGACCGCATTTTGAAGGCGATGAACCGCAGCCATGATGCTGCGAGCTATCTGAAGATCATCGACAAGATCCGCGCCGCGCGGCCCGATATCGCGATGTCGGGCGATTTCATCGTCGGCTTTCCCGGCGAGACCGAGGCGGATTTCCAGGCGACGCTCGATATCGTGCGCGCGACCGGCTACGCTCAGGCCTACAGCTTCAAATATTCGTCGCGCCCCGGCACGCCTGCCGCCGATATGGAGGATCAGATCAGCCCCGAGATCATGGACGAGCGCCTGCAGCGGCTGCAGGACCTGCTGAACAGCCAGCAGCATGGCTTCAACCAGGCGACGGTCGGCAAGCGCATGGCGGTGCTGCTAGAGCGGCCGGGGCGCAAGCCGGGCCAGCTGGTCGGCAAGTCGCCCTGGCTGCAATCGGTGCATGTCGCCGATGATCGCGCCAGCATCGGCGACCTGATCGAGGTCGAGATCGTCTCTGCCGGGCCCAACAGCCTGGCGGGCGAACCGCTCAGCCTGGTGACCGCCTGATGGCGCGCAAACAGGGCAATGGCGGCGGACGCGGCGGCGATAACGGCAAGCTGCGCGGCAAGCACGATCCGCAATCGACGCGCCTCTCACCGATTTACGGCAGCGACTTCCCGTTCAACCGGCCCGAACCTGCCAACAAGGCGCGGATCGGGGTGGAGTTCGATGAGCCGACGCTGCTGGGGCCGCTGTTCGGCCAGTTCGACAAGAATCTGGTGGCGATCGAGAACCGGCTGGGCGTCTATATCCAGGCGCGCGGCAACCGCATCCAGATCGAGGGCGAGGCCGAAGCCGCCGCGCGGGCGCGCGACGTGCTGGTCGGCCTGCACAAGCGGATCGAACAGGGGCTGGATATCGATGAAGGCGCGGTCGAGGCGCTGATCACCATGTCGGCCGAACCGACGCTGGAGGGCATCGTCCGGTCCGAGGTGGCAGAGCCGCCCGCGATCATGATCCGGACGCGCAAGAAGACCATCGTGCCGCGATCGGCGACGCAGACCGAATATATGCGCTCGCTGGTCCGCGACGACGTGATCTTCGCGCTGGGTCCGGCGGGGACCGGAAAGACCTATCTCGCGGTGGCGCAGGCCGTCAGCCAGCTGATCACCGGCACGGTCAACCGGCTGATCCTGTCGCGTCCGGCGGTCGAGGCCGGCGAACGGCTGGGTTTCCTGCCCGGCGACATGAAGGAGAAGGTCGATCCCTATCTCCGCCCGCTTTACGATGCGCTCTATGACACGCTGCCTGCCGAGCAGGTCGAGCGGCGGATTGCCAGCGGCGAGATCGAGATCGCGCCGCTGGCGTTCATGCGCGGCCGCACGCTGGCCGACAGCTTCATCATCCTCGACGAGGCGCAGAATACCACGCCTGCGCAGATGAAGATGTTTCTCACCCGTTTCGGCATGAACAGCCGGATGGTCATTTGCGGCGACCCCAAACAGGTCGACCTGCCCGGCGGCGTCGGTGCCTCGGGCCTGGCCGATGCGGTCGGTCGGCTGGAAGGCGTGCAGGGCATCGGCACGGTACGCTTCACCGCAGCCGATGTCGTGCGCCACCCGATCGTCGGGCGGATCGTCGAGGCCTATGAGGGCAAGGATGCGTGATCGTGCTCCGGCGAAAGCCGGAGCCCAGAGCGGCTACAATGCAATCCCGCCCCTGGATTCCGGCTTTCGCCGGAAAACGGCACCTAAAGCGGCACGAGCATGATCGAAACCGAAACCTCTGTCGATGAACTCTGGCCCGGCGATACCGACTGGGAGGCGTTGTCGGCGCGCGCGGTGTCTGCCGCGCTGGCGGTCAGCGCGCACGGATCGCTGGCTGAAGCGCGTTTCACGGTGTCGGTCAGCGTACATTTCGGCAGTGACGACGAGGTGCAGGCGCTCAATCGCGACTATCGCCACAAGGACAAGCCCACCAACGTCTTGTCCTTCCCGATGATCGACCCTGATGACTTTGTCGCGCTGGCGAACACGGATGACGGCGAGGTGCTGCTGGGCGACATCATGCTGGCCCATCAGACCTGCGCGCGCGAGGCCGAGGAAAAGGGCATTGCGCTCACCGCCCATGCCACCCATCTGGTCGCGCATGGCATGCTCCATCTGCTGGGCCACGACCATATCGAAGAGGCCGATGCCGAGATCATGGAGGCGCTGGAGGTGAAAGCGCTTGCCAATCTGGGGCTGGACAATCCATATTGAGGCGACGCAGACGCGGGCTGCCTTCCCAAGACAACCAACAGCGGGGTTAAGATTCAGCCAGTCATGGCAGACGGAGACAGTAATGGCGGTGGTAAATCCACCGCACAAGACGACGGTTCGGGGCGAATATGGCGGGGCTTGAAGGCCCTGCTGTTCGGAGAACAACACGACCAGTCGCTGCGCGCCCAGCTTGAAGAGGCGATCGACGAGCACGAGGAGGACGACGATGCCGATGACGCGTCGTCGCGCGGCGACCTGTCCCGCGTCGAGCGCGAGATGCTGCGCAACCTGCTGCATTTCAGCGAACATGATGTCGACGATGTCGCGGTGCCGCGCAGCGACATCATCGCCATCGATCGCGATGCCAGTTTCGATGCCTTGGTGCAGATCTTTGCCGAGCACGGCCATAGCCGCGTGCCGGTCTATGAAGGCTCGCTCGACCATATTGTCGGCATGGTCCACATCAAGGATGTGTTCCCGATCATTGCCACCGATGGCCCGCGCCCCGAGCGCTGGGACAATCTGATCCGTCAGCCGCGCTTCGTGCCGGAAACCATGGGCGTGCTCGATCTGCTTGCCGAAATGCGCCAGACGCGCACCCACCTGGCCATTGTCATCGACGAGTATTCGGGCACCGAAGGGCTGGTGACGATCGAGGATCTGGTCGAGGAAATCGTCGGCGATATCGAGGACGAGCATGACGACGAGCCCGAGATGCTGGTCATCCCCGGCGAGAACGGCACATGGGACGCCGATGCGCGTGCCGAGCTGGACGATGTCGCCAAGCTGGTCGACCCGGCTTTGGGCGAGATCGACCATGATGTCGACACGCTGGGCGGCCTGGCCTTCGTGCTGGCGGGCGAGGTGCCTGCACCGGGCCGGATGCTGGAACATGACAGCGGCTGGCGGCTGGAGATCGTCGATGGCGACGAGCGCCGGGTCACCCGCATTCGCCTGTTGCCGCCGATGGAACCCGCCGGGGCAGACGCCTGATCGGCCAGCTGCCCCCGCAAATGCTGGCTTTTGCCGCTCAGCACGCTTAAGGCGGGCCGATCATGGACATTTCCGATCTTCGCATTGCGCTGTTCAGTGGCAACTATAACTACGTCCGCGATGGCGCAAACCAGGCCCTGAACCGGCTGGTTGGCTGGTTGCTGGAAAATGGCGCGCAGGTGCGAGTCTATTCGCCGACCACCAAGACACCGGCGTTCGAGCCGGCGGGCGACCTTGTCAGCCTGCCCTCGCTGCCGATTCCCGGCCGCAGCGAATATCGCGTGACGACGATCCTGCCGCCCAGGATCAAGAAGGACCTCAATCGCTTCGCGCCCAATATCGTCCATGTCTCCAGCCCCGACAGCGCCGGGCACAGCGCGGTGCGCTGGGCGCAGCGGCACAATATTCCGGTGCTGGGATCGGTGCACACCCGGTTCGAAACCTATCCGCGCTATTACAACATGGCGTTTCTGGAGCCGGTGCTCGAGGCGATCCTGCGCCGTCTGTACCGCAAGTGCGATGCCATTGTCGCGCCGTCCGATTCGATGGCGCAGGTGCTGCGCGAACAGCGGATGAGCTATGACGTCGGCATCTGGTCGCGCGGCGTCGACAAGCATATCTTCAATCCGCAGATGCGCGACATGGACTGGCGGCGGTCGCTGGGCCTGGCCGACGACGTTCCGGTGATCGGCTTTCTGGGCCGGCTGGTGATGGAAAAGGGGCTCGACGTCTTTTCCGATTCGATCGACCGGCTGGTGCGCCGCAAGGTGCCGCATCAGGTGCTGGTGGTGGGCGAAGGGCCCGCCCGTGGCTGGTTCGAATCGCGGCTGCCGGGCGCTGTGTTCGCAGGCTTTCAGGGCGGGGCTGATCTCGGCCGTGCGGTCGCCAGCATGGACCTGTTCTTCAACCCGTCGATCACCGAAACCTTCGGCAATGTGACGCTGGAAGCGATGGCCTGCGGCGTGCCCGTGGTCGCCGCGCGCGCGACGGGCAGCGAAAGCCTGGTCGAGCACAATGTCACCGGCCAGCTGGTGCGTCCCGGCGCGACGGTCGAATTTGCAGACGCGCTGCAGGCCTATTGCGGCAACCCCGACCTGCGCAGCGCGCACGGCCAGGCGGGCCTCAAGCGCAGCGAGAAATACAGCTGGGACCGGATCAACCGGGGCCTGGCCGAAACCTATATCCGGCTTATCCGCCAGCGCCAGTCTGGCAGCGGCGGCATTCCCTATCGCGCCATTCGCTGACCTGCATACGGCCCCCCGGCATCGCGCGGGGGGCCGCCGCAGCCGTCTTCAGACCACGTTGAGCGCCTGTTCGAAATCGGCGATCAGATCGTCGGGATCCTCGACGCCGATCGAGATGCGCACCAGATTGTCGGTAATGCCCAGCGCCGCCTTGCGCGCATCGGGAACCGAAAGGTGTGTCATCGCGGCAGGGTGGCTCGCCAGCGTTTCGGTGCCGCCCAGGCTCACCGCCAGCTTGGCGAGGCGTAAGGAATCGAGAAAGCGGAAGCTATCCGCCTCACCGCCCTTGATGAACAGCGAGAAGGTCGATCCCGCGCCGGTGCAGTGCCGGTCGAAAATATCCTGCTGGCGCGCATCCTGGATCATGCCGAGATAGCCCAGCCCTTCGACCTTGGGGTGCTGCGCCAGGAATGCGCAGACCTTGGCGGCATTCTCGCCCGCGCGGGTCATGCGCAGTTCGACCGTTTCCAGCGAACGCATCAGCATCCAGGCGGTATTGGGGTCGCAGATCGTGCCGATGGTGTTGCGCAGTGCGCGCACCGGATCCATCCAGCGCTTCGGGCCGGAGAGGCCGCCCGCGACCAGATCGCTATGGCCGCCGACATATTTGGTGAGGCTGTAGACCACGATGTCCGCGCCATGGTGCAGCGGCTGCTGCCACAGGGGGCCCAGGAAGGTGTTGTCGATCGCGATCGGCGTCGGAACGGCTTCTGCCCCCAGCACCGCATCGCGCGCCTCGGCCACCGCCTCGATATCGACCAGTGCGTTGGTGGGGTTGGCCGGGCTTTCCAGATAAATCATCGCGACGCGGCCGCCCTGCCTGGCTGCCATGTCCTTGGCCTGTTCCAGCACCGCGTCGATTTCCGCGCGGGTCGCGCCCGCCGGGAAGTCCATATAGGTGATGCCGAAGCGCGAGAGGATGCGCGCGATCATCGCCTCGGTCGCGGCATAAAGCGGGCCGGAATGCACGATCACGTCATTGTTGCTGCAATAGGCGAGCAGCAGCGTGGCGATGGCCGACATGCCGCTGGAAAACACCAGCGCGTCCTCGGCATCGTCCCAGATGCTCAGGCGATCTTCTAGGATCTCCTGATTGGGGCCGTTGAAGCGCGAATAGACCAGGCCTTCGGCGCCGCCGGGGCGCTTGCCCGTCAGCCCTTCGAAATGGCGCTTGCCCGCCGCCGCATTTTCGAACGCGAAGGTGGAGGTGAGGAAGATCGGGGCCTTGAGCGAGCCTTCGGACAGGGCTGGGTCAAAGCCATGGCCCATCATCAGCGTGGCAGGCTTCAGCTTGCGTCCGCCCAGCATCTCGACCTCGGGCTTGGGCTTGCGGCGCGGCGTGGGGGTGGTGATCGGTTTGATCGGGGTGTCGGTCATATGCGGGGTTCCTGCGGTCTGGGCGGAGCTTTTCCCCGTCCCTTGTCATGCCCGCATCTATGCCCGAGCGCTCAATTGATTACAAAGGAAACCATCCAGATCGTGCCGACCATGAGAGGAACGCCCGCAATGTCGAGCCACAGCCCGGCCTTGAGCTGACGCGGCAGCGCGATATTGCCGGTTGCCCAGGCAATCGCATTGGGTCCGGTGCCCGAAGGCAGCATGAAGCCCCAGCTCGCCGCCATCGCCACCGGCATGGCGAGCAGCACCGGATCGACCCCTAGGGTGACGATCAGGCTGGCGACGACGGGCATCACCCCGCTGGCCGTGGCGACATTGCTGGCAAATTCGGTGACCAGGATGACCAGGGCGGTCAGCGCCAGCGCGATGACGATCAGCGGCACGCCCGCCAGCGGCTCCAGCGCGGTGCCGATCCAGCGATCCAGCCCGGATTCGCCGATGCCCGCCGCCAGCGCCAGGCCGCCGCCGAACAGCATGATGACGTCCCAGGGCGCGCGATTGGCCTCTTTCCACACCAGCATCGGCCGCCCGGTGCCATCGGGCAGGATGAACAGCGCGATCCCCGCCATCACCGCGATCGACCCGTCGGTCAGCGCGCCCTTGGGCAGCAGGCCGCTCAGCCAGGGCTGGATGATCCAGGCCAGGATCACCAGCACGATCACCGGCACCAGCCGCCTTTCGGGCACCGACCATTCGGCCTGGCGCGCAATCGCGCTGCGCGCGGCATCGACATCGAACGGGTGCGCGGCGAGCTTTTGCACCCTGGCCAGGATGAAGGCCGCGATCGGCACCGACAGGATGACGATCGGCATGCCGTACGCCGCCCATTCGGCAAAGCCGATCTCAAGCCCGGTGGTCTTGGCGAGCAGCCCTGCCGAAATGGCGTTGGTGGGGGAGCCGACCAATGTGCCCAGCCCCCCGATCGAGGCGGCAAAGGCAATGCCCATCATCAGCGCGCCGGGCAGCCCTTCGCTCTCGCCCTCCGCGATGCCTCCCGCGACCAGCACCGCGCTGGCGATTGGCACCATGATGAGCGTGGTCGAGGTGTTCGAGATCAGCAGCGACAGGGTCGCGGTCGCGATCATGAAGGCGAACAGCAATTGCGCCGATGTGTGCCCCGATCGGTTGACGATGGCGAGCGCGAGCCGCTTGTGCAGCCCGACCCGCTCGATCGCCAGCGCGAGGAACGCGCCGCCCAGGATCAGGAACAGGATGGGCGAATAGTATTCCGCCGCGATGGCATCGGCGCTCATCACCCCGGTCAGCGGCAGTACGATGAACGGCAGCAGCGCGGTGACGGTGAGCGGCACGGCCTGCGTCATCCACCAGGCCGCCATCCAGAAGACCAGCCCAGCGGTGCTCCACGCCTGTGCATCCATGCCGACCGGCGCGGGCAGGACAAGCGTGAGCGCGAAACCCAGCACGCCGGTGATCAGGCCCCAGATGTTGGTCAATGCGAAATATGTCCCCTCATTTTCCTCCCCTGCTCCCCTCCCTGCAAGGGAGGGGCTGGGGGTGGGTGGGCCGTTACCGAGCTACCCTCTGCTTTGTTGCGCTTCGACCCACCCCTAACCCCTCCCTTTCAGGGAGGGGAACGTCCACTGACGGGAGGGGAGATATTACCCCCTCAGCCCGATCGCGCCCATCTGCCGTCCGTAATCGGGCTCGCCGCGATGTGTCGCGCGGCGGAAGCTGTAATAGCCCTGCTCGTCCGCATAGGTATCCACCCCGCTCACATGCACCGTGCCGATGCCGCAGGCGGCGAGGCGCGCGGCGATATAGCCTTCCAGGTCGAATTGATAATGGTCCGCGCGGCCTTCGCGGAAAAAGCGCTCGTTCTCCGGCTCGGCCTCGCAGAAGCGCTGGAAGAAGCCGCTGTCGACCTCATAGCTTTTCTGCTGGATGCACGGACCGATCGCGGCGATGATCCGCGAACGCTGCGCCCCCATGCGCTCCATCGCCGCGACGGTCGCCTCGCCGACGCCGGCAAACGCGCCCTTCCAGCCCGAATGCGCCGCGCCGACCACGCCTGCGGCTTCATCTGCAAACAGGATCGGCGGGCAGTCTGCGCCGAGCACGCCGAGCAGCAGGCCGGGCCGGTCGGTGACCATGGCGTCCGCCTTCGGCCGTTCGTCGACCGGAATGGCGGCGTTGACGCGCACGACATCGGCGCTGTGCACCTGATGCAACGTCACCAGAGTGGAGCCGGGCAGGATCGCCTCGCCTGCGCGCCTGCGGTTTTCGTGCACCGCTGCCGGGTCGTCGTCCGAGCCCAGCCCGACATTGAGACCCGCGACCAGGCCCGTGGACACCCCGCCGCGCCGCCCGGTGAAACCGTGCGCGATGCTGCCAAGGGCCGGGGAGGTGAGAAGGGGTACGGTTTGCATGTCACTCAAGGCTCTTCACCACCTGCTCGGTTACATCTTTCGAAAGCCCCGGCTGCGCCAGGATCCGTTCCAGACAGCCGCGCATCCTGGCTGCGCGGGCCTCGTCGAACCGGCGCCAGCGGCCCAAGGGCGCGATGAAGCGCGCGGTGGTCTGCGGGTTGAGCGGATCGAGCTTCACGATCAGATCGGTGAGCAGTTCATAGCCGCGCCCGCTGTCATGATGGAACACCGCCTGGTTGGACACGAACGGCCAATAGAGCGCACGCACCCGGTTGGGGTTGGTCAGCGTGAAGTCCTTGTGGCGGATGAGCTCGAGCATCTGTTCGTGCACCTGCGGGTGCGCGGAGCCGGTTTGCAGCGAGAACCATTTGTCGATGACCAGCGCATTGCCCTGATAGCGGTTGTAGAAGCTGTCGAGCGCGGTTTCGCGTTCGTCCGCGCGCATGCTGGCGAGCACCGCCAGCGCGCCCTGGCGGTCGGTCATGTTGTCGGCGCGGGCGAACTGGTCGAACGCGATTGCCGCGGCATCGCTGGCCTCTGCCGAGGCGATATAGCCGAGCGCCAGCGACTTGATCTTGCGCGCGCCGCGGGCCTCGCGGCTGAGCGAATAGGGCACGGCCGAGGCGCGTTCGTGCGCAATCCTCCAGGGATCGAGCAGCCGCGATCCGATGGCCTTGCGCAAGGCCCGCCGCGCCGCGTGGATCGCCTCGGGCCGCACCACCAGCATCTGCTCGCCCAGAAACGCTTCGGTCGGCAGGCTCAGGATTTCCGCGCGCATCGAATCGTCGAGCCGCTGGTCGCTGACCAGATCGCCGAACACCGCGATGATCTCGTCGAGCGACACCGCATGCGCCGGGGCTGCGCCGGGGCCGTCCATATCGGCAATATCGGCCATCAGCCGGTCGATGACGAGCTGTTGCAGCGCTTCGTAGCGCGCAAACGGATCGTCATCATGCCGGACAAGGAACGGCAGGTCGCCGGTCGCGCGTGCGACATCGAGGTTCACCGGCGCAGAGAAGCCGCGATTGATCGACAGCACCGGCGCGCGCGCATAGCCGGTAAAGCTCAGCGCCTGCTCGGCCTCGGTCAGCATCACCAGCATCTCGCCGCGATGCGCCTTCATGTCGCGATCGATCAGCGCGGTGCGCAGCGGAATGGGCATGACCGGCTTGTCGCTCTGGCCGGGGGTGGCGGCGAAATTCTGGCGCAAGTGCAGCGTCGCGGTGCCAGTGGCGGCATCATGCTCCAGCCGCGCCTGGACCTGCGGCGTGCCCGCCTGTTCGTACCAGCGGCGGAATTGCGTGAGGTCCAGCCCCGCGCCCTGCTCCATCGCGCGGACGAAATCCTCGCAGGTTGCAGCTTCGCCGTCGTGCCGCTGGAAATACAGGTCGCAGCCGGCGCGGAAGCGCTCGGGCCCCGCCATGGTCGCCATCATCCGGATCACCTCTGCGCCCTTGTTATAGACGGTGGAGGTGTAGAAGTTGCTGATCTCCATATAGCTGTCGGGGCGGATCGGGTGCGCGAGCGGGCCCGCATCCTCCGGGAACTGCGCGGCACGCAGCATCCGCACATCCTCGATCCGCTTGACCGCTTCCGATCCCATATCGGCGGAGAAGCACTGGTCGCGATAGACGGTGAAGCCCTCTTTCAGGCTCAGCTGGAACCAGTCGCGACAGGTGACGCGGTTGCCCGACCAGTTGTGGAAATATTCGTGCGCGACGACGCCCTCGATCGCGTCATAGTCATAATCGGTCGCGGTGTCGGGATCGGCCAGAATATAGCGCGAGTTGAAGATGTTGAGGCCCTTGTTCTCCATCGCCCCCATGTTGAAGTCGCTGACCGCGACGATATTGAACACCGGCAGGTCATATTCCAGGCCATAGACCTGCTCGTCCCAGGCCATCGAGGCTTTCAGCGCCTGCATCGCATGCGCGGTGCGGCCCTCGTCGCCCGCGCGGACATAGATGGCGAGGTCGACGGGAGCGCCCGATCTGGTGGTGAACTGATCGCGCGTCGCCACCAGATCGCCCGCGACCAGCGCGAACAGATAGCTCGGTTTGGGGTGCGGATCGCGCCAGCGCGCGTAATGCCGACCCTCGGGCAATTCGCCGGAATCGACCAGCGCGCCGTTCGAAAGCAGCACCGGAAACCGGCGCTTGTCCGCGCGCAGCAGCACCTCATAGACCGCCATGTTGTCGGGCCGGTCGATGAACGGGATGATACGGCGAAAGCCTTCGGCCTCGCACTGGGTGCACAGCATGCCGCCCGAGGCGAACAGGCCCATCAGCTGGGTGTTGGTATCGGGCGCGATGCGGGTGGTCAGCGTCACCATGGCGCGCTCGCCCTGAACGTCGAAGGCGATGGCGTTGCCCTCATCGCGCCAGTTGACGGGTTGGCCATCGACCATCAGCGTCTGCGGCAGCGCGCCATCGCAGTCGAACCGCACCGGGCGATCATGATCGCCGTTGCGCACGATGCCAAGCGTCGCGCTCACTTCGGTTGCGGAAAGATCGAGGTCGAATTCCAGGGCGACCGTCTCCACCCGCCAGTCGGGCGGCTGATAGTCCGCGCGGTAGATCACCGGGGGTTCCTGGATTGCCGGGCTGGCGGTTGCGGTCTGGATATCGGCCATGGCGGCAAGTCTAGTGCGCACCGCCAGCCGCGTCACGCCGTTTTCAGAGCGGGCCGTTTTCCGTCATTCCCGCGAATGCGGGAATCCCGCTTTTCTGCCAATCCCGATAGGCAGCGGGACCCCCGCCTGCGCGGGGGTGACGAGCGATTGGCGTACAGACGATCGATCTTGCATCCCCTCTGCCCGCCGCTAGGTTCGCGGTCATGAGCACCCTCTTCATCTTCGGCATGGGCTATACCGCCGCGCATCTGGCAAACAGGCTTCGCGCCCAAGGCTGGCAGGTGCGCGGAACGGGGCGTTCCGGCGATGTGGATTTCGCCGACTCTGCCTCGGTCCACGCCGCACTCGCTGAAGCGACACACATTCTTTCCAGCGTCCCGCCCGACCGCACCTCAGGGCTCGATCCGGTGCTGACCCGCTATGGCGACATCCTGCGCGCTGCACCTGCGCGCTGGATCGGCTATCTGTCCTCGACCGGAGTCTATGGCGATGCGGGCGGGGCATGGGTGGATGAAACGTCCGTCGTCGGCACCGGACGGCGCAATGCAAGGACCGAGGCGGATCTGGTCTGGCAGGCGCTCGACACCCGGGTGCGGGTGCTGCGGCTGCCGGGAATCTACGGGCCTGGTCGCAGCGCGCTCGACCGGGTGCGCGACGGGACCGCCAAGCGGATCGACATGCCGGACCAGGTGTTCAGCCGGGTGCATGTCGAGGATATCGCAGGCGGCATCATTGCGTCGTTCGATGGGCCTGCGGGCGCGTACAATCTCGCCGACGATCTGCCCTGCTCGCAGAACCGCGTGATCGAGGCAGCGTGCCGTCTGCTCGCCGCGCCGCTGCCGCCGCTCCAGCCGCTGGAGGAAGCGAACCTCTCACCCATGGCGCTGGGATTCTATGCCGAGAACCGGCGCGTGGCCAATGGCAAGGCCAAGCGGCTGCTGGGTTGGCAGCTTGCCTATCCCGATTACGAGGCCGGGCTGGCGGCTATCCTCGCGCGCGGCGGCTGAGCTATCAGCGCTCGAAGCGCTCGATCACCCATGTTTCGTCATGCGCGGCCTGGGTCCAGTCGGCCATCCATTCATGGCCCAGCATCGCCTCGCTATAGGCCTGGGCAAAGCCGGGCAGGGTGATGCCATAGGTCTGGAAGCGGGTGATGACCGGCGCGAACATGATGTCCGCTGCGCTGAAGCTGCCGAACAGGAACGGCCCGCCGCGCCCGAACCGTGCGCGCGCCTCGGCCCAGAGCGAAAGGATGCGCATGACATCCTGATGCACTTCGGGGCTGACGCTGAAATCGTCATAACGCTGGCGCAGGTTCATGCCGCACTCGCGGCGCAGGGGGACAAAACCGGCGTGCATCTCGGCCGCCATCGAGCGGGCGAGCGCGGCGGCGACCGGGTCCTTGGGCCAGAAGCGGTCGCGGTGCGTGCGGTCCGCCAGCCAGTCGATGATCGCGAGCGAATCCCACACCACCGCCCCGCCATCCCACAGCACGGGGACCTTGCCGGCGGACGGCTGGAACTCGGGCGCCTGCCGCCGCTCGGGCCAGGCCTCGTCGTACAGCGGAACAACGATCTCCTCGAACGGCAGGCCGGACTGCTTGCACGCCAGCCAGCCACGCAGCGACCAGCTCGAATAGTTCTTGTTGCCAATGTACAGCTTCATATCTGCCCCAATCAATCGGCTGTCCCACACCCTTCGTGTCTTTGCGTCTTCGCGTGAACCCGAATAATTTCACGCGAAGACGCGAAGGCGCGAAGCAAAGAAAGAAAATGTGTTCCGGCTGCGCCGTGCTGCTTATTCGCTGATGCTGTCCATCACAAAGCCGCGCAGATCGTCAATGCCCATGCGCTTTTCGGACGAGGTGATGATGACATCGGGAAAGGCCGCAGCATGCTTGCGCGCTTCGGCGCGGGTCAGATCGGCGACGCGCTCCAGCTCGCTCGCCTTGATCTTGTCCGCCTTGGTCAGCACCAGCCGATAGCTGACCGCCGCCTCGTCGAGCATCTTCATCACATCGAGGTCGACCGGCTTGACCCCGTGGCGGCTGTCGATCAGCACCAGGGTGCGCTTGAGCGCCGCGCGGCCGCGCAGATAGTCGTTGATCAGGAAACGCCATTTCTTGACGACATCCTTGGGCGCCTTGGCAAAGCCATAGCCCGGCATGTCGACCACGCGAAAGCGCGGCGGATCGCCGACATCGAAGAAATTGAGCTCCTGCGTGCGCCCCGGCGTCACCGAGGTGCGGGCGATCGCGCGCCTGCCCACCAGCGCGTTGAGCAGCGAGGACTTGCCGACATTCGACCGGCCCGCAAAGGCGATCTCGGGCACCGCAGGCGGCGGCAGGAATTCGAGCGAGGGCGCGGACTTAAGGAAGTTGACCGGGCCGGAAAACAGCCGGTTGGCTTCCTGCAGCAGCGGGTGAACGGGTGTGTCTTCGCTGCTCACGCCTTGCCCTTGCCATCGGCTTTCGCCGCTTTCTCTGCTGCTTCCTTGGCCGCCAGCTCCTTCAATTGCGGATGGCGGCTGTAGAGCCATTTCTGCTGCGCGATGGTGAGCACGTTCGACATCGCCCAATAGAGCTGCAAGCCTGCCGCAAACGGCGCCATCACGAACATCAGCACCCAGGGCATGATCGAGAAGACCTGCTGCTGGACCGGATCCATCGGCGCGGGATTGAGCTTGAACTGAAGCCACATGGTGACGCCCAGGATGATCGGCAGCACGCCGATGGCGATCATGCTCGGCGGGTCGAAGGGCAGCAGCCCGAACAGGTTGACCGGGGTCAGCGGGTCGGGCGCGGACAGGTCCTTGATCCACAGCACGAACGGCTGGTGGCGCATCTCGATGGCCAGCAGCAGCACCTTGTACAGCGCGAAGAAGACCGGGATCTGCAGGAACATCGGCAGGCATCCGGCGAGCGGATTGACCTTTTCCTTCTTGTACAGCTCCATCATCTCGCTCTGGAGCTTCTGCTTGTCGTCCTTGTAGCGTTCCTGCAGCGCCTTCATCTTGGGCTGCACCGCGCGCATCGCCGCCATCGAGGCGAACTGCTTCTGCGCGATCGGGAACATCAGGCCGCGGATGATGATGGTCAGCAGGATGATGGCGACGCCGAAATTGCCGACCTGTTCGAACAGCCAGTTGAGCAGCTTGAAGATCGGCTTTTCGAACCAGATGAACCAGCCCCAGTCGACCGCGCGATCGAGCAGCTTGATGTTCTTGGCGTCGACATAATCGTCGAGCAGTTCGGTTTCCTTGGCCCCTGCGAACAGCATCGACTTGGTCTCGATCTGGCGGCCAGGTGCCACGACCGTCGTGTCGAACAGCAGTTCCGACTGGTAGAGCTTGCCGCCCAGCGCGCGGAAATTGCCCGCTGCCTTGGCGCTCGCGCCCGGTGCGGGGATCAGCGCAGACAGCCAGTAATGGTCGGTAAAGCCCAGCCAGTCGATATTGCCGTTATACTCGACCAGCTTCTTGGGGTTCTCGTCGAGATCGTCATAATGCACGTCGAAATCGGCGACATCGTCGAACACGCCCAGCGGGCCATTGCGCACCGTCCAGGTGCTGGGGTCGGCATTGGCGCTGGTCCGGTTGATCAGGCCCAGCGGGCGTACGATGGCGGGCGTGGTGCCGCTGTTCACGAAGCGCTGGGTGACGCTGATCAGATAATTGGCGTCGATCGAAAAGCTGATCTCGAAGCGCTGCCCCGCCGGGTTGGTCCAGGTGAGCGTCACCGGGGTCTGCTGCGTCAGCTTGGTGCCGGTGGCGGTCCAGACGGTCTGGCTGGTGGGGACGACAACGCCGTCGCCGATCCAGCCGAACTGCGCGAAATACTGATCCTCGGTGCCGGCAGGCGAGAACAGGTGGACTCGGTCGCTGTTCTTGTCGAGCTTCTCGCGATAATCCTTGAGCACGATATCATCGAGCCGTGCGCCGGTCAGGTTGATCGATCCGGCGACGCGGGGCGCATCGATGGGGATGCGCGCGGAGCCGGCGATGACCGCCTTGCGGTCGCGGATCACCTTGGGCGCGGTGCCGGTATCGGGCACGGTGCCCGACACGGAAGGGGCTGCGGCGCTGCTGCTCTTGCCGCCCGCCTGGGCAGATCCTTCGACAGCAGGCGGCGTGGGATACAGGATCTCCAGCGCATAGGGCCATCCGAACAGGACCAGAGCCATCAAACCGATGGCCAGGATGACGTTACGCTGATTCTCCACGCTTCAAACCTCGTTCCGGCAATTCAAAAAGGGGGCGCATATGTGCATCAGGGCACCGGATCATGGCCGTGCCCGCCCCATGGGTGACAGCGCAATAGCCGCTTCATCGCCAGCCAGCCACCCTTAATCGCACCGTAGCGCGTCAGCGCCTCGATCGCATATTGCGAGCAACTGGGGCTGTAGCGACAGCTGGGCGGCAGCACGCGCGAGGGGCCAAGCTGCCAGCCACGGGCGATCAGGATCAGCAGGTGACGCATCGGTGTTCCATCTGCATTGCCGTCAGCAGCTTGCGACCCGGCGGGCCACCGCGATTAGACGGATGCGCGGGCGGCAGCGACCGGCGACGTCGCATCAGCGCTTGCGCGGCTTGCCGCGCGGCGGGCGGCGATCGGACGAAGCCTTGCCTTCGCGTACCCGTACCAGCGCACGGGCGAGGTCGCTTTTCATGTCGGCAAAGTCGCGGGTCAGCGCCTCGGTCCGGCCGATCAGCACATGGTCAGCCCCTGCTATGCCATGATCGGGCAGCACCGCGCGTGCAAGCTCGCGGAAACGGCGCTTGATGTGGTTGCGCACCACCGCGTTGCCGGTCTTCTTGGTCACGGTATAGCCGATGCGGCGCATGGCATCGGCATCGGCGCGCGGCTTGACCAGCAGCACGAAGCCCGGCGTCCCGACACGCAGGCCCCCATTGGCGGCGAGAAAATCGGACCGTTGACGCATGACAACGGGCGCCCCGGAAGGCTCCGGAGCGCCCGTGTTGTCCTTGTCCATGCTGTCGTCCGCGCCCGCAATCACGGGCGGCGGCCCGATCAGGCGCTCAGGCGCTTGCGGCCACGGGCACGACGTGCACGCAGCACGGCGCGGCCACCCGGGGTCGCGCTGCGCGAACGGAAACCATGGCGACGCGCGCGCACGAGATTGCTGGGCTGAAATGTGCGCTTCATGCGGCACTCCTGAAAAACGGTTATGAATGATTCGCTGCGGAAACCGGCCGGGCCGTCCCCGCGAAAGCTGGGCGCATAAGGGCGGCAGGGTGCAAAGTCAAGCGCGCGGGCGCGTTCAGTCCTGCGGAATCGCAGGCTCCTGCCGGTCTGCTGCCAGCCATTGCCGCATCGCGGCCGGCGGCGGCGAGGGAATCATCGTCCGTTCGCCCAGCGCCGCGAGCGCGCGCGTCCTGTCAGCCTCGGAAAACGTGCCGGTGGTCAGGCAGAATTCGACCATATTGCCATTGGGGTCGCGGGTGTAGATCGACCGGCACCAATTGTGGTCGATCTCCAGCACGTCAAGCCCAGCTGCATTCCACTGGTCGCGGCGCGCGTCGAGTTGCTCGGCGCTGTGCACCGCAAAGGCAAAGTGGTTGGTGCCCGGCGGCATGTGCGCGGCCTTGTTGAGGTTGAACTCATGGGCGTCTGCCCCCGGCACCTCGTTCAGCTCCCAGAACGCAATGAAGCTGCTGTCATCGCCATCCATCCGATAGAAGAAATGCTTGCCCCAGCCGCCGCCCATCATCGGCGCGATCTCCACCTTGACCAGCTCGAACCCGGTGATGCGTTCATAGAAATCGTGGATCGCGGCGATGTCGCGCGCCGCCATGGCGAGGTGGTGATAGCTCATGTCAGTCCCGTTTCCGCCGGTCGACCATGCCCATGACATCGGCGGTCGCGCCTTCGGGCGCGGCAACCTCGGTCACCGGATCGTCGATATCGTCATATTCCAGTCGCAGCGCGCGGCTCATGACGCCGTGCATCATATAGGTCGCAGTGACATAGGTGAGCTCGAGGATCTCCTCGTCGGAGAGCTCCGCCTTCAGCGCGGTGAACACGCCATCGGGGACCCGCCCGTGCTGCAGCACCAGCGCATCGGTAAAGCTGAGCACTGCGCGCTGGATCGGCGTGAAGCAATCGGCGACCTGCCAGTGCGCGATCGCCTGGACCTGCTCTTCGGAAAGGCCTGCAAAGCGCGCGGCCTTCATGTGCTGCGAATAAACGAAGCGCGACCCCACCGCATAGCCCGCCCGGGTCTGGCCGAGTTCGCGCAACACAGGGTCGAGCTTGCGCTTGTCCGAGCGGTAGAAGCCGAAGCCTTCGGTGGTGTGGCGAAACGCGTCGGGGACCAGCGCGAACACCGTCCACCAGTTTCCTGGCGTACCGGTCGCGGTGCCCGGCTGTTCGACCGGATCGCGATCCCCGAACAGCGCGGTATAGAGCTTGCGGACATATTCGTCCGCCTCGTCGCGCGGAACCTGGCGCAGGCGCGGCATCTAATGGCTCCTCTGCACAGGCGCAGGGGGAGCCGCGCCGGTCACTGGGCCGCCTCGCAGGCTTCCAGCACCTTCATCGGATTGCCCAGCGGGCTGATATCGCGCAGCGAGCGCGCGAAGACCTGTTGCATGGCATTGGCATCGGCAATGCCCGCTGCCTTGGCGCGCTCTTCGGTCAGGCGCGCGGCCAGCGTGTCGGCAAGGGCTGCCACGCGCTTGCCAAAGGCGCTTTCGCCCGAATCTTCCAGCTCGCTCTCGGCCATGCCGGCCAGATAGCTGGTCAGCGCAAAGCACTGCATTTCACGGGTGAAGGGATCGGACGGCAGCGTGACCACCCGCTTCGAGCTGATCAGCGGATAGCGGCTGGCGCATTGCGGCACCAGGGCCGGGGCATCGGCGGCCAGCGTGTCGATGTTCGGCGGGGGAAGGCCGGCCGCCTCTTCGAGCCGATCGACAAAGGTTTCGGGCGAGCCTTCCGTCTGCTTGCGAACAAGGTCGAACAGGAACCAGCTTGCCTCGGCTGCCGCCTCGATCTTGCCGCCACCGGTAACGACGGCAGCATAGAAGCAGGTCAGGCCCGCCTCCTGCGGATCATTGGACAGGGAGACGGCGCGGGCCGGGGCTTGCGCCGCCACCATGGGGGCCGCGCCAAGGGCCAGGGCCGCGCTGGTCAGCGCGACAATGGCCCGTGACACGATCGGCTTCATGCAGCCAGCTTCCTCAGCACGTAATGCAGGATGCCGCCGTTCATGAAATACTCGATCTCGTTGGCGGTATCGATGCGGCACAAAGCCTCGAAGCTGAAGGTCGAACCATCGGCGCGCGTCACTTCCACCGTCACCTGCTGGCGCGGCTTCAGATCGGCAATGCCCCGAATCGTGAACGTGTCGTCACCGGTCAGGCCCAGGCTGTCGCGCGTGTCGCCATTCTGGAACTGCAGCGGCAGCACGCCCATGCCGACCAGGTTGGAACGGTGGATACGCTCGAAGCTTTCGACGATCACCGCCTTGACGCCGAGCAGGTTGGTACCCTTGGCCGCCCAGTCGCGCGACGATCCGGTGCCATATTCCTTGCCCGCAATCACGACCAGCGGCGTGCCATCGGCCTTGTGACGCATCGCGGCGTCATAGATCGGCATCACTTCCTGGCCATAGCGGCTCATGCCGCCTTCGATGCCGGGGACCATCTCGTTCTTGATGCGGATATTGGCGAAGGTGCCGCGCATCATCACGTCATGATGGCCACGGCGCGCGCCATAGCTGTTGAAGTCGGCCTTGGCGACCTGATGCTCCATCAGCCACTTGCCCGCCGGGCTGTCCGCCTTGATCGAACCTGCGGGCGAGATGTGGTCGGTGGTGATCGAATCGCCCAGGATCGCGAGCGGCTTGGCCTCGATGATGTCGCCCACGGGGGCGGGCGTCATGCTCATGCCTTCGAAATAGGGCGGGTTGGCGACATAGGTCGATCCGGCGCGCCAGCTATAGGTTTCCGATCCTTCCACATTGATCGCCTGCCAATGCTCGTCCCCGAGATAGACATTGGCGTAACGCGCCTGGAACATTGCGCGGTCCATGCACGACGCCATGGTGTCGGCGACTTCCAGGTTGGTCGGCCAGATGTCCTTGAGGAACACGTCCTGGCCGCTCTTGCCGGTGCCGATCGGGGTGGTGGTGAAGTCTTCGATCACCGTGCCCTTGAGCGCATAGGCGACGACCAGCGGCGGCGAAGCCAGGAAGTTGGCGCGCACGTCGGGCGACACGCGGCCTTCGAAATTGCGGTTGCCCGAGATGACGGCAGCGGCGACCAGGCCGTTCTCGTTGATCGCCTTGCTGATCGGCTCGGCCAGCGGGCCCGAGTTGCCGATACAGGTGGTGCAGCCATAGCCGACCAGGTTGAAGCCGACCGCATCAAGATGCGTCTGCAGCCCTGCCTTTTCGAAATAATCGGTGACCACCTGCGATCCGGGGGCCAGCGAGGTCTTGACCCAGGGCTTGGGGCGAAGGCCCAGCTCGTGCGCCTTCTTGGCGACAAGGCCGGCTGCGACCATCACGCCAGGGTTCGAGGTGTTGGTGCAGCTGGTGATCGCGGCGATCATCACGTCGCCATCGCCGATATCGAAGTCCTTGCCTTCGACGGCAACGCGCTGGTTGGCCTTCTTGTAGGTTTCGGCCATGTCCTTGGCGAAGACATCGTCGACTTCGGTCAGGTCGACACGGTCCTGCGGGCGCTTGGGGCCGGCGAGCGAGGGGACGACGGTCGACATGTCGAGTTCGAGCGTGCTGGTGAACACCGGGTCCACGGCATCGGGTTCGATCCAGAAGCCCTGCGCCTTGGCATAGGCTTCGACCAGAGCAAGCGCGTCTTCATCGCGGCCGGTCAGGCGCATGTAATCGATGGTCTTGTCATCGATGCCGAAGAAGCCGCAGGTCGCGCCATATTCGGGCGCCATGTTGGCGAGCGTCGCGCGGTCGGCGAGGCTCAGCGAGGCGAGACCCGGGCCGTAATATTCGACGAAACGGCCGACCACGCCATGCTTGCGCAGCATGTTCGTGCAGGTGAGCACCAGGTCGGTGGCGGTCACGCCTTCGCGCAGCTGACCGGTGAGCTTGAAGCCGACGACTTCGGGGATCAGCATCGAGACCGGCTGGCCGAGCATCGCGGCTTCCGCCTCGATGCCGCCGACGCCCCAGCCGAGCACGCCCAGGCCGTTGATCATCGTGGTGTGGCTGTCGGTGCCGACGCAGGTATCGGGATAGGCCACGGTTGCACCCGAAGCATCGGTGCTGGTCCACACCGCCTGCGCGATGTTCTCAAGATTCACCTGGTGGCAGATGCCGGTGCCCGGAGGGACAGCCTTGAAGTTGTCGAGGCTCTTGGAACCCCATTTCAGGAAGTCGTAACGCTCGCCATTGCGGTAATATTCGATTTCCACGTTCTGCTCGAACGCCTTGGGATGACCGAATTCGTCCACCATCACCGAGTGGTCGATGACGAGGTGCACGGGGACGAGCGGGTTGATCTTGCTGGTGTCACCGCCGAGCTTGGCGATCGCATCGCGCATCGCGGCAAGGTCGACCACGCAAGGCACGCCGGTGAAATCCTGCAGCAGAACGCGCGCGGGGCGATACTGGATTTCCGCATCGGACGAGGGGTTCTTCTGCCAGTCGACAATCGCCTGCGCATCGGCCACCGAGACGGTGAAGCCGCCGTCCTCGAAGCGCAGCATGTTCTCGAGCAGCACCTTCATGCTGAACGGCAGCCGCGAGATATCGCCGAGCTTCTCCGCCGCCTTGGCCAGCGAATAATAAGCGATGGACTTGCCGCCCACCTCCATCGTCGCCCGGGTGCCGAGCGTGTCCTGTCCAACAGCGGTCATGTGGAGTCCCTTCCAGTTCTGTGTGTCCCAGGGCACCGAAGCGATGCCCAGCCTTTTTCGGTTCGTCACCGACGGGCCGGATGGGGACGCGCGCGACCATTTTTTTGCGCGGAACCGGCGGGCCGATGCATCAACCGATAAGTCGGCCAAGCCCTTAGCGCAAGGTTATGCGGGGGGGAAGGGGGGACAAGCCTTCGGTGCGGCCGATCCAGCCGGGCCATCTCATGTGTTGCCCGCCGCCGCGTCCCGGGCTGCGTAGTTGCGCATGATCGCCGCCAGATTGCCTTCGATGCACTGCGCCAGCGCCAGCACCTTTTGCGCCACCTCTCGGCCCATCGGGGTCAGATCATAATCGACATGCGGGGGGACCACCTGGTGCGCGGTGCGCTGGACGAAGCCGTCCTCCTCCAGCAGCCGCAGCGACTGGGTGAGCATCCGTTCGGACACCCCGCCGATGCGGCGGCGCAGGGCGCTGAACCGCATGGTGCCATCGAGCAGTGCGATCAGCACCAGCGATCCCCAGCGGCTGGTGCAATGGCCCAGTACCTGCCGCGATCCGCATTTCTCGTTCAGCACATCGGGTATGAATTCCACAAGGCTCACCTTTTTCCATACTTACAAAAATGTTGGTACTTACGTTTTGTGCGTATGCTTCTATCTGCTGGCGGTCAATATCTCAAAAGGAAGCATTGCCCATGACCATCGCGATTACCGGAGCCAGCGGACAGCTTGGCCGCGCCGCCATCGATTTCCTCAAGGCCCGTGTCGATCCCGCGCAGATCGTTGCGCTCGCCCGCGATCCCGCCAAGGTCGCCAATCTCGGTGTCGAGGCCCGCGCCTTCGATTACACGCGCCAGCCCGATGCCCTGGCCCCTGCGCTGGCCGGGGTTGAGACATTGGTGCTGATCTCGTCGAGCGATTTCAACGACCGCGTCGGCCAGCACCGCAACGTGATTGAGGCTGCCAAGGCCGCAGGCGTGGGCCGCATCATCTACACCTCGATCCTCAAGGCGGACGTATCGCCCATGCTGATCGCCGAGGATCACCGCGCGACTGAAGATATCATCGCCGAATCGGGCCTGTCGGCGACGATCCTGCGCAACGGCTGGTATACGGAAAACTGGACCGGTACCTTGGACGCCGCGCTGCAGGCTGGCGCGCTGATCGGGTCGGCAGGCGCTGCCCGGTTTACGCCCGCTACCCGCAGCGATTATGCCGAAGCCATCGCGGCCGTTGCTGCCAGCGCCGACCATGCAGGCCAGACCTATGAGCTTGGCGGCGATGAAGCCTTCACGCTGACGGACCTGGCCGCAGAAGTCGCGCGTCAGTCGGGCAAGCCGCTGCCCTATAATGACCTGCCGCCCGAAGTCTATCAGGGCATCCTTGAAAGCTTCGGTCTGCCGACCGGGTTTGCTGCGATGCTCGTCGATGTGGACGTCAAGGCGCCTGAAGGCTGGCTGGAGGATGGCAGTGGCACTCTGTCACGCCTGCTGGGGCGTCCGACAACGCGCATGGCGCAAGCGGTCAGTGCTGCCTTGGGCTGAGCAGGTTACGCATCGTTTGCAGGCAGCCGCTAGGGAGTTGCCTGTAAACGGTGCGGGATCAGCCCGTTCCCCCCACCGTCAGCCCGCCGACGAGCAGCGTCGGTTGTCCCACGCCTGCGGGCACGCCCTGGCCTGCCTTGCCGCACATGCCGACGCCTTCGTCGAGCGCGAAATCGTTGCCGATGCCGGTGACCTTGGTCAGCACGGTGGGGCCGTCGCCGATCAGCGTCGCGCCCTTGATCGGGGCGCCCAGCCTGCCGTTCTCGACCCGGTACGCTTCGGTGCAGGTGAAGACGAACTTGCCCGAGACGATATCGACCTGGCCGCCGCCGAAGCTCTTGGCATAGATGCCGTTCTTGACGCGGGAGAGCAGTTCCGCCGGATCGTCGTTGCCGGCGCGCATGAAGGTGTTGGTCATGCGCGGCATCGGCGCGTGGGCATAGGATTGGCGGCGGCCGTTGCCGGTGGGGGCGACGCCCATCAGCCGGGCGTTCAGCCGGTCCTGCATATAGCCGCGCAATATACCGTTTTCGATCAGCACGTTTTCTTGGGTCGGGGTGCCTTCATCGTCGATGCTGAGCGAGCCGCGCCGGTCCTGGATCGAACCATCGTCGACCACGGTCACGCCATCGGCGGCGACGCGCTGGCCGATGCGGCCCGAAAAGGCGCTGGTGCCCTTGCGGTTGAAATCGCCCTCCAGCCCGTGCCCGATCGCCTCGTGCAGGATGATGCCGGGCCAGCCGGGGCCGAGCAGCACGGTCATCTCGCCCGCAGGCGCAGCGATGCTCTCCAGATTGGTCAAGGCCTGGGCCAGCGCCTCGTCGATCGCGCGGTTCCAGGTCGCCTCATCGAACAGGCTGTCATAGAGATAGCGCCCGCCCATGCCGAAGCTGCCGACCTCGCGTCGATCGCCGTTCTGCGCGACAATCGACACGTTGAGCCGGACCAGCGGACGCACATCGGTGGCGACGAAGCCATCGGCGCGCACCACCTCGATTACCGACCAGCTGCCGACCAGGCTCGCGGTCACCTGCGCGACGCGCGGATCGCGCGCGCGCGCGGCGGCGTCGATCTTTTCCAGCAAAGCGATCTTCGCCTCGAACGGAATGCTCTCGAGCGGATTTCCGTCGGTATAGAGGTGGCGGTTGTTCTGGCGCGGCGGCGGTGCGGTCGCGCCCTTGGCCGGGTCGAGCAGCTTCAGCGTCTCGGCGGCGCGGCGGATACCGCTGGCGCTGACATCATTGGCATGGGCAAAGCCGGTCATCTCGCCCGAAACGCCGCGCAGGCCGAAGCCCGAATCGGTCGAGTAATCCGCCGTTTTCAGGCGGCCATCATCGAACACGAAGCTCTCGCTGGCGGCATATTGCAGGTACAGTTCGCCGTCATCGCAAGCCTTGAGCGCATCGCGGGTGATGGCCTGCGCGGCATCGGGATCGAGCGCATCGGGGCGGTACAGGAACGAGCGAGGGTCTGGCTGGGTCATGCCTGTCATATGCGCGCTCAAATACGCTATGGGAAGGGCCTGTCCCACCTCCGCTCGGCTCGCGTTGTTGAACGCTACGCGCTCCCATTTCCCGTGACTCAACCGTTCTCCGGCGAAAGCCGGAGCCCAGGGCGATGTTGTGCGACCTGACTCCTGGGCTCCGGCTTTCGCCGGAGAACAGGTTAGCGACTAACGGTCCAGCCGCGTCAGGGCACGGTCGCGGCCGATCAGGGGCAGCAGCTCGCCCATGTCGGGCCCATGGTCCATGCCGGTGAGCGCGCGGCGGAGCGGCAGGAACAGCGCCTTGCCCTTGCGACCGGTGCTGGCCTTGAGCGCTTCGGTCCAGTCCTTCCAGACGCTGGGGCCGAAATCGATGCCCTCCAGCGCGGTGCGTGCCTCTGCGAGATACGCTGCATCCTCCGGCTCGGGCGCAGGCGCTGCAATCGGCCCAGCGATGATCCGCCAGTAATCGCCGACCTCGCCGAGATGCGCGATATTGGGGCGGATGGCGTGCCACGCGGCCTCGTTGACCTCCGGCGGCAGCTGATCGGCGACCAGCGCGTGGTCGGCGGTGTGGACCAGCTGGCGGTTGATCCGCTCCAGATCCTCCTCGGCAAAGCGGGCGGGCGCGCGGCCGAACCGGGCGAAATCGAAGGTTTCGAGCAAGGCGGCACGGTCGTGCAGCGGCTCGACCGGATCGGACGTGCCCAGCCGCGCCAGCAACGCGACGATCGCCTGGGGCAGGATATGCTTCTCGCGCAGTTCGTTCACCCCCAGCGAGCCCAGTCGCTTCGACAGCTTGCCTTCCGCGCCGGTCAGCAGCGCCTCATGCGCGAAGGCGGGCGGGGTGCTGCCCAGCGCGGTGAACATCTGCAGCTGCACGGCGGTGTTCGAGACATGATCCTCGCCGCGCACGACATGGGTGATGGCCATGTCGATATCGTCGATGGCGGACGGGAGCATGTACAGCCAGCTGCCATCGGCGCGGCGGATGACCGGATCGGACAGGCTGGCGGCGTCGAATTTCTGCTGGCCCCGGATCAGGTCGTTCCAGGCGATGGGCTCGGCGTGATCGAGCTTGAAGCGCCAGTGCGGGCGAAGGCCCTGCGCTTCCAGATCGGCGCGCTCGGCATCGGTCAGGTTCAGCGCGGCGCGGTCATAGACCGGCGGCAGCCCGCGCCCCAGCGCGATCTTGCGCTTGAGATCGAGCTCCTGGGCGGTCTCGTAACAGGCATAGACCCGGCCCGCCGCGCGAAGCTTGTCGAACGCCGCCTCGTAAAGCGCGCCACGCTCGGACTGGCGATATTCGGCATCGGGGGTGAGCCCCAGCCAGGCGAGGTCGGCGCGGATGCCCTCGACATAGTCCTCGCGGCTGCGCTCGGCATCGGTATCATCGATGCGCAGGATGAAGCGGCCGCCCGTTTTCTTCGCCCACATCCAGTTGTGCAGCGCGGTGCGGATATTGCCGATATGCAGATGCCCGGTGGGGGACGGGGCGAAACGGGTGGTGGTCATGCGGTGCGGAACCGGTTGGTGATCGGGTACCGCCGGTCGCGGCCGAAATTGCGGATGCCCAGCTTTACCCCCGGCGGGGCCTGGCGGCGCTTGTATTCGGCCAGGTACAGCAGCCGCTCGATCCGCGTGACGGTCGCCGCATCGAAGCCGCGCGCGACGATCTCGGCAACGCTCAGCTCCTCCTCGACCAGGCCATGCAATATGGGGTCGAGAATTTCGTAGGGCGGCAGGCTGTCGTCATCGCGCTGGTCGGGGCGCAGTTCCGCGCTGGGTGGCTTGGTGATGACGCTTTCGGGCATCACCGGGCCATCGGGGCCAAGGCCCAGTGGCGGCTTGTGGGCGTTGCGCCAGCGTGAAAGCTCGAACACCGTCAGCTTGTACGCATCCTTCAGCACATTATAGCCGCCCGCCATATCGCCATAGATCGTGGCATAGCCGACGCTCATCTCGCTCTTGTTGCCGGTGGTGAGCAGCATCGGGCCGAACTTGTTGCTCAGCCCCATCAGCGTCACCGCGCGGATGCGCGACTGGATATTCTCCTCGGCAAGATCGGGCGCACGTCCTTCAAAGCTGGGGGCCAGCATCGCATCGAACGCCTCGACGGCAGGCGCGATCGGAATGCTGTCGAGCCGGCAGCCCAGCATCCGGGCACATTCTGCAGCATCGTCGAGGCTGGACTGGCTGGTATAGCGGCTGGGCAGCATCACGCACCACACCCGCTCCGGCCCCAGTGCATCGACCGCGGCCGCAGCCGACAGCGCGCTGTCGATCCCGCCCGACAGGCCCAGCACCACGCCGGGAAAGCCGTTGCTGTTCACATAGTCGCGCAGCCCCACGATCATGGCGTGATAGACGTCCTGCGGGAACGGATCGAGCGCATGGATCTCGCCCGGCGCGCAATGCCATCCGGCCTCGCTCTTCGTCCATTCGGTGCGCACCGTCGCGGCTTCCCAGTCGGGCAGCTGATGGCTCAGCGATCCATCGGCGTTGACCACGAACGACGCGCCATCGAACACCAGCTCGTCCTGCCCGCCGATGCGGTTGAGGAACACCAGCGGCAGGCCGGTCTCTGCGACACGCGCGCGCGCCACATTGTGCAGGCGGCGGTCGTCCTTCTCGATCTCGTACGGGCTGCCATGCGGTGCGATCAGCAGCTCGGCGCCCATCGCTTTCAGATGCCCGCACACGGTCGGGTACCAGATGTCCTCGCACAGCGGCAGGCCCAGCATCACGCCCCGGAACGGCACCGGCGATTGCAGCGGCGCAGAGGCGAACAGCCGCTTTTCGTCGAACGTGCCGTAATTGGGCAGCTCGTGCTTGAGCCGCACCGCGGCGATCCTGCCGCCGTCGAGCAGGGCGACGCCATTATAGAGCCCGCCCTCACGCTGGAACACGCTGCCCACCAGCATCGCCGGGCCACCATCGGCGGTGGCGGCGGCGAGCCGTTCGAGCTGCTCTGTGGCGCGGGCGATCAGCGCGGGCTTCAGCACCAGGTCTTCGGGCGGATAGCCGATCAGCTGCAGCTCGGGAAAGACGATGAGGTCGCAATCTGCAGCCTCTGCGCGTGCCTCGAGCATCGCGTCGGCATTGCGGCCAAGATCGCCAATGGTCTGCCCGCACTGGACAAGCGTGATGATAAGCCGGTCGGTCATCGCTGCGGGATAGGGGCTGGCCGGTTGGGCAGCAACAGCTTTTGACGCCGCAAATGACGCCCGCCCGAATTTCATCAAAGTTTCATCTTCCGGTTTGCAGGTCATCTGGCTAAGGCAGGCGCGATCGATCAGGGCAACGGGGAAGCCACATGAAAATCCTGTCTGGCAACAGCAACCTGCCGCTGGCGCGCTCCATTGCCGCCTATCTGGAAATGCCGCTGACCGATGCCAGCGTCCGCCGCTTTGCCGACGAGGAAATCTTCGTCGAGATCCACGAGAATGTGCGCGGCGAAGATGTGTTCGTGATCCAGTCGACCGGCTATCCGGCGAACGACAATCTGATGGAGCTGCTGATCTGCATCGATGCGCTGAAGCGCGCATCGGCACGGCGCATCACCGCGGTCATCCCCTATTTCGGCTATGCCCGGCAGGACCGCAAACCCGGGCCGCGCACGCCGATTTCGGCCAAGCTGGTCGCCAATCTGATCACCGTTGCCGGCGCTGACCGCGTGTTGTCGGTCGATTTGCACGCCGGGCAGATCCAGGGCTTTTTCGATATCCCGACCGATAACCTCTATGCCGCGCCGGTCATGGCGGCGGACATCCAGGCGCGTTTTGGCGAACACAAGCTGATGGTCGTATCGCCCGACGTCGGCGGCGTGGTGCGCGCGCGCGCGCTCGCCAAACGGCTCGACAACGCGCCGCTGGCCATTGTCGACAAGCGCCGCGAACGCCCCGGCGAATCGGAAGTGATGAACATCATCGGCAATGTCGAAGGGCGCTTCTGCATCCTGATCGACGATATCGTCGATTCAGGCGGCACGCTGTGCAACGCCGCGCAGGCACTCAAGGATGCAGGCGCGGTCGATGTGGTCAGCTATGTCACGCACGGCGTGCTGTCGGGCGGTGCAGTGGCGCGGGTGAACAACAGTTCGCTGAAGGAACTGGTCATCACCGATTCAATCCAGGCCACCGAAGCCGTGGCGCAGTCGAGCCATATCCGCAGCCTGCCGATGGCAGCGCTGATCGGCGAGGCAATCCGCCGCATCGCCGATGAAAGCTCGGTCTCCAGCCTGTTCGACTGAGCCCATGATGGCTCGCCTGCCCGTGCTGCCGCTGCATATGGTGCTGGCGGCGGCGCTTGGCGGTTGCGTATCCTCCGCCCCGGCCGGACCTGCCGTCTATCAGCCGAGGCCCGGTATTACCGAGCTTCTGTCCGGGCCGATCGAGGCTGCGCCGGGCCATCATCTTGTGACCGGCGATCTGAACATTCCCGGCAATGCGCCGATCCCCCGCCATTACCATCATGGCGAGGAATTCCTCACCATCCTGGGCGGCAGCACCGTGATCGCGCGCGAAGGCATGGGCGAAGAGGTTCTGCGCCCCGGCCAGGCGATCCGCATCGCACCGGGCACGGTGCATTGGGGCAAGGCTGGGCCCGAAGGTCTGCGCGCGGTCTCCAGCTGGGTGGTGCCCGATGGCAAGCCGCTGCGCGTCGCCGTGCCGGAAACAGAAGGCGGCGCGCGTTGACCGTTTTTCTGGATCGCTATCTCGCGCGATTGGGCCTGTCGCAGCGGCCCTCGGTCGATCTGGCCGGGCTGGATGCGCTGCTCTGGGCGCAGCGGCTGGCAATTCCCTATGATGCGCTAGACGCCCGGCTGGGCCGCGGGGTCGATATCGATCCCGATGCGGTGGCCGACAAGCTGCTCTCCGGAACGCGCGGTGGCTATTGCTTCGAACTCAACCCGCTGTTTGCGCGCGGGCTGGCAGAGCTTGGCTTTCGCGTCGATCCGCTGCTGGCGCGCGTCTGGTTTCGCCAGCAGCCGGACGACCCGGTGCCGCCGCGCACGCATATCGTGCTGGCGGTGTGGCTGGATGGTGAGCGCTGGCTCGCCGATGCGGGCTTTGGCGGCGGGCATGTCCCCGCCATGCGGATCGCCGATGGCGCCGAGGCAGCGGGCAATGACGGCGCGGTCCACCGGCTGCGCCGGGACGACGCGTTCGGCTGGATGCTCGAACGGCATTTCGGCGGCGACATCCGGCCGCAGTACAGCTTCACCGATGAACTCGCCCAGCCGTCGGATATCGCCATGTCCAACCACTGGACCGCGACCTCGCCCGAATCGCGCTTCATCCGCAATGTTCTGGTCAGCCAGGTCACCCGCGACGGGCTCAAGTCCCTCACCAACGATCAGTTCAGCGTCCAGCAGGGGGGAGATACGCAGCGGATGCATGTTACCGGCAGTGGTCCTCTGCGCACGCTGCTGGCCGAACAGTTCGGTGTTCTGCTGTCCGACGACGAGGTGGTGGCGCTCGGCCTGTTCTGACGCCATCGCCTCTGGCCAAGCGTGCCGACAGTCCCTAGCTACTCAGCCATGATACACAGCAAGGATATCGAGCTCGCCCAGCGGCTCGCCGAAGCCGCGGGCGAAGCGATCCGCCCCTTTTACCGCGCCGATTTCACCACCGACCGCAAGGCCGATGCCTCGCCGGTGACCGAGGCCGACCGCGCCGCCGAAGCCGCGATGCGCGCGATCCTGGATGCCGAAGCCCCGCGCGATGGCGTGATCGGCGAGGAATATGGCGAGAAGCCCGGGACGACGGGACGGGTCTGGGTGCTCGATCCGATCGACGGTACCACCAGCTTCATCGCCGGGCGGCCGATCTTCGGCACGCTGATTGCGCTGATCGCCGAGGAATGGCCGGTGCTGGGCGTGATCGACCAGCCGATCGGGCGCGAGCGCTGGGTCGGCGCGACCGGGCGCGGCACCACCTTCAACGGCAAGCCGGTCAAGGCGCGGCTCTGTCCCGATATCGGCGATGCGGTGCTCGCGACCACCAGCCCGCATCTGTTCAGCGACCATGACGCGATGCATTTCATGGCGCTCGCCAAGCAATGCGATACCCGGCGCCTGATCTGGGGCGGGGATTGCTACAATTACGCGCTGGTCGCGCAGGGGGCGGTCGATCTGGTGTGCGAAAGCGGGCTGAAACTGCACGATTTTGCAGCGCTTGTCCCCGTGGTCGAAGGTGCCGGGGGGCATATGTGCGACTGGAATGGCGATCCGCTGCACAAGAACAGCGATGGCCGCGTCGTCGCGATGGGCGATCCGGCGCGGCTGGAGGATGTGCTGGAAGCGCTGGCGCAGCACGATCACTGAGAAACATCCCCCGCCCCGCCGTGTCCAGTCGGCAGGGCAGGGGAATATCGGCGCTCCAACAGGGGGTGGAGCGCCGACCCTTACTGACCGGTGCTTGCGACCCGCTTCGCACCTGTCATCCGGGTATTGTCGTCGATCAGCTTGATCGCCTCGGCCGTGGCCTTGGCCTCGGTCAGCTTGCCCTCGGCAATCTCGTCGGCAATCGTCAGCAACCGGCCGCTGATGATCGTTCCGGCCTGGGCCTCTTCCTGTATGGCAATGCCGCCCTTGGTCGCGGCGACCTTGTCCCATTCGGCGCGAACGGCCGCCCAATAGCCCTTGGTCGCCGCCCAGTAATCGTCCGCCGCCTTGACGTTATAGCCGTCGAACCGGCTATAGGTGTTCAGCACATATTCCTGCACGATCGGCTGCAGCGTGCCATCCTTCAGGCCCATCTTGATATTGTCCTGCCAGTGGACCCAGCCATCGGGCGAGGTCTGGTGGCGGTTGATCGCGTAATAGCGGTCATAGACGGGATTGCGCACCGCATCGCGCCGGGCGAGCGGACGCCAGGTCCAGTTTGACCGCCAGCGGCGCAGGCCGCCCTGCTGCTCGAACTGGCCCCAGCCGGCATAGCGCGGGCTGTCATCGACCTGCCAGACGGTCTGCGACCAGCGGCCGCGGCGCATCTTTTCGGGCACGTCCTCCCAGGTCCAGGCGTTGCGGTCCGAATAGACCAGCACCTTGGCGGGTTCATATTCCCAGTCCTGGCGCCAGTGCTTGGTGATGTGCGGCTTGCCGTCGATTTCGCTGACCAGGATATGCTGCAGCACGATGCGGCGGCCGCTATCCTCGATCACGCGGACGACCTCGTGCCCGCCCGAGATCTTGCGATCGAGCGGGGCATAGCCACTCGCCCACGGCGTGGCCTCCTGCATGTCGAAGCGCACCTTGAAATTGCCGGCCATCGCCAGGATGTCGGCGCGGTCGGCCTCGAAGGCGGCGGCCTCTTCCTGTGCCGGGCGTTCGGCAATCGGCGGATGGGCCAAAGTGGCGGTAGAGACCAGCGCGAACAGGCTGGCGGCGGCAAGCGAGACGATTTTCACGTTCATGATCAAGACCCCTGCAATGTAATGCTAACGTTGTTGCGAATCAAAAGCGATAAGTCAATGAGACACTGCCGTTGCGGCCCGGCTGGGTAAAGGCATCGGCGATGGTGGTGTTGCTGGCCAGGCCGCGCACATCGGACCACCAGGCGTATTTGGCGTTGGTGAGGTTGAACAGGCCTGCGCGCAGCGTCACCGGGCCCAGCGTCACGAACGCGGTGGCATCGAGGATGGTGAACGCCTCGGGCCGGAAACACGATGGCGTGCACACGCCGGCGCTGCGGTCTTCGGACTTGCGCGCGCTGTGCGTGGCGATCAGCTGTCCGCCAAACCGGCCCTTCGGATCGCGCCAGCCGATCCCGGCGACCAGCTTCAACGGATCGACGGTGGCCAGCGGCGCGCGCGTGCCTGCCTGCGGATCGATGACATCGCCCTTGGCATAGGACAGCGCGACCTGGCCGTTCAGGCCGTTGCTGTCGCGCAGCTCCAGCCGCGCCTCGGCGCCTTCCACTTTCACCCGGTCAAGATTGATGAACTGGAAGACCGCCGGGTTGTTCGGGGTGAAGCCGCCGCCGACCACTTCCTGGCTGATGAAATCCTTGTAGCGCGCGCTGAACGCGGTGGCGCTGAGGCTCACGGCCTCGCTGGTGAAGCGGATGCCCCCCTCGATGCTCTCGCTGCGCTCAGGCCCCAGATCGGCATTGGGCCGCGAGGTATAGCCCTGTGCCAGATTCTCGAAGAACTGGTTGACCTGGCTGGGCTCGGGCGCGCGGAAGCCTTGCGCGTAATTGGCGAACAGCCGCACCTCGTCGCCCAATTTCAGCACCGCGCCCATTTTGGGGCTCAACCGGTTGCCGGACTGGCCGGTGGTGACGAACGTGGCGGGCAGCAGCGGATCATTCTGCGACGAGAGCTTGTAATAATCGAAGCGCAGGGCGGGGAACAGGGTGAGCGGGCCGACGCTGATCTCGTCGCCCAGGAACAGCCCGGCCAGCGTATAGTCGGTCACCGGAAAGGCGGAGGACGGGAAGCGCTCTCCTGCGGGCGGCACCGTGCCGTCGCGCACGCCATCCTGGCGGGTGAAGCTCGCATCGCCGCCGAACACCAGCTTGTGCGTCAGAGGCCCGGTCGTGAACGCGGCGCGCGCTTCGGCCGAGGCGCCATAGACGCGGTTGTCGAAGGTGTTGAGCCGGGTGCGGTCGGCCAGCGGCGTGCGGTCTTCCTGCGTGAACTGGCGATCCTTGGCCGATTGCCAGTACAGGCTCGCCCGCGCCATCTCGATCGTGCCGGTGCCTTCCCAGATCCAGTCGCCCGCGACGCGCCAGCGCTTGCCGGTATCGCGCGCGACCAGATTGTCGACGCTTGCCGAACGACCCGACAGCAGATCGGTGACCATGCGGTTGTCGAGATATTCTCCGGTCAGCCGGAACTTGTGGCCGCCCGCCGGGTCCCAGACCAGCCGCGCGGTCGCGGCATTGCTCTGGCCGTCCTGCGGATTGGGCGTGGTGCGATTGGCCCCCAGCACATCGTTGGTGCCCCGGTTTTCCAGCTCCTCGAAATCGCGGCGGGTATAGGCGATCATGGCCGACAGCTCGCCGCTGCGACCGGCCAGGATCGCGGTTTCGGCAAATTCGCTATCGGCGCTGGCATATTGGCCGCGCACCAGCCCGGCGATCTGCTGGCCCTTCAATATGTCCTCGGGGTCGCTCAGCGTGAAGCTGACCGCGCCCGCCAGGCCGTCGCTGCCATAGAGCGCCGAGGCGGGGCCGCGCAGGATCTCGACCGATTTGACCAGCCCGATATCGACCGAATCGCCCCGGCCCACGCTCTGCGCGCCGAAGCTGAAGCCCATCGGCACGCGCACGCCATCGACCTGGATCAGCACGCGGTTGCCGCCGATGCCGCGGATGGTGAAATCCTCATTGCCCGCGCGGCCGGTGCTGCCCAGCGCCGCGCCGAAACGCGCAGGCTGGCGGCGGACGCTCACCCCGGGCTCGAAGCGCACCAGATCCTTGATATCGGTCGCCAGCTCGTCGGCAATTTCCTCGTCGGTCTTGGCCGAGATCGTCGCGGGTGCCTCGTCGATGGTGATCGGGGTGCGCGTCGCCGAAACGACGATGGTGCGGCCATCTGCGGCCTCGGCCTCGTCGAGCGTTTCGGTGTCGGCGCGCGGTGTTTCGGCAGCAAGGGCCGTCATCTGTGCGGCCGCCAGGCCGATCAGCGCGACGGAGTTCAACCAGCGGTTCATGGATAATCCCCCAAATGATAATGCAAGCGATTCGCATTAGCCTATTAGGGAAATAAATGCACAGGTCAACCGGGCATGAACATGCTTCCTGCATCCCGTGCGGGAGCAGGGAGAATAGCCTCTACTCGATCAGATATTGGGTAAAGCCGCCGTCAGCGGTCCGCGCCGACGGTCCGGATCAGAACGGTGATCCGTCCTTGCGGCGTTTGTCGCCGGCGCCGTTTTCATGCATGTCGACATCGGGATAATGGCATGGCCCGTTGACGCTTTGCCCGATGACCAGGAACACGCAGTCCGCATCGCTTTCGTTGATCAGGCAATGCCCATTGGCCTCGCCCTTGGGAAAGGCGGCCACATCGCCGGGATGCAGCGGTGTGCGGCCATGGTCGTCAACCAGCACCGCGCTGCCGGACAGGATGACGAGCAACTCGTCTTCCTGCTCGTGCCAGTGACGCTGGGCGGACCACGCGCCGGGCTTCAGCACGACATGGCTCGCGCCGAAATCGGTCAGCCCCAGCGCAGGCGACAGGCGGCGATACCAGCGGCCCTGCACGACATCGGCCAGATGGGCCGGATATCCGGTGGCATTGGTTGGCGCGATGGCTTGCAGGTCGACTTTGGGCATATCGCAATGCTAATGCGGCGGCGATCAACGAGAAAGCCCCCATGACCGACATTGCCACGATTTCCGCCGACCCGCTCGACTTCGCCAGCCGCCTGATCGCCTGCGAAAGCGTGACCCCGGCCACCGGCGCAGTGTTCGATTGCCTCGAAGCGATGCTGGAACCGCTGGGCTTTGCGGTGACGCGCTTCGTCTGCGGTGAGGCACCCGATGGACCTGTGGAAAATCTGTTCGCGATCCGGCGGCCGCTGGGTGATGCGGGGCGGCATTTCGCCTTTGCCGGGCATCTCGACGTGGTGCCGCCGGGCCAGGGCTGGGCGAGCGCTCCGTTCGAACCGCAGGTGCGCGGAGACCTGCTCCACGGGCGCGGCGCGGTGGACATGAAGGGATCGATCGCGAGCTTTGTCGCCGCCGCCGCCGATATCCCGCGCGAGGCGGGTACGATCAGCCTGATCATCACCGGCGACGAGGAAGGCCCGGCGGTTTACGGCACCCGCGCGCTGATCGACCGGATGCAGCGCGAAGGCACGATCCCCGACCTGTGCCTGGTGGGGGAGCCGACATCGGTCAGCCGGCTGGGCGATATGGTCAAGATCGGGCGACGCGGTTCGGTCAACATGTGGATCCGCGTGGCCGGCACGCAGGGCCATGTCGCCTATCCGCACCTTGCCGACAATCCGATCCCGAAGCTGGTGGCGATCCTGTCGGCGATCGATGCGATCCGTCTGGACGAGGGCACCGACTGGTTCCAGCCGAGCAATATCGAGGTCACTGACCTTGCGGTCGGCAACCCGGCGCACAATGTCATTCCGGCGGCGGCCGAGGCGCGGATCAGCATCCGTTTCAACGATCTGCACAGCGGCGAATCGCTGACCCAGCGGATCCGCAGCGTTGCCGAGCCCCTGGGCGGAACGGTCGAGGCGAAGATTTCCGGCGAGGCATTCCTGACCCCGCCAGGCGAGCTTTCGACGATCATCGCCGATGCGATCCGGGCGGAAACCGGGATCGAAACCGAATTGTCGACCACCGGTGGCACGTCGGACGCGCGCTTCCTCTCGCGCATCTGCCCGGTGGTGGAATTCGGGCTGTGCAACGCGACGATGCACAAGCTGGACGAGGCGGTGGCGGTTGCCGATCTGGACGCGCTCGCGCGGATCTACCGCCGCGTGGTGCTGGGGGCTTTGGTGGGGACGAGCTGATCTTCGTCATTCCCGCGAACGCGGGAATCCCGCTTTTCCGTGGACTTTGCGCAGAAGCGGGACCCCCGCGTTCGTGGGGGGTGACGGTATAGAATTGCATTAGAAAGCCGTTACCTCAATGCGCTGAGTCGCCGCTCACCCATTCGACCCATTCGGGGAAGAACACCGGTGCGCGCAGCGACCAGCCGGGGGCCGTCGCGGCCGCTTCGCTGATCGACTGGAGCAGCATCTTGCGCCGTTCGGGCTGGATCTGCGGCAGCGCGGCAGCGGCGCAATAAGCGGACGGCAGCCAGGGGCGCACATCCGCGCCGAGCAGGCGCTCGTAGAGGAAGCGGAAGGCGGAGAAGCTCTCGATCCGGCCCTGCGCCAGATCGAACGCTGCCAGCCGCACCAGCAGCGCCATGAAATGCTCGAACCCGTCCTCATGCGGCGCATCGGGCACATTGCCGCGCAGCAGCTTGAGGTCCTGATAGACCAGATAGTGCATGCGGATCGAGGCGGTTTCCTCGGCGTTGCGCGCCCAGCGCTTGAACGCGTCCTCGCGCGCCAGCCCGATATCGAGCGCGCGCTTGATATAGCGCTGCGCGCCGGGCGAGAAGCTCGCAAATTCACGCAGTTCGGCAAGCGTCAGTGCCGCTGCGGAATTGCCGGATGCCGCGCCGGGATGGCTGGCCATGCCCCATTCTCCTTGCATCTCCACCTGCGGATTCGCCGCGGTGGAATGCGCAAGGATGGTCACAAGAGGGTTATGATCCGGTTAACCATAAGCCGAGGATTTCGGAATGGTTACTCCACCTGGCCCGACAACGCGTCGAGCATCGGGCGGATCGGGCTCAGGTCATAGCCCGCCTGCGCGGCGATGCGGCTGAGCTCGGCGGGGTTGCCGCCCTGCTTGGCTTGCGCGAGCGACCAGAGCAGGGTCGAGCGGGTGCCCGAGCGGCAATAGGCCAGCACCTTGCCGCCACCGGCCTCGGCCTTGTCCAATGCTGCGATCATCGCATCGACCTGGGGCGCGGAAAAACCGGCATGGGTGACGGGAATCGCGACATAGTCGATGCCAGCGGCCTTGGCTGCCGCCTCGATCTCGGCACCCTGCGGTGCGCTCGGGTCTTCACCATCGGGGCGGTTGTTGATGATCATCGTCACCCCTTGCGCCTTGGCCGCCGCAACCTGATCGAGCGTGATCTGCGGGGCAACCTGAACGTCCTGGGTAAGCGGAGTGAACATCGGCATATCTTTCATGGCTGTAGGGGCTGCGGTCATCGAGGCGAGGATCGGCGGCATCTGCACCGGGGATCGATCGGACTGGTTGCGGTCCTTGCATCCCGCCAGCGTCAGCAGCGCCAGGCCCAGAATCGCGGTATTGCGGAAAGTTGTGCGGCGCATGTCACTCACGAAATGGCTCCCATGCTGTTTCGACCAGCGCGCGCGAAGGCGCATCGGTCGTCGGATCGGCCAGGATTGCGGCATAGCGCTCCTTCAACCCGGCGCAGCTTTCGTCCATCATCGCGTTGAGGAACTCGGCCCGCTCCGCATCATAGGGCTCTTCGCCGGCAAAATGAAGACAGGCCTGCGCGGCATGGACGAACAATCGCACGCGATAGGTCGCGCCAGGATGCTGCGGCTCCCGATACATGTCGTTCCAAGGACCCGATCGGGTCGGCTGCTCGACCTCGACCTTGACCTCGACTGGCTCGGCCTGAGGTGTCGCCACCAGCATCGCCGCAGCGCCGATCCATTCCAGCCACAGGGTCATGCCGGCACCCCTTCCTTGGCGCGCTCCTGCGCCTGACGTTCCCACATCGCAGCGTACAGGCCGCCCAGTTTCAGCAGCTCGCGGTGCGACCCCTGCTCGGCCACCTGGCCCTTGTCGAGCACGATGATGGTATCGGCATGGGTGACGGTCGACAGCCGGTGCGCGATGATCAGCGTGGTGCGCCCTTCGGCGAGCGAGCGCAGCGTGTCGAGTATCTCTGCCTCGGTGGCGCTGTCGAGCGCCGATGTCGCCTCGTCGAAAATGGTGAGCGGCGGGTTCTTCAGCAGCGTGCGCGCAATCGCGACGCGCTGCTTCTCTCCGCCCGAGAGCTTGAGGCCACGTTCGCCGACCTCGGTCTCATAGCTGCGCGGCAGCGATTCGATGAACGTGCCGATCGCCGCGCCATGCGCCGCCCGGACGATCTCCTCCTGGCTCGCACCCTCGCGGCCATAACCGATATTATAGCCGATGGTGTCGTTGAACAGCACCGTGTCCTGCGGCACGATGCCCAGGCTGGCGCGCAGCGAGGCCTGCGTCACCCGGGCGATATCCTGTCCGCCGATCAGCACCTGCCCGCCTTGCGGATCGTAGAAGCGGAACAACAGCCGCGCGATCGTCGATTTGCCCGCGCCCGACGGGCCGACCAGCGCCAGTGTCTGGCCCGGCTCGACCCTGAAGCTCAGCTTGTGCAGGATCTGCCGGTCGGGATCATAGCCGAAATCGACATTGCGGAACTCGACCGACGGCTGACGAATGTCGAGCTCCGGGGCGCCGGGGATGTCGACGATCTCTGCCGGGGTATCGATCAGGTCGAACATCGCGGCCATGTCGACCAGCCCCTGGCGGATGGTGCGATAGACCATGCCGAGCAGGTCGAGCGGGCGGAACAGCTGCATCAGCAGCGTGTTGACCAGCACCAGATCGCCGACGGTGAACTGGCCCCGGCTCCACCCCCAGATGGTATAGGCCATCGCGCCTGCCATCATCAGATTGGTGATCAGCGACTGGCCGACATTGAGCAGCGCCAGCGAGTTTTCGGACTTCACCGCCGCATTGGCATAGGTGCGCGCGGCATCGCCATAGCGCTTGGCCTCGCGCGCTTCGGCGGTGAAATATTTGACCGTCTCGTAATTCAGCAACGAATCGACCGCGCGGGCGAGCTGCTTGCCGTCGAGTGTGTTCATCGTCTCGCGCAGATGGTTGCGCCAGTCGGTCACCGCTCGGGTAAAGGCGATGTAGATCGCCACCATCGCCACCGTCGCCACCACCAGCCCGAAGCCGAAATTGATCCAGAAGATCACCAGCACCGCCACCAGCTCCAGCACCGTGGGCGCGATGTTGAACAGCAGGAAATAGAGCATCACGTCGATGCTCTTGGTACCGCGCTCGATCACCTTGGTGACCTCGCCGGTGCGGCGCGCCAGGTGGAAGCGCAGCGACAGCCGGTGCAGCTGGACGAAGACATTTTCCGCCAGCGTCCGCGTTGCTTCCTGGCCGACGCGTTCGAACACCACGTTGCGCAGATTGTCGAACAGCACCGATCCCAGCCGGGCTGCGCCATAGGCCAGCACCGCGATGATCGCGGCCATTGCCATGGTCGTGCCATCGATCGTCATCCGATCGACCGCCGCCTTGTACGCGAAAGGCATGAACAGCACCGCTGCCTTGCCCAGCAGCACCATCACCATCGCCCCGCAGATGCGCAGCTTCAGATCGGGCCGTTCGGCGGGCCACAGATAGGGCAGGAATCGGCCCAGCGTCTCGCGCATGGCGGGCGTGCGCCCATTGGCGGCGGAAGACGGAGGGTAAGGGGAGTGCATGGCCCTGCATCGATAGGAGTGTTCCGTCCCGGTTCCAAGCCCCTCGAAACAAAAAGCCTGTCCGGACTGATCGGCCAATGTTACCCGTAAAATTGAGTATTTACAGTGCTCCTGGCATTTTCATGTCACGTCTGATTGCAAAGTTACATTTCACTCTATATCCTTGGTGAGGCAAATGCGGACAGGATAACAGTTCCGGGCGCTTCATCCGTACTATCGACGAACAGCCAACCCCGAAGGGATTTTACCCAGGTGAGTGCGCAACCCGATAGAGGCGCATTGCAGGCAGAACTCGCGCTGGTGATGCAATCGCCGGAGTTCATCCGCTCACCCGTTTTGCGCAGGTTGCTCGAATATCTGGTCGAACAGACGCTGGCCGGGAATGGCGAGCGGCTCAAGGCCTATCAGATCGCGGTGGACGGGCTGGGCCGCGACGACAGCTTCGACCCGCAAAGCGACAGCTATCCCCGCGTTCAGGTCGGGCGGCTGCGCAAGATGCTCGAACTGCATTATGCAGGGCTGTCCGCGCAGGACGCAGCGGGCCGGCACCGGATCGTGATCCCAGTCGGGCGATATAATGTCGAGCTGGTCAGCATGGCCGGGCCCGAAGCGGCAGCGCCGCCCGCCGATACAGCCGCCAGCCCGGCTGCCGGCTCCGCAGCCTCTGCCAGTGGTGGCGCGGCCCCTTCCTTGGCGCGCGACGAGCCCCTGGCCGCTCATCATGCCGGTGCAGCGCCGCCCTCGGGCATCGATCGCGGCTGGATCCTGTGGGTGGTGCGCATCCTCATTCTGCTGGCCGCGCTCTATATCGTCTGGCTGCTCGCCAAGCCCGAATCCGCCGATGAACAGGCCGCCCGGCGCGACATGCGCGCCGAGCTTTCGCATGTCAGCATTGTGACCGAACCGGCTGAGGGCAGCGACGACCTTGATACCGCCGCGCAGATTGCCGAAATGCATCTGCAGCGCTTCGAGATGCTGGCTGTCAGCACCGGGCCGCACAAGGATGTCAGCAAGACCGATATTCCGCGCGAGTATCTGCTGGTCGTGCGCGGTGGCCGCCGTCGCGGTGGCGGGCCTGGCGCGCCGATCTTCCTCACGCTGCGCCACCAGGCCAGCGGCACGACCTTGTGGTCCTATGAGGTTACCCGCAACGGCAGCAGCGTTGCGGCACCCGATATCGAGCAATCCATCGGCACCGGTCTGTCGGCGGTGGCGCGCATGGGCGGCGTGATCGCCCAGCATCAGCGCAAGCTGATCGGCACTGATCTGACGCCCGGCTATCCCTGCCTGATCGCCTATGACAGCTTCCGCCAGAGCCGCGACGCCGCGCAACGCCCGGCGCTGAAGAAATGCCTCGAAGCCTCGCTCGAGCGCTATCCCGATGAACCGCTGCTGCTGCAGGCGCTGTCGTTCCTGGAACTGACCCAGCCGCGCAAGGGCAGCCAGGTTCCCCTCCGGGCCACGCCGCGCGGACGCGAGCTGGCCGAGTCGGCGTTGCGATCGGACGGCAAATCGGCGCTGGCGCAGATCGCCGTGTCGCGTTCGGCGCTGTCGCGGGGCAATTGCCCGCGCGCGATCGCCTTTGCCCGGCGCGCGGTGGAGAGCAACCCGCTCGAACCCGATACGCTGGGCCTGGCGGGCAGCATCCTGATGTCGTGCGGCGATTATACCGGGGCAGAACCGGTGCTCGAACGTGCCAGTGCGATGAACGAGCAACCCGGCGGTTATCAGGTCGCATCGCTCGTCATCACCCGGGTTATCAACGGCAAGCGCGCCGAAGCGCTGCAACTGGCGCTGAGTGCCGACACGCCGGAACTGGAGGCGCAGCCCAATTTCCTGCTCGCCAAGGCGCTGGCGCTGGCCAGCAATGGCAAGCTGGCAGAGGGGCAGGAAAGCTGGCGCGCGCTGCAAAAGGCGGTGGGTGTTCCTGCCAGCACCCCTGCCGCCGACGTGCTGGCGCGCTTCACCATCTCGCCCTTTTTCAGCCGCCGCATGCTGGCCGAGGCTGAAGCGACAGGACTGGTCGCTCAGGCGGGCTGACCGCCTGTCCTATCCCACAGACGTTCGATCCTGATGAATGGGAAATTTTCCCAATTGTCAGCATTCGTTCATCTGCGGCGTAGGGCTGAAATCAACTATCTCTCTGTAAAGCAGCGATAATCTCAAACTGGCACGGCCTGTGCAGTGTATCTGGCATCTCCGGACAAACGGTCCGGACCCAAGACAAACACTCGAAAGGACAATGCCATGACCCTCTTCTCGAACGTCCAGAGCCAGATCGTTGCTGCCGCTCTCGCCATCCTGACCTCCAGCGTCTTCCTGGCTGCCAGCGTCGGCCCCGGCACGATCGTCTGATCATCCTCCCACCATTCAACCCATATTCGAAAGGACCACCATCATGAACATTCTCGCAACCGCTCTCGCCACCGTCTGCTCGGTCATCCTGATCGCCACCAGCGTCGGCCCCGGCATGATCGTCTGATCACCACCCCCTGACCTCAGCCCATTTCGAACAAGGATCAAGACCATGAACTTCGCAGCTTCCGCCCTCGCCGCCATCTCGTCGGCCATCTTCATTGCTGCCAGCGTTCTGCCCGGCGTCATCGTCTGATCACGTTTCCCGCAACCCATCGAACTCAAGGACCGAAACAATGTCTCTCCAGCTTCCCAGCCAGATCGGTGCCGCAGCGCTTGCGATGCTGACCTCGGCGCTGTTCCTCGCCGCGAGCATCGCCCCCGGCGCGATCATCTGATTATCGCAGCATCGCCGCTGCGAGCGCCCGGCCCGAGGCCCAGGCGCTCTCGATCCGGGGACCGATGAGCCAGTCGCCGCTCACCCCCAGCCTCGATCCTTCATCCCACAGCATCGTCCGCCCCGCCGCGCCCGACAGCGCGTAACGCCAGCGATGCGCCTGGACGACGAGCGTCTCGGGCAGGGCCGATCCGGTCGCGTGGGCCAGTTCGGCCAGCAGCGCCGCGATCACCGCATCGGCTTCCTCTTCCAGATGCGTGGCCGACCATTGCGGCGAGCCTTGCACCACCCAGCATTCCGGGCCGCTCCGCCCTGGCTTGGCGCTGTTGCGCGCCGCCCAGCCGATTGCGCCAGCCTGGCGCAGGCAGTCGTCCGCGAAATCCACCCGTTCGGCAAAGGCCGCCATCACCGTCCAGCATGGCTGCGACACGGTTGCCTCGGCCAGCGCCGCCCAGTCGGGCGCATGGGGTCCCAGCAACGGCGCGACCTGTTCGGCCGGAACCGCGACGATCACCGCGTCGCAATCCTGCTCACCTTCGGCATGGCCGAGCCGCCAGGTCTCGCCGATGCGCTCGATCCGTTCGATCCGGCAGTTCCAGCGGACATCATGATCTGCCGCCTCTGCCTTGATGATCGCGTTCATCCCCGGCGCGCCGACCCAGGCGTTCTCGCCCGCCGCTTCCCACCGGGCTGCGACGCCTGCCGCTTCCCAGCGGGCCACGGCATCGGCAAAGCCCGGATCGCGCACGGTGAAATATTGGGCCCCATGGTCGAAAAACGCCATGCCCTGCGGCGTTTCGACCCGGCGCGTCGACATGCGCCCGCCCGGACCGCGCGCCTTGTCGAACAGGCAGACGCTGTGCCCCGCATCGGCCAGCACGCGCGCTGCGGTCAGCCCGGCCAGGCCCGCTCCGATGATCCCGATCTTCATGATGTCAGCGCCTCAGCAGGAATACCGCATGTTCAGCCAGCAGGTTGGCCATGCCGCGCGAGGTCGGCTTGCCCCCTGAAAGGAACCATTCGCCATCGCAGGTCCAGCCGCGCGCCGCGATCAGGTCGCGGAAATCCTCGATGCTGACATGGTGGATATTGGGCGTGTCGTACCAGCTTTCGGGCAGCAGCCGGGTGACCGGCATCTTGCCGTGCGTCGCGAGCGACAGGCGGATGCGCCAGTGCGCGAAATTGGGGAAGCTGACAAAGGCCTGCCGCCCGATGCGCAAAAGTTCTTCGAGCACCTTGTGCGGCGCGCGCGTGGTCTGCAGGGTCTGGCTAAGGATCGCATAATCGACGCTGTCCGATGGATAATCGGCCAGGTCCATATCGGCATCGCCCTGGATGACCGAAAGCCCGCGCGTCACCGCTGCGCTGACATTGGCGGGGTCCAGCTCCAGCCCGCGCGCGCGGACCTGGCTGTTGTCGCGCAGCGCCGCCATCAGCGCGCCATCGCCGCAGCCGACATCGAGCACGCGCGCGCCGGGCTTCACATTCTCGGCAATGATCTGCAGGTCGGGACGCAGCGCGGTCACGCGTTCGCTCCGGCGCGCAGAAAGCCGTCGACGATGCGGTTCATCTCGGGGCAGTCGAGCAGGAACGCGTCATGGCCGAAGGGCGAGGACAGCTCGACAAAGCTGACTTCGGCGCCGGCGGCGTTGAGCGCGTGGACGATGCGGCGTGATTCCGCCGTCGGGTACAGCCAGTCGGTATCGAAGCTGATCAGGCAGAAGCGCGTCTTCGTGCCCATGAAGGCATTGGCCAGCACGCCGCCATAAGCTTCGGCGAGGTCGAAATAGTCCATCGCGCGGGTGATGTACAAATAGCTGTTGGCATCGAACCGGTCGACAAAGCTGATGCCCTGATGGCGCAGATAGCTCTGGATCTGGAAATCGGCATCGAAGCCAAAGCTGCTGCCGCTGCAATCCTGCCCCGTCTTGTCCTGCAGGCGGCGGCCGAATTTCTCGGTCAGCCCCGCTTCGGACAGATAGGTGATGTGCGCGGCCATGCGTGCCACCGCGAGGCCCGATGCGGGGACGTCGCCATCAGCATAATAGGCGCCCTTGCGCCAGCGCGGATCGGCCATGATCGCCTGACGGCCCACCTCGTGAAACGCGATATTCTGCGCCGAATGCCGCGCAGTCGAGGCGATGACCAGAGCGGCGCGCACCCGGTCAGGGTACAGCACCGGCCAGCTGATCGCCTGCATGCCGCCCATCGATCCGCCGATCACGGCGGACAGTACGGGGATGCCAAGATAGTCGAGCAGCAGCGCCTGCGCGCGCACCATGTCGGCGATCGAGAGCACCGGAAAATCCATTCCCCAGGGCTCGCCGGTGGCCGGATTCACCGTCGCGGGGCCGGACGATCCCATGCAGCTGCCGATGACATTGGCGCAGATGATGAAATCGCGCGCCGGATCGACCGGCTTGCCTTCTCCCACCAGCCGCTGCCACCAGCCGGGCTTGCCGGTGATCGGATGGGCCGAGGCGACATATTGGTCGCCGGTCAGCGCATGGCAGATCAGCACCGCGTTGCTCTTGTCGGCGTTCAGGCTGCCATAGGTTTCATAGGCGATCTGCACCGGCGCCAACGCCGCGCCGCAGTCGAGCGGCAAGGGCCCAAGCAGCGTGACGCGCCGGTCAAGGCCGAAACGTTCGTCGGAAAGGGGGGCAGATGCGCTCGCCATGGGCGGCGGGATTGGCGGCAAGCCGTGCGGCTGTCAATGGGCCAGAGCAATCCACCCCTGCCCGGCGATCTGAACGACGTGCCAGACCCGCATGCGCCGACATCGGTTGCCTTTTGGCAGAACCGTGAGCTGTTCGGAGCAAACGAGGGGGGCGATGGGGCGCGTGCCCCTTGCCTTACTCCCAGACGGCTTCGGGCGGCAGGCTCATCAGGATCGCGTCGATATTGCCGCCGGTCTTGAGGCCGAACAGCGTCCCGCGATCGTGGATCAGGTTGAATTCGGCATAGCGGCCGCGCCAGACGAGCTGCTGGTGCTTTTCTGCCGGCGAGAATTCCTGCGCCATGCGGCGGCGGACCAAAGCGGGGAAGATGTCCAGGAACGCGCGGCCGACATCCTGGGTAAAGGCGAAATTCGCATTGAACGCGGCCTCGTCCGGGCATTCCAGATGATCGTAGAAAATGCCGCCGACACCGCGATGAACGCCGCGATGCGGGATGTAGAAATAATCGTCGGCCCAGGCCTTGAACCTGGCATGATAGTCCGGATTGTGCGCATCGCACGCCGCCTGCATCCGGGCGTGAAAATCATCCGTATCTTGCGCGTAAGGCAGCGGCGGGTTGAGATCTGCTCCACCGCCGAACCATGCCTTGGTGGTCATGAGAAAACGGGTGTTCATATGCACCGCAGGCACGTGCGGATTCGACATATGGGCGACCAGGCTTATTCCGGTCGCAAAGAAGCGCGGGTCATCGCCCGCGCCATGGATCGATTTGGCGAATTCCTCGCTGAATCGGCCCTCGACGGTCGATACGTTGACGCCCGCCTTTTCGAAGACCTTGCCCTTGATCAGGCCGCGCACGCCGCCGCCGCCGGGCGATCCGTCCGCCTCGGTCCGGTCCCACGGGCTGTAGTCAAAGCTCGCATCGCTGCCGGCTTCCCGCTCGATCGCGGTGAATTCGGCGCAGATCGCATCGCGCAGGCTTTCAAACCAGGCGCGGGCCGCCAGCTTCTGTTCAGTCCAATCGGTCATCGCGCTCCCCTTGCCGGTGATGGACGTTCATGCCTCACCCAGTTTCCGTGTCTGCCGCAGCGCTTCGCCAAGCGCAATCCCGGTGGCGACCGATATGTTCAGCGATCGGACACCTGCGGTCATCGGAATGGTCGTCTGCAGGTCGCAGGCATCGCGGACATGGTCCGGAACGCCGGCGCTTTCCGACCCCATCAACAAAATGTCGTTGTCCTGAAAGGCGGTGCGATAGACACTGTCGCTCGCCTTGCTGCTCATCAGCACCAGCCGCGCGCCGTGTTCGCGGACGAACGCCTGAAAGCTCGGCCAATCGGCATGACGGCGCATTTCGGCGAGCGGGCCATAGTCCATCGCCGCGCGTTTCAGCCGCTTGTCGTCGAACACGAAGCCGCACGGCTCGATGATTTCCACCGGCACGGCCATGCACGCGGCAAGCCGCAGGATTGCTCCGACATTCCCGGCAATTTCAGGTTGGTAAAGGGCGATGCGCATCGCCCCTTCATAGCGCGGACGGCGCGGCTGTCACCTGCTCTGCTCGGTCCGGCGCAGGCACGGCACGGCATATCGGCGCAAAATCGGCGGAATGATGCCGCAGCGCGCCAATTTCCCTGTTGGCAAGATGACGATTTTGCGTCTATCAGGCCCGCAATCATGCGGACGGGCCAGGGGCAAAGCCGTGCCATGCCGCTTCCTATATCGATAAAAAACGTATCCTTTTCAATAACTTGAGGGTCAGGTTAGCGACATGGCAGAACAAGTCACGATGAATCAGGATGGCAGTGCCGCCGTCGAATCCGACGGTGTACGCCGCCGCGACTTCATCAACATCGCCGCCGTCAGCTTTGCTGGCGTGGGTGGTGCATCGGTGCTCATCCCGCTCATCACGCAGATGGCACCCAGCAAGGATGTGCTGGCTCAGGCTTCGACCGAGGTCGATGTTGCGGCCGTGCAACCGGGCCAGGCGATCAAGACCGTGTGGCGAAAACAGCCCATGTTCATCCGCAACCTGACGCCGGAAGAGATTGCCGCTGCGGACAAGGTGCCTGTGGACAGCCTGCGCGATCCGCAGTCGCTGGCCGACCGCACCCTGCCCGGCAAGACCAACTGGCTGGTGACGCTGGGCGTCTGCACGCATCTGGGTTGCGTGCCGCTGGGCGCTGCTGCGGGTGAAGTGAAGGGCGAGTTTGGCGGCTATTTCTGCCCGTGCCACGGCTCGCATTACGATACGGCCGCGCGCATCCGCAAGGGTCCCGCGCCCAAGAACCTTGAAGTGCCGGAATATGAATTCCTGTCAGACACTGTCATCAAGATCGGTTGAGGAGCATAAGATATGAGCTTTTCCTGGGCCAAGCACTACGAACCCAAGTCCGATCTGACCAAATGGCTGGATGAGCGCCTGCCGCTTCCCCGTCTGGTCTATGGTGCGATCGGCGCCGGCTATCCCGTGCCGCGCAACCTGAACTATTTCTGGAACTTCGGCGTGCTCGCCGGTTTCGCGCTGGTCATCCAGATCGTCACCGGCATCATCATGGCGATGCACTATGCGCCCAACGCGCTGGTCGCCTTCGATTCCACCGAACACATCATGCGCGACGTGAACTGGGGCTGGATGCTGCGCTATGCGCATGCCAACGGTGCCAGCTTCTTCTTCATCGTCGTCTATATCCACATCTTCCGCGGCCTTTATTTCAGCTCCTACAAGGCCCCGCGCGAAATGATCTGGCTGCTTGGCCTGGTCATCTTCCTGCTGATGATGGCGACCGCCTTCATGGGCTATGTGCTGCCCTGGGGTCAGATGAGCTTCTGGGGTGCCAAGGTGATCACCGGCCTGTTCGGCGCCATTCCGCTGGTCGGCGAGCCGATCCAGACCTGGCTGCTGGGTGGCTTTGCGCCGGATAACGCCGCGCTGAACCGCTTCTTCTCGCTGCACTATCTGCTGCCGTTCGTGATTGCCGGTGTTGTCATCCTGCACATCTGGGCGCTGCACATTCCGGGTTCGTCGAACCCGACCGGCGTGGAAGTGAAGTCGGAATCGGACACCGTGCCGTTCCACCCCTATTACACCGCCAAGGACGGCTTCGGCCTGGGCGTGTTCCTGATCCTCTATTGCGCCATGCTGTTCTTCGCGCCGAACTTCCTGGGCCACCCGGACAACTACATCCCGGCCAACCCGCTTTCGACGCCGGCGCATATCGTGCCCGAATGGTATTTCTGGCCGTTCTACGCGATCCTTCGCGCCTTCACCTTCGACTTCTTCATCGTGCCTGCCAAGCTGCTCGGCGTGCTGGCGATGTTCGCATCGATCCTGCTGCTGTTCTTCCTGCCCTGGCTCGATCGTTCTCCTGTCCGTTCGGGCAACTATCGTCCGCTGTTCCGCACCTTCTTCATCATCCTGGTGATCGATGTCCTGGTGCTGGGCTATCTGGGCGGTGCGCCGGCTGAAGAACCCTATGTGATGCTCAGCCAGCTGGCTTCGGCTTATTATTTCGCTCACTTCCTGATCATCCTGCCGATCATCTCGAAGATCGAAAAGCCCAAGCCGCTGCCCTTCTCGATCACCGAGGCGGTGCTCGGCAAGGACAGCCATGGTGCGGCAGGCGGCCCCGTGCTGCAGCCTGCCGAATAAGCCCAGACGCTAAAAGGAAAGTCATTCGACATGATTCGCATTGGTGCATTTTTGGTCGGGCTGTTCTTCAGCGGCTGGCTGCTTGTCTCCTTCGGTGTCGGTGCGGCCGCCTATATCAGCGAGCCGCCCCAGCCGACGGCAGAGCATGAATTCCACCTGCATCCCAAGAAGCTGTCGCTGAGCAGCGACGGCCCGATGGGCAAGTTCGACCGCCAGCAGCTGCAGCGCGGTTTCCAGGTGTACAAGGAAGTGTGCTCGGCCTGTCACTCCATGCGCCTTGTCGCGTTCCGCAACCTGTCGGAACTCGGCTATAGCGAGGACGAAGTGAAGGCGATTGCCGCCAACTGGAACGCCAAGGCTCCGTCGATCGATCCTGCCACGGGTGAAGCCAGCACGCGCAACCCGATCCCGCAGGATTTCATCCCGTCGCCGTTCCCGAACGAAACCGCTGCCCGCGCTGCCAACAATAACGCGCTGCCGCCTGATCTTTCGCTGATCACCAAGGCGCGTCACGGCGGTGCCGCCTATATCTACTCGCTGCTGACCGGCTATCAGGAGCCACCGGCGGAACTCGCCAAGAAGTTCCCCGACGCGATGCCGGGACCGGGCCTCAACTATAACCCCTATTTCGCGAACCTGAACATCGCGATGGCCAACCCGCTGGGCAGCGACGACATCGTCACCTATTCGGATGGCACCAAGGCCACCCGCGAACAGATGGCCAAGGACGTTGCCGCGTTCCTGGTGTGGACCGCAGAGCCCACGCTGGAAAAGCGCCACCAGACCGGCTGGGCCGTGCTGATCTTCCTGATCATCGCGACGGGCCTGGGCTATATGGCCTATCGCAACGTCTGGGCGGGCGTGAAGCACTGAGCTTCAAACGCTTCGCAGCACTGACAACCGATCCGGCCCGGAAGTGCGAACTTACGGGCCGGATTGCGTTTGGGGGACGCGAGCCGCGCGCGATTACCCCTCTCGCCCACGAGAGAGAGGGTTGCGCAGCCTTATGAGCGAAGCGAATTAGGCGAAGCTGGGAGAGGGGGTGATGCACCCACGCTGGCCGTAGCGCGGGGCCTTCGACAGGCTCAGGCTGAGCGGAGCTGGGGCCGCTTTGGAGCTTATCTGGAAAAAACTGCCATTCTACTTGCGACCCCTTTGTGGTCATTGCAGCCTGCGTTAAGATCATTGCCATGAGACGCATTCACGCAGGCATCCTTGTCCTCGTAAGTGGCTTACTTGGGTGCCAGTCGGCCACGCCTAGCGCGGAAACAACGCAGCAGGTTGTGGAGGAATCGCAAGCACAGAGCGTTTTTGGTGCAAAACCCAACTGGCTGAGGTTCACCGATAAGCCAGAGCTCTTCGATCGGGTGCGCGACCAAGCCTATAGCTATTGTCTATCAGGCGGACGGATCGATATGGAATGTGCCTCAAAGCAGGACGAAGCAGTTGAGGCGTCTGTGCTTGCGATACAGGTTGCTTCCGCTCAGGCGGAGATGACGAACAAGGACGCCCTAGGCACCAAAGAGAGATGGGTCGCCATGAACCCGGATATTGCGCTGCGTGTGGAGAAGGAATGCTGGTCACTCTACGAGGAGCATGGGGCAGCAGACGCCCGAATCCTGGCGGTATGTCTTGGCAATCTGACAGACTATTCGCCGCTCATTCAGCTGCCCGTCGCGGATTGAAGCGGCCATTCAAAAAACCACCCAGTGCCTGCCATTGCCGATAGTCATGCCCGCGCTCGAAACCAAACACACACCGCCCCAGCCTACTGCCCCTCATCCTCATCGCGCAGTCTCGACGCTACGCGCTCGTCCTGTGCGCCCGGCGGCGGTCTGCGCACCGGGGGCCTGGGTTCGGCCTGGCGGGCCTGTGGGCGTTGCGGAGCAGAATCGCGGCCCAGCGCGCGGTCGATGAAATTCTCGTCCAACCGTTCGGGCTGTTGCGGGTCGCCGGGAATGCCGCCGGGCTGCGATGCGCCGGGGCCTTCGCCAGGCTCCACCGCATTGCCGTTTTCGTCGATGAAGATCACATCGTCGGGCGAACCGAAATAGGCCTCGTCATCAGGCTCCAGCTGCCATTCGGGCAGGGTGAGTTCGGTGTCGAACGGCTCGACCTTGCGCTTGGCAACCGCGACTTTCATGAACGCGGCAAAGGCGCGAGCCGGCGCGGTGCCGCCCTGCAGGCCGCCCACCGGGCGCGCATCGTCGCGGCCCATCCACACGCCAGTGGTAATGCCGCTCGAAAAGCCCAGGAACCAGCCGTCCTTGTTGCTGTTGGTGGTGCCGGTCTTGCCCGCGACGGGCCGTCCGATCTGCGCCGCGCGGCCCGTCCCGACATTGACCGCGGTCTGCAACAGGTCGGTCATCCCGGCGGTGACATAGGGCGGCACGAGCACCTGGCTCAGATCCGCCTCATGCTGGTACAGGACGTCGCCCTTGCTCGTCGTCACCTTGGTGATGCCATAAGGCGCAATCGCGACGCCGCCCGAGCTGACCCCGGCAAAGGCGCGCACCATGTCGATCACGCGCACTTCCGACGATCCCAGCACCATCGAGGGCAGGGTGGTGATCGGCGTGGTGATGCCGAAGCGGCGCGCCATGTTGGCGATGGTGCTGGTGCCGACATCCTCGCCGATGCGCGCGGCGACGGTGTTCTTCGAATAGGCAAAGGCGGTGCGCAGCGAGATGTCGCCGGCATAGCTGCCGCCGCTGTTGCGCGGGGTCCAGCCGCCGATGGTGATCGGCGCGTCGGTGACGATGTCCTCGGGCTTATAGCCTGCCTCCAGCGCCGCCATATAGACGAACAGCTTCCACGCCGATCCCGGCTGGCGCAGCGCGCTCGTCGCGCGGTTATAGTTGGAGGTGACATAGTCGGTGCCACCGACCATCGCGCGCACCGCTCCGTCGCGGTCCAGCGCGACCAGCGCACCCTGCGCGCCGCCGGGCACATAGGCCTGGATGGCGTTGGTGCCAGCGCGCTGCATATTCAGGTCGAGCGTCGTCCACACCACGATCGGTTCGTCATTGCCCTCGATCAACGTATCGAGCTGCGGCAGCGCCCAGTCGGTGAAATAGCGCACCGAATTCTGGCCCTTTTCCGGTGCGAACTTCACGCCTTCCAGATCGGCGTCTGCGGCCTGGGCCGGCGAGATCGTGCCGACATCCTGCATCACCTGCAGCACCACGCCCGCGCGGCCGATCGCCGCCTCGCTGTCGGCCGTGGGCGAATAGCGCGACGGGGCCTTGACCAGCCCGGCGATGATCGCCGCCTCGGCCAGCGACAGGGTGGTCGCATCATGGTTGAAGAACTTGCGCGAGGCGGAATCGACGCCGTACGCGCCGCCGCCGAAATAGACCTTGTTGAGGTACAGCTCGAGGATCTGGTCCTTGCTGAACTTCTGCTCCAGCGCCAGCGCCAGAATGCCTTCGCGGATCTTGCGGGTATAGGACCGGCTGTTGCTGAGGAAGATGTTGCGCGCGAGCTGCTGCGTGATCGTCGAGGTTGCGCGCAGCCGCCCGCCGCCGGTGGCGCTGGTATAGATCGCGCGGCCGATCCCGATCGCATCGACACCCGGGTGATAGGCAAAGCGCCGGTCCTCGACCGAGACCATCGCGTCCTTCATCACCTGCGGAATGTTGTCAATGTCCAGCCACTCGCCGAAGCTGGGGCCGAGCTGCATGATCTCGGTGCCGTCCGCCGCCTTGACCAGGATCATCTGGCCGTTGGGCGAGGACTTGAGGTCGTTGAAGCTGGGCAGCGAGCCCATCACGGTCGCGACCGCCACGACAAGTGCGATCAGGCCGAACACCGCCGATGCCGCGCCGATCTTCACCAGCCGCCAGAACCACAGCCGGGCGCCGCCACCGGAACCGGTCTTGCCGCCCTTGTCTTTCACCGCCATGCCGTGTTGGCCCCTGTCATCCCTGCGCTCCGGCATTGCAACCACCGGCACAAAAGCGCCGCCTATGCATCTGACGGCTTTCGCTATGCTGAATAGTGCGTCCACCACCCCGCGCCAAGCCGTTTCCCTCAAGCGCGGGCTGCATGCTGCCGCGCCTCTGTCAGGTCCTCGGGGGTGTTCACGTTCATTAGCGCCAGCGCATCGTCAAACGCGACCGAGCGCGCGCCCAGCATCGTGCCCAGCCGTTGCAGCGACCAGCGCTCGCTGCAACGTTCCGGCGGCAATGCGGCGAGCACCGCGCGCGCGCTCCACAGCGCGAAAACCGGCTGCACGGCACCCTTCGCCTCGGCCATGGCCACCGGGCCGTGCGCGGCAAGGCGCGCCACCAGATCGGCGGGGACGAAAGGCGCATCGACCGGGCAGGTGATGAAGGCATCGCCGCCGCGCGCGGACAGCTCAGCCGCCAGCGCGCGGACCGCGCCGACCGGGCCTGGCGGACCCATGGCGCCATCGGTCACGTGATGCAGCCCGGTGTCATAGTCATGCGGGGCAGAGAGCCAGATGGTCTCGGCCTGTGCGTCGAGCCGCGCCAGCACGCGGTCGATCATCCTTTGCCCGGCAATCTCCGCCAGCGCCTTGTCCAGCCCCTGCATCCGCCGCGACCGGCCGCCTGCCAGCAACACGACGACAGGTGCCTTCGGCGGGCCAGCGGTCATGGTACGCAGCGTTGTCAGTTCGCAGGCACAGGCGGGGCGAGCGGTGAGGGCTGCTCGATCGGCTGGCCGGTCGCATCGCGCAAGCCGCGCGGCTCAAGGATCGCCGCGCTTTCGATGATGTCGAGCGCCCGGCGCGCCTCGGCATAGCTGCGCGCCCGGGTGATCCAGCTGGCGGCCTTGGCGCGGCCAGGCAGCTGTTCGATCTCGGTCAGCGCCGCTTCGACGCGTCCGGCCTCCAGATAGCGCCTGGCGCGCTGCACCCGCTGGGTCGGCGTCTGCGATACGGTGCCTTCCTGCTCGATCACGAAAAGCTCGCTCGCCTCGCGATGAAGCGCATCCCAGAAGCCCTCGTTGGAGCCACGGCCCGACACCAGCGACGGGCCGATCTCGTCAAGCTGCGCGCGCAGCTGGTCCATGGTCACCGGGTTCCTGGACGCCCGAATGATGGTGGCGACCGCATTGGGCTGCGCCGCGCCGAAGCGAAGCTGCAACTGGCCCTCCAGATAGCCCAGGGCCGAGGCGCGATCGAGCGCGCGGCGCGCGGCAAAGGCGATCAGCAGCCCCTCGGCGCGTCCGGCATTGCCCGATGCGGCCTGAGCCTGCACGTTGATCAGGGACAGCCGGTTCTCCAGCTCTGCGACCCGGTCATCGAGCGCGCGGCCCGGCACCGGACCGGTGAGCATGCCGGTCGCCATCGATGGCGGGACCGCAGCTGGCGAAGGGTTGGCCGGATCGGCGGTGATGACATTGCGGTCAATCGCCGCCTGGGCCGGGGCAGGTTCGTCGAACCAGCCCGACCGGGTGATGATCCAGCCAGACAGGATTGCGCCGCCGACAAAAGCCAGCGCCAGCAGGATCAGCAGGGTGCGCCCGCTCGGCCCCTGCCCCTGGCGAGAGGTATCCACGTTCATTCTGTCTCCGGCTTTCTGGCCTCTGGGCGTGCCGGTGCATGCTGGCACAGCGTGGCGACGACGTCCAGCAAGGCGCGGTCGTCGGCCGATGCCGCGACGCGCACTGCGGCCCAGCCCTGGCCTGCTGCATCGACCAGAGCGGGCGCGAACAGCGCAAGGCTGATCGTGCTGCGGTCGATCCCGGCGCTGTCGACCAGCGCGCCGAAATGCTGGGCCGCGCGCGCCGAATGCAGCAGCACGATGGCGGGGTCTTGCAGCGCATCGCGCAACGGATCGGGGAGCGGCAGAGCGCGCGAGCGGTAGACGATGCGCGTATCGATGGCGAGCCGGGTCGCCGGCAGATCGACATGATCCTCGCCCGCCAGCCGCAGCACGTGCAGATGGCCATCCTCGACCAGCATCGGCAGCATCGCCGCCAGCCCGCCGGTGCCCTGGCCGCGCACCCGAAAGCCCAGATCGCCCGCCATGCGCGCGGTCTTGCCGCCTACCGCATAGACCGGCAGGCCCTTGAGGTCTGCCAGCGCCGGGCCCCCGTGCCGGAACACATTGGCACTGCCGACCAGCAGCGCGTCATAGGCTTCCGGATCGGCGGGGGTCCAGGCGACCTGCTCGATCGCGAACAACGGCGTGACCAGCGGCTCATGGCCTGAGGCGCGCAGCCCCTGGGCCGTCGCGGTCGCGCCGGGCTGCGGCCGCAGCACGATGATGCGCGGAGCCGCCATCAACCCGCCTTGAACAGCCGCGTGATCGTTTCGGGCGCACGCCCCAGCAGCTCGGCTGCCAGCCGGGCCGGGCCATCGGCATCGGTGGTCGCGAAACGCGCCTCGCCTGCGACATGATCGGCGCCGTCCTCGGAATAGAGCATCGCGCGCAGATGCACGCCGTCGCCGTCCATCCGCGCGAGCGCCGCCACCGCCGAATGGCAGTCCCCGCCCAGCGCGAACAGCAGCGCGCGTTCGGCGCGCACGCAGATCGATGTCGGTGCATCGTCGATGCCGCCAATCAGCGCGCGCATCGCGGCATCGTCGGCGCGCACCTCTATGCCCACCGCACCTTGCGAGGGGGCGGGCAGCCAGGTGTCGCTGTCCAGCCGGGCCGAAACCATGCCGTCGAGCGTCTCGCCCAGCCGGTCGAGCCCGGCAGCCGCGAGCAGCGTGGCATCCGCCTCGCCCGCCTGCAGCTTGCCGATGCGCGTGGCGACATTGCCGCGGAACAAGACCGTGCTGATGTCCGGACGGATCGAGCGGATCTGCGCGGCGCGGCGCGGCGAGCTGGTGCCGAAGCGCGCACCTTGGGGCAGTGCCTCGATGCTGACAGCGCCCAGCAGCACGTCGCGCACATCGGCGCGTGGCAGCATCGCCGCGATGTAAAAGGCTTCGGGCCGGACCGTCTCGACATCCTTCATCGAATGCACCGACAGGTCGATCGCACCGCCGCCCAGCGACCAGTCAAGCTCGCGCGTCCACAGGGCCTTGCCGCCGACATCGGCGAGCGGGCGGTCGGTGATCCGGTCGCCGCTGGCCACCACGGGCGACAGTTCGACCTGATCTTGGTCCAGCCCCCAGCGTTCGCACAGCGCCGCTGCGGTCATCCGCGCCTGCGCCATGGCCAGCGGCGAGGCACGCGTGCCCAGCCGGATCGGCCTTTGTTCCAGAATTTCCGCTATCCCCTCGGGCAGGCCCGTCGTCATCTTATCCGCCATAGTCTTGTGCTAGCGGCCAATGCCGATAAGGGGAAGCCTTATGGCAATCATCCTGGGCATCGAATCAAGCTGCGATGAAAGCGCAGCGGCGCTGATCGGGTCGGACCGGACCGTGCTGGCGCACCGGCTGGCGGGGCAGGAGGACGCGCACCGCCCCTATGGCGGCGTGGTGCCCGAAATCGCGGCGCGCGCGCATGTGCAGACGCTGAGCCCGCTGATCGACGCGGCCCTGAAGGATGCCGGGATGACGCTCGATCAGGTCGATGCCATTGCCGCAACGGCAGGGCCGGGGCTGATCGGCGGGGTAATGGTCGGGCTGGTCACCGCCAAGGCATTGGCGATGGCGGCGGGCAAGCCGCTGATCGCGGTCAACCATCTGGAAGGCCATGCGCTTTCGCCGCGCCTTGCGGATGCTTCGCTCGAATTCCCCTATCTGCTGCTGCTGGTCTCGGGCGGGCATTGCCAGATCCTGCGGGTCGATGGCGTCGGGCAATATCGCCGCCTTGCCACCACCATCGACGATGCAGCGGGCGAGGCGTTCGACAAGACCGCCAAGATCCTGGGCCTGGGCTATCCCGGCGGGCCGCGCGTCGAGGCGCTGGCCAGGCAGGGCGATCCCCGGGCCGTGCCGCTGCCAAGGCCGCTGCTGGGCAGCACGGAACCGCATTTCTCGTTCGCCGGGCTCAAAAGCGCGGTGCTGCGCGCGGTGCAGAGCGGCGCCTATCTGCCCGAGGATATCGCGGCGAGCTTTCAGGCGGCGGTGGTGGATTGCCTGATCGACCGGCTGGAAAAGGCTCTGGCGGCAACCGACGACACGATGGGCAGAGCCAGGACCCTGGTCGTCGCAGGCGGTGTCGCGGCGAATGGCGCGATCCGCGCCGCGCTCGAGGCGCTCGCGGCCCGGCACGCGATGGGCTTTGTCGCCCCGCCGCTCTGGCTGTGCACCGACAATGCCGCGATGATCGGCTGGGCGGGCGCGGAACGGTTTGCGCTCGGCCTTACCGATCCGCTCGATATCGCCGCGCGTCCGCGCTGGCCGCTCGATCCTGCCGCCGAGGCCGCGCGTGGTGCGGGGGTAAAGGCATGAGCGGCGAAATCGCAAAGCCACGGCTGGGCGTCATCGGCGGCGGCGCCTGGGGCACCGCATTGGCGCAGATGCTGGCGAGCGATGGGCGCGAGGTCCTGCTCTGGGCATTCGAGCCGCACGTGGTCGAAGAGATCAACAGCGGTCATCGCAACAGCGCCTATCTGGCCGGGATCGATCTCAACCCCGCTATCCGCGCCACTGGCCAGCTTGCAGAGCTCGCCGATTGCCCGCTGCTGCTGGTCGTGACGCCAGCGCAGCATATGCGCCGGGTGCTGGTGCAGCTGCCACAGGGTGCAGGCGATCTGGTGCTGTGCTGCAAGGGAATCGAGGAAGCGACCGGCGACCTGATGGACGATGCCGCACGCGCCGCAGCACCCGGCAGGCCGCTCGCCGTGCTGTCGGGCCCGACCTTCGCGCATGAAGTGGCGCGCGGCCAGCCGACCGCCGTGACGCTCGCCTGCGAGACCCGGGCGCAATGGGACAGGATCGCGCCGATGGTGTGGCGACCCGCCTTCCGCCCCTATTTCAGCACCGACATTACCGGCGCGGAAATCGGCGGCGCGGTGAAGAACGTGCTCGCCATCGCCTGCGGGGTGGTCGAGGGGCTGGGCCTGGGGCAGAATGCGCGAGCGGCGCTGATCGCGCGCGGTTTTGCCGAAATGACACGCTTCGGCCTCGCCTGCGGGGCGCAGGCCGAGACGCTGTCCGGTCTGTCGGGGCTGGGCGATCTGGTGCTGACCTGTTCGTCGGTCAGCTCGCGCAACTTCTCGCTCGGCAAGGCGCTGGGCGAAGGGCGCGCGGCAGCCGATGTGCTTGCCGATTGCGCGACCGTCGCTGAAGGCGCGTTCACCGCGCCGGTGCTGCAGCGCGTGTCCAGGGCGCGTGGCGTGGCGATGCCGATCGTCGATACGGTCTGCGCGCTGCTGGCGGGCGAAGTCGCGGCGGGCGATGCCGTCGCAGCGCTGCTCGCCCGCCCGCTGACGACGGAATGAGCCTCATGGTCCGGTGAGCCTCAGGGCGTCACCACCGCGAAGGCCGGGTCGAACGGCGGATGCAGCATCAGCCAGCGCAGGAACAGGCCCGAATCGCCGTCGATCTTCATCGCGCCCGATCGCATCAGCGTCGGGAAATCGGTCTCGCCGATGACGATCGCGTCGAAATCCTTGCGGTTGAGCGTCACGGTGGCGTTGGCATCGGTGAGCGTCGCGCCATAGCGGGGAATCTCGACATCGCCATTGATCATGATGCCCAGCGTTTCCCTGGTATCGGGCAGAATGAAGTTGATGCGCGCGCGCATATTGCCCGCGCGCTCGGCGGCAAAGCGCGTCGCCAGCGCGTCGAAGAATTCCGCCGTGGGGATGGCGCTGATGAAGCTGCGGCTCTGCGTGCTGGCGCCCTTGCGCGGCAATTCGGTCCCGCGCAGCGTCGCGGCGCCGGCAAGGTAATAGTTCCGCCAGATGCCCGATTCGGCGGCAAAGCCCAAGGCCTCGTAGCTGTCGGCCAGCGCCGCCTTGGCTGCGGCATTGTTCGGCTCGGCAAAGACCAGATGGTTCAATAATTCGGCGGCCCAGCGATGGTTGCCCGCGCCTTGCGCCTTTTTGCCTGCTTCGAGCAGCTTGTCCGCGCCGCCTGCCAGCTCGACATAGCCCTTGCCTGCGGTGACCGGGGGCAGCGGGTTGAAATTGGCGGGAACGCCGTCCCACCAGCCATAATAGCGCTGATAGGTCGCCTTCATATTGTGGTTGATCGTGCCGTAATAGCCGCGCGCGCCATAGGCCTGTTGCTGCGCGGCGGGCTCTGCAATGCTGTCTGCGACCTCGTGCAGCGTCATCCCGGCATTGGCGCGGCCCAAAGTGCGGTCATGGACATAGCGATAGGCATCGCGCTGGTTTTCCAGATAGCTGGCGACGCGCGCCTGGCCCCAGGTCGGCCAGTTGTGCGAGGCGATCTGCACCTGCGCTTCGCCGCCCCATTTGACCAGAGCCTTGTCGATGATCTTCGACCAGCGCAGCGCATCGCGCACCTGCGCGCCGCGCAGCGTCAGGATATTGTGCAGCGTCTTCACCGCGACCTCGGTGGTGTGCAGCACCTTGAAATCGGGCAGATAGAACAGGAATTCGGCCGGCGCCTCGGTGCCCGCCGCATCGATAAAGTCGAAGCGCACCCCGTCGATGACCTTCAGCCCGCCTTCGGGGCCGATCAGCATGCTGGGCGCAAGATAGCCGGTGGTGCCGATCGAAAGCCCGGTGCCCAGGCCGTTGTCGACGCGGCCCTCGGCCCCCGGCGCGAGCGCGGTGCCGAACATGTAAGCCGAGCGGCGGGTCATCGCGTTGCCCGCGAGCACATTCTCGCTCACCGCCTCTTCGGCAAAGCCGTGCGGCGCGACGATCGGCACCTTGCGCTTCTTGACCTCGTCGGCGGAGATGATGCCGCCCACCCCGCCGAAATGATCGGCATGGCTGTGGCTGAACAGCACCGCAGAAATCGGGCGCTTGCCGATCTTGCTTTCCGCCAGCTGCATCGCGGCGGCGGCGGCCTCTTCGGTCAGCAGCGGATCGACGACGATCCAGCCGGTCTTGCCCGAGATGATCGTCATCACCGCAATGTCATAGCCGCGCAACTGCCAGACCTTGCCGGGGACGATCTCGAACAGGCCGTGGATATGGTTGAGCCGTGCCTGCCGCCACAAGGACGGATGCACCGTGGCGGGCGCGGTCGGATTGTCGAGAAAGTCGAAGGCGGATGCATCCCACACCGTCTTGCCATCGGCGGTCTTGATGACGCCGCCGGGAATTTCGGCGATCTTGCCGCGTGTCGCGTCGCTGGTATCGCTGCCATCGTCAGCCGGCAGCCGCGCCAGCACCGCCGCGCGCTCGGCATCGGTCAGCTGCGCCTGCGCGCTTGCGCCGCTCACCAGCGCCAGCGCCATCGCGCCGGTTTTCAACACCCGTTTCATGTGCACCCTCCTGCATCATCGCGCTTGCCGCGCTTCATTTATTGGCAGTCATGCTGCCATATTATGACGAGCCTGTCAGCATCGATCGCACTGTTGGTCAAATCCCCCCCAATTGGGGTGTGGACAGGGTGAAGCCGGGCTTAAGCCTGTTGGCAACGAGGCATCAGCTTTTCATCGCACGCTACCGAACACACAGCAAACCGCGACCCTGCTGGCCGGTGACACGCGATGGAAAGGCGATCCCGGCAGGTTCAGCGCCTGCCGGGATCGTCGCTTGGGACCAGGGGACAAATGAGCATGAGTTTCGACCGCCGCAGCTTTCTCATCGCCTCGGCCAGCGCCGCCGCGCTCGCTGCGCTGCCTGTGCCCGCGCTCGCCGCGAAAAAGGCAAAGTTGCCGGTCGCGCTGAAAAATCCCGCTGCGCTCTCCGGCATGCGCCAGGCGGTGATCGGCTCCTTCGCGGTCGGCTTCCTGACCGAGCGGGTAGACCGCGCCAAGGCAGGCGGCGGGCTGATGGGCGGCGGATTTGGCGGCAAGTCGACCGCGCGCAGCTATCTGGCGGGCCTTACCGATACCGATTTCAAGGATGCGACCGAGGCCGCCTATGCCGCCTTTGTCGAACGGCTGACGGCCATGGGCATCACGCTGGGCGACCGGCAGGGGCTGGTCGATGCCTACGGCACCAAGGTCAAGCCGCTGCCCAATGGGGAAGAGCGCAGCCTGATTACCGGGCGCGACGACAAGGCCAAGGCGCGGCTGTTCAGCCCGGCGGCGCTCGGCGATCCGGTGGTGCTGATGGAATGGCTGGGCATGCTCCACGGCGGCAGCTTCGATTTCAGCTTCAACATGAGCGTGGGACAGGCCAGCATGGCCGCCAAGACCTATGCCAAATCCTCGAGCCAGCCGGTGATCAACGCGCTGCTGCTGGTCGATTTTGCCGATGCCGACAGCTATGGCGGGTTTTTCACCACCAGTTCCGCAGTCAAGGTCAAGTCCAGCCTCGCGGCGTTCCCCGAGGTGAGCCAGCTCACGGTGTTCGCGCCTGGCGGCAAGACCGGGCAGGTGATCCTGAAGGAACCGGTGGCGATGGGCGGCGACTATGGCACGATCGAGGATACCACGGGCGGCACCGCCAAGACGGTCGAGACGATCAGCAACGTGATCGGCTTTCTGGGCGGAGTGGGCACCAACAAGTCGCGCAAATACACGATGACCGCCGATCCGCAGCGCTGGCGCGATGGCGTGGCCGGGCTTTCGCAAGAGGCATTTGCCCGGCTGACAGCGAACCTTTCTGCCTGATACCGGCCCGTTAGGCGGTTGACTTGGGGGCAGGCCACCGCTCTTAAGGCGGCATGATCGAACTCTATCTTATCCCCATATTGCTGGGAATCGTCGAGGGCCTGACCGAGTTTCTCCCGGTCTCCTCCACCGGACACCTGATCCTCGCGACCGAATTGCTGGGCTTCGATGCCCAGGCCTGGGCGGTGTTCAACATCGCGATCCAGCCCGGCGCGATCCTGGCGATCGTGGTGCTCTACTGGCGCACCTTCATGGATGTGCTGGCAGGTCTGGTGCGATGGGAGCCGTCTGCGGTGGCGTTCACCCGCAACCTGCTGATCGCCTTCTTCCCCGCGGTCATCCTGGGCCTGGCCTTTGGCGACCAGATCGACAAGCTGCTGGAAAATGCGGTGGTGGTCGCCTGGGCGCTGATCATCGGCGGGGTCGCGATCCTGGTGGTGGAAAAGCTGGCCAAGACGAGCGATGCCGGCGGGGTGGCCGGGGTGCCGTTCAAGACCGCGATCGGCATCGGCCTGGTCCAGTGCATCGCGATGATCCCGGGTGTCAGCCGATCGGGCGCGACGATCCTGGGCGCGATGGCGATGGGCGTCGACCGCAAGACGGCGGCGGAGTTCAGCTTCTTTCTGGCACTGCCGACGCTGACCGGCGCCACGGTGCTGCAGCTGTACAAGAACCGCGATGCGCTGACCGCCGATGATTTCGGCGCGATCGCCATCGGGTTCGTGGTGTCGTTCGTGGTCGCGCTGGTGGTGGTCAAGGCGTTCCTGAAGATCATCACGCGCTATGGTTTCGCGCCTTTTGCCTGGTACCGCATCGTCGCCGGCGCTGCTGCCCTGGTGTGGCTTGCCAATCGATAGGTCCGGATCGGGACTTTAACTCTGGAGAAATTGTCCCACCCTGCGACGAAATGAGCATTCGCACCGATCAAAAGGCAACAATGCTTACCTATTGACATAAAAGTGCGTGACTCAGCGTGCCCAATGCCTTAAAGCTGCGTCAGTTGCGGCGCGCGCAATTTTTCGCGCGCCCGGAGTTTAGCGCAGGACAGGGCAGGGGCATGGCTGACCAACAGCACGAACAGAATGTGGCCACGGCTGCGGCATTGGCGGCGGAAAAGCTGGCGATGCTGCAATTCGTCGATCGCGGGCAGGCCTATCCGCCCAAGCGCAGCGCCGAAGACCGCGCCGACGATTTCGAGGAAATTTCCGACCGGTTCGATGGCGCGGCGGCGCAGGCGCAATCGGCGCGCTGCTCGCAATGCGGCGTGCCTTATTGCTCGACCCACTGTCCGCTGCACAATCACATTCCGGACTGGCTGCGCCTGACCGCCGAAGGGCGGCTGCGCGAGGCGTACGAGATGTCGAACCTCACGTCGACCATGCCCGAGATCTGCGGCCGCATCTGCCCGCAGGACCGGCTGTGCGAAGGCAATTGCGTGATCGAATTCTCCGGCCATGGTGCGGTCACCATCGGATCGGTGGAAAAGTACATCACCGACACCGCCTGGGAACAGGGCTGGGTCGAGCCGGTGCAGGTCGGCAAGCCGCGCGGCCAGTCGGTGGGGATCATCGGCGCAGGGCCTGCGGGCCTGACGGCAGCCGAATATCTGCGCATGGGCGGCTATGACGTGCATGTCTATGACCGCCACGACCGTGCAGGCGGGCTGCTCACCTATGGCATTCCCGGCTTCAAGCTGGAAAAGGACGTGGTGATGCGCCGCATCGCCCGTCTGGAAGCGGCAGGCATCGTCTTCCATTGCGGGTTCGAGGTAGGTCGTGACGCCAGCATGGAGACCTTGCGCGACAAGCATGATGCCGTGCTGATCGCCACCGGCGTCTACAAGGCGCGCGACATCAAGGTGCCGGGCATCGGCGCCGATGGCGTGGTACCCGCGCTCGATTATCTGATCGCCTCCAACCGCAAGGGCTTTGGCGATGATGTCCCCGGTTTCGACAGCGGCGCACTGAACGCCGAGGGCAAGAATGTGGTCGTCATCGGCGGCGGCGATACCGCGATGGACTGCGTGCGCACTGCAGTCCGCCAGGGTGCATCCTCGGTCAAGTGCCTCTACCGCCGCGACCGGATCAACATGCCGGGATCGCAGCGCGAGGTGCTCAATGCCGAGGAAGAGGGCGTTGAGTTTGTCTGGCTGTCCGGCCCGGTCGCAGTCGAAGGCACGCCGCACGCCACCGCCGTGCGCGCCAGCCGCATGCGCCTGGGCGCGCCCGATGCATCGGGCCGCAGCGCACCCGAGCCCGATCCCGACAGCGATTTTTCGGTCCCCGCCGATCTGGTGATCAAGGCTTTGGGCTTCGATCCCGAGGATCTGCCCGGTGCGTTCGGCTGCGATGACCTGTCGGTCAACCGCTGGGGCACGCTGCGCGTCGACCACAAGACGATGATGACCAGCCTGGACGGCGTGTTTGCCGCTGGCGATATCGTGCGCGGCGCCTCGCTGGTCGTCTGGGCGATCCGCGACGGCCGCGATGTCGCCGATCACATGCACAAATATCTCAAGGCCAGGGCGCGCGCCGGGGCCGAGCAGGTGGCGGCCTGAGCGATGCGGATCGAACGTCCCTTGCGCCGCTGTCGCGGCATCGCATCGGCGCTGGCAGGCCTCGCCCTGCTGGCACTGACCCCTGGCATTGTTCATGCGCAGGCGCCCGCGCCCACCGATTCTGCCGAGGCGGCTGCCGCGATCGATCCCGCGCGGCTTGCAGCGGCACGTCCCGTGGTCGAGAAGCTGTGGCCGCTGGGCACCTATCGCCGGATGATGGACGGCGCCATCACCGGCATGATGCAGCAGATGATGGACAAGATGTTCGACATGCCGGCGAGCGATTTTGCCAAGATGGGCGGCGCATCGGAGGCGGCGGCAGCAGCGACCGACGGCAAGTCGCTGGGTGAGCTGGCGAGTTCGGCCGATCCGCATTTTCGTGAACGCACCCGCATCGCGACCGATGTCATGTTCAGGGAAATGATCCCGCTGGTCGAGAAGCTGGAGCCCGGAATCCGCGATTCGCTGACCAGGGTCTATGCGCGCAAATACTCCGCAGAGCAGCTGGCCGATCTCGACCGGTTCTTTTCGACCCCCACCGGCCAGGCCTTTGCCGGCGATTTCATGATGACCTTCGTCGATCCGGAACTGACCAGCCAGATGCAGGCCTTTGTGCCCGAGCTGGTCGCCGGCATGCCCGCGATTGTCGCCAAGATCGAAGCCGCAACGGCGCATCTGCCGCCCCCGCCCAAGACAAGCCGCAAGACCAGCGGACAGCCATGACCGGGCAGGCCGCCCACCCGGCCGCCCTTTCAGGAAAGAATGTGACGATGACCCATCTTCCCACCCCCGAGCATGAACGCCTCGCGCGCGAAGGCATGTATCGCCCCGAATATGAATCCGATGCCTGTGGTGTCGGCCTGGTCGCCGCGACCGACGGCAAGGCCTCGCGCCGTGTCGTCGAAAGCGCGATCGATGCGCTGAAGGCGGTGTGGCATCGCGGCGCGGTCGATGCCGATGGCATGACCGGCGACGGCGCGGGTCTGCATGTCGATCTGCCGGTGCGCTTCTTCGACGATGCGATTGCCGATTCGGGCCACAAGGTGCTGCCCAACAAGCTGGCCGTCGGCATGGTCTTCCTGCCGCGCACCGATCTGCAGGCGCAGGAAACCTGCCGTACGATCGTCGAGAGCGAAATCATCGAGGCGGGCTATACCATCTATGGCTGGCGTCAGGTGCCGGTGAACATCTCGGTGATCGGCGACAAGGCGCAGCGCACCCGGCCCGAGATCGAGCAGATCATGATCGCAGGGCCCATGCCCGACGAACAGAACATCGCCGAGTTCGAAAAGCAGCTCTATCTCGTCCGCCGCCGGATCGAGAACAAGGTGATCGCCGCGCAGATCAACGACTTCTACATCTGCTCGCTGTCGTGCCGCTCGATCATCTACAAGGGCCTGTTCCTCGCCGAGAGCCTGTCGGTCTTTTACCCCGACCTGACCGATCCGCGCTTCGAAAGCCGCATCGCTATCTTCCACCAGCGCTATTCGACCAACACCTTCCCGCAATGGTGGCTGGCACAACCGTTCCGCTGCCTGGCGCATAATGGCGAGATCAATACCATCCGGGGCAACAAGAACTGGATGAAGAGCCACGAGATCAAGATGGCGAGCCTCGCGTTCGGCGAGAACAGCGAGGACATCAAGCCGGTGATCCCGGCAGGCGCGTCCGATACCGCGGCGCTGGATGCCGTGTTCGAGGCGATCTGCCGCTCGGGCCGCGAGGCACCGACCGCCAAGATCATGCTGGTGCCCGAAGCCTGGCAGGGCGACCAGGTGCTGCCGCCCGAGCACAAGGCGATGTACGAGTATATGGCGAGCGTGATGGAGCCGTGGGACGGCCCTGCGGCGCTGGCGATGACCGATGGCCGCTGGGCGGTGGCGGGCGTGGATCGCAACGCGCTGCGTCCGCTTCGCTATAGCCTCACCAACGACAATCTGCTGGTCATCGGGTCCGAAACCGGAATGGTGGTGCTGCCCGAAAGCAGCATCGTCGAGAAGGGCCGGCTGGGTCCGGGCCAGATGATCGCGGTGGACCTGCACGAGGGCCGCTTCTACCACGACCGCGAGATCAAGGACCGCATCGCTGCCGAGCAGCCCTATCGCGAGCTGGTCAAGGGCTTCCGCTCGATCGACGACCTGCCGCGCGGCGGGCCTGACAGCATTGCCGAGATGAACCGGGCCGAGCTGACCCGGCGTCAGGTCGCAGCGGGCCTCACCATCGAGGATATGGAGACGATCCTCGCGCCGATGGCCGAAGACGGCAAGGAAGCCATCGGGTCGATGGGCGACGATACGCCGCTCGCGGTGGTCAGCGCCAAGCCGCGCCCCATCGCGCAGTTCTTCCGCCAGAATTTCAGCCAGGTCACCAATCCGCCGATCGACAGCTTGCGCGAACGGCATGTGATGAGCCTGAAGACGCGCTTTTCGAACCTGGCCAACATCCTGGAGCAGGACAGCCAGAACGAGCGCGTGCTGGTGCTGGAAAGCCCGGTGCTGACCAATTCCGACTGGGGCCGGTTGAAGGCCGATTTCGGCCGTCTGGTGGCAGAGATCGACTGCGTCTTCCCGGCTGAGGGCGGACCCGAGCAGCTGCGCGCGGCGATCAGCCGCATCCGCAACGAGGCCGAACAGGCGGTGCGCGAGGGCAGCACCGAGATCTTCCTGTCGGACGAAAAGGCGGACGAGGACCAGATCGGCGTGCCGATGATCCTCGCAGCCGCTGCCGTGCACACGCATCTCGTGCGCAAGGGCCTGCGCGCCTATGCCTCGATCAACGTGCGCTCGGCCGAATGCCTCGATACGCACCATTTCGCGGTGCTGATCGGCGCCGGTGCGACCACCGTGAACGCCTGGCTGGCAGAGCTGTCGATTGCCGATCGCCAGGCGCGCGGCCTGTGCGGCGATATCAGCCTCGACAAGTGCATCGCCAACTATCGCAAGGCGATCAACGAGGGGCTGCTCAAGATCATGTCCAAGATGGGCATCGCAGTGATCTCGAGCTATCGCGGCGGTTACAATTTCGAGGCGGTGGGGTTGAGCCGTGCGCTGGTGAACGATCTGTTCCCCGGCATGCCGTCCAAGATCTCGGGCGAAGGCTATGCCTCGTTGCACCTCAACGCCAAGCTGCGCCACGAATCGGCATGGGACAGCAATGTCGCGCGCCTGCCGATCGGCGGCTTCTACAAGCAGCGCGATGGCGGCGAGGCGCATGCCTATTCCGCCGGGTTGATGCACCTGTTGCAGACCGCCGTCGCCAAGGACAGCTATTCGCAATATCTCCAGTTCGCCGAAGGCGTACGCCAGCTGCCGCCGGTGTATCTGCGCGACCTGATGGAGTTCAACTACGCCGCCAAGGCGGTGCCGCTCGATGAGGTCGAGGCGATCACCGAGATCCGCAAGCGCTTCGTCACGCCGGGCATGTCGCTGGGCGCGCTCTCTCCGGAAGCGCATGAGACGCTGGCGATCGCGATGAACCGCATCGGCGCCAAGGCGGTGTCGGGCGAGGGCGGCGAGGCCTCCGAACGGTACCTGCCGCGCGACAATGGCGACAATGCCAATAGCGGCATCAAGCAGGTCGCATCGGGCCGGTTCGGCGTCACCGCCGAATATCTCGGCGCGTGCGAGGAAATCGAGATCAAGGTGGCACAGGGTGCCAAGCCCGGCGAGGGCGGCCAGCTTCCCGGCTTCAAGGTCACCGAATATATCGCCAAGCTGCGCCATTCGACGCCCGGGGTGACGCTGATCAGCCCGCCGCCGCATCACGACATCTATTCGATCGAGGATCTGGCGCAGCTGATCTATGACTTGAAGCAGATCAACCCGCATGCGCGCGTCTGCGTGAAGCTGGTCTCTGCCGCGGGCATCGGCACGATTGCCGCTGGCGTCGCCAAGGCGCATGCCGACGTGATTCTCGTCTCCGGCAATGTCGGCGGCACCGGCGCAAGCCCTCAGACCAGCATCAAATATGCCGGTACGCCCTGGGAAATGGGGCTGTCCGAAGCGAACCAGGTGCTCACGCTCAATGGCCTGAGGCACCGGGTGAAGCTGCGCACCGATGGCGGGCTCAAGACCGGGCGCGACATCGTTATCGCGGCGATCCTGGGCGCGGAAGAATATGGCATCGGCACGCTGTCGCTGGTCGCCATGGGCTGCATCATGGTGCGCCAGTGCCACAGCAACACCTGCCCGGTGGGCGTGTGCGTGCAGGACGAACGGCTGCGCGCCAAGTTCACCGGCACGCCGGAAAAGGTCATCAACCTGATGACCTTCATCGCCGAGGAAGTGCGCGAGATCCTGGCGCGGCTGGGCTTCCGCAGCCTCGACGAGATCATCGGCCGCACCGATCTGCTCCGCCAGGTCAGCCGCGGGGCAGAGCATCTCGACGATCTCGACCTGAACCCGATCCTGGCCAAGGTCGATGTTGCCGACGACCAGCGCAAGTTCAATCTGGACAGCTGGCGCAACCCGGTGCCCGACAGCCTCGACGCGCTGATCCTCAAGGATGCGCGCCCCGTGTTCGACCGGCGCGAGAAGATGCAGCTGACCTATAATGTGCGCAACACCCACCGTGCGGTGGGTACGCGGCTGTCGGCGGAAATCACGCGCATCTACGGCATGAAGGCGCTGGACGAAGGCCATGTCCGCATCCGGCTGCGCGGCTCGGCCGGCCAGTCACTGGGCGCGTTCATGTGCCAGGGGATCACGCTGGAAGTGTTCGGCGATGCCAATGACTATGTCGGCAAGGGTCTGTCCGGCGGCACCATCATCGTGCGCCCGACGGTCAGCTCGCCGCTGGTCAGCCATGCCAACACGATCATCGGCAACACCGTGCTCTATGGCGCGACGGCGGGCAAGCTGTTCGCGGCGGGCCAGGCGGGCGAACGCTTTGCGGTGCGCAATTCGGGCGCGGAGGTCGTGGTCGAAGGCTGCGGCGCCAATGGCTGCGAGTACATGACCGGCGGTGTTGCGGTGATCCTGGGCGAGACCGGCGGCAATTTCGGCGCGGGCATGACCGGCGGCATGGCGTTCGTGCTCGACCGGCATGACCGCTTCGCAGGGCAAGCCAACCCTGAATCGATCATCTGGCAGCGCATCGACAGCGCGCATTGGGAAGACCGCCTCAAGGGGCTTATCGCGGCGCATATCGAAGGCACCGACAGCCAGTGGGCACAGGAGATCCTGCGCAACTGGGACCGCTATCTGCCGCAATTCTGGCAGGTCTGCCCCAAGGAGATGCTGACCCGTCTCGCCCATCCGCTGAGCGACGCGGTGGCGATGGAAGCGGCCGAATAAGCAAAAGCCCCGCCCGCCCTGGGGAAGGGGCGGGCGGGGCCTTGTTGCCGACCGTCAGCGGTCAGCGGATGCCGATCAGAAGTTGAACGACAGGCCGCCGGCGACGCGGGTGGTATCAAAGCCCAGCGTGTCGACCGTCACGCGCAGCGCGGTGTTCGGGCCGATCTTGTACTGGCCGCCGATGCCGACGAGATAATCGCCATCGGTGTCGTCAAAGCCGGCGGGAACGGGCACGTTCAGCACCTTCGAACCGTCGACATTCACCCACTGATAGCCGCCGCGCGCAAACAGCTGGCCGCGTTCGCCAACATTCACGCCGATCTTGCCGGCAACGCCATATTCGCTGTCGATGGCGTTGGAGCCCAGGTTGTAATTGCCTTCGGCACCCAGCACGAGCGTCGGGCCGACGGGAACGTCGACACCGGCATAGACACCGTAGATCGCGCCATCATCGGCACCGATCGGGTTGCTGCCCAGGTCATGATAGCCGACCTGGCCACCGACATAGACTTCGGGCTGGCCGGCGTCCTGCGCCATCGCGGGTGCGGACAGGGCGAAGGGAAGGGCCGCGGCTGCCGAAAGCGCTGCGAGCTTGAGGGGGGTCAGTGTTTTCATTGTCTTGTCCTTCATTGACACGCCAGGTCTTGCCCGGCGTCGCAGCCGGTCTAGTGCCCCGCACCCGACCCTAAGCTGAACGAAAGATGCGGCAAATCGACAGAATCCATCCGTTCGTCGAAACAATATGACTTTCTGTTCAGCTTCGCGCGGTGCGCGCCTGCCCGTTTGCTCGCCCCGTTTCGACGGTAAAAATGCGTGACCACGCGCAACGATTTATGGACGCACCCGCGCGGCTGTTGCATGGATGATGGCATGTGGCAGCTGTTCCAATTCCCCTTATGTCCGTTTTCGCGCAAAGTCCGGCTCCTGCTGGGGGAAAAGGGCATAGGCTATGAACTGGTGCGCGAATCACCCTGGGAACAGCGCGACGAATTTCTCGACATGAACCCCGCCGGGCGCACCCCGGTGATGCGCCATCGCGATCGCGACCAGACGCTGTGCGACAGCTGGGCGATCTGCGAATATTTCGAGGAAACGGTCGAAAAGAACCCGATGATCAACGGGTCCGCCGACAATCGCGCCGAAATCCGGCGGCTGGTCGCCTGGTTCGACGAACAGTTCTTTGGCGATGTCGTCGCCCCGCTGATGCACGAACGCATGCGCAAGCGCCTGATCTATCGCCAGCCGCCCGATGGCCGCGTGCTGCGCGAGGCGATGCGGCTCGCTAATACCCATCTCGATTATATCGACTATCTGCTCGACCATCACGCGTGGATCGCGGGCGCGACGATGAGCCTGGCGGACCTGGCGGCTGCCGCGCATATCTCGATCGCCGATTATCTGGGCGGCATCGACTGGCTGGCGCATGCGCAGACCGCCGACTGGTACCGGAAGTTCAAATCCCGGCCCTCCTTTCGTCCGCTGCTGGCCGAACGGATGGAAGTGATCAAGCCACCGGCGCATTACGAGGAAGCGGATTTCTGATTCGCCTCCGACCGCTTGAGCATCAGCCGGCGGGGACAGAGTTGCACCGGAATGGTGTTTTCATCCAATTACTCAACGCATTTTAAATGTTACTCTTTGGGCTTGAAGTGATTCTCACGCACAAAGGGGGCTTTCGTGCGCGGCATTGGCTTGACCCTGTTGACGTTGCTGGCGGGCCTGCCCCTTGTGGGCGGCTGCACCATCGTCCGGGTGGAAGGCGCTAGCCCGGCCACCAGCGTGCATTTCGGCGTGCTGCGCCTTGCCCCCGCAACGCCCGATTCGATGATCTCGGTCGATGCCACCGGTATCGGGCTGGTGCCGGGCATGTCGGGCGCGACGCTGGGCTTTGCGCGCAGCCGCATGGTGTTCCTCAACGATTTGTCCCGCTGCCGTCTGGTGATCTTCGAGACCGGCAACGACCCGCAATCACGCGCCTTCTGGGCCGAGGCGATCAGCGACGTGCAACAGGCCTGCAATCAGGGGGAGATGAAGGATGGGCGGTAAGGCAAGGATCGGTGCGGCATGGATCGCGCTCTCGGCAAGTATGCTAGCGGGCGGGTGCTACCCGATGGAGCAGGCGTCGCTTGTTTATTCCTCGCGCCAGCAAATGGGGGTCAATGTTACGGCGGGCACCTCCGATTCTCCGGGCATGGATGTTGTCATCGGCTACAAGGGGCTCGATGTGGCCATGGTACCGGTCGCCGTGGCAAAACACTGCAAGCATGAAACACCTGCCAATTGCGTCCAGGGCAATTACGACATGAAGATCATCGCGGGCCGACGCAATGAGAGCACCGGTACCGATGATCTGCAGGCTGCCATCGCCAATCTGAACGCATTGATTTCTGACAAATCTGCGTTGCTTCGCGGACAGCAAGGCAATCTTGCTACATTGCAGAAGACCATCTCGGACAGAGGAACGTTCTATGAAATAGAGAACGAAATTAATCGGATCGATGCGCTGAAAAAAAGTACGCCTGCAGATCAGGTTGAGGCTCTCGATGGCTACGAAAAGCAGATCGGCCTGAAGCGTTCAGAGCAGGGGCAGTTTGCTTATGCCAAGGATGAAAACCTCACGGAACTGCAGAAGACGGCAGATGGCTTGCGGAAGAATATTGACAGTTTGACCACTGAGATCGGGCAGAACAAGGATAGTTTGAGCGAGAAGCTTCTGGCAGTGCAGATGGAGTCGGTTGGTACCCGCGACGATGCGCTTTCTGTTTATGGCACGTTCGATGGTGGATCGGTCGGCAACAGGGATGGTGCAAAGCTCAGTGTAGGCAAAGTGTTTGCAACAGGCATTGCGGCCCAATTCCTGTCGGAAACGGCGGGAATTTCGGATTGCCTAGCCAAGCTGGCGATTTTGGCTGAAAGCGTGGCGGAAGGGGCAGCCAGGAGTGCCTATGTGAGCGACACAAGAAAACTGTGCGAGATGAAGCACGCAGGCCAAGCGCATTGATGCGCCTGGTCGGGTGTTATGTAGCGGCTCCGTTCAGGCGCTCAGCGCGATCTCGCGGCCGATCTGGTAGCGCTTCATCTTCTCGACAAAGGTGGTGCGCTGCAGCTTGACCAGGCGCGCGGCGGCGGAGACGACGCCGTTGGTCGATTCGAGCGCCTCGATCAGCACGCGGCGTTCCTCGTTCTGCAGGTGCTCGCGCAGATCGATCGGCTTGCCGAAGGTCGGCGTGACCGGCTGGATGATGGCGGGCTGGGCGTGGACTGGCTGAGCGGGCGCCATCGTCACGACATTGGCGGGCATGGCAACGCCGATCGGCGCGGACATTTCCGGACGGGCCGAGCGGATCGGGCGCAGCAGCATCGCCATCTGGTCGGTGCCTACTTCCATGCCTTGGAAGAACACGGCGGCGCGCTCAACCAGATTCTTGAGCTCGCGGACATTGCCCGGCCAGTCATGCGCCATCAGGATGGCCATTGCCTCTTCGGTGAACACCGGCGGGTTGTCGGCTGCAAAGCCGCGCGACAGGAAATGCTCGACCAGCATCGGAATGTCCTCGATCCGCTCGGCCAGCGCGGGCAGCTCGATCGGCAGGACGTTGAGGCGGTAGAACAAGTCAGCGCGGAACCGGCCTTGCCCGATCGCGCTTTCCAGGCATTGATGGGTTGCCGCGATGAGGCGGACATCGACGCGGACGTCGTCGTTGCTGCCGATGCGGCGGACCTTGTGGTCTTCCAGCACGCGCAGCAGGCGGACCTGCATGTCGAGCGGCATTTCGCCGATTTCGTCGAGGAACAGGGTGCCGTTATTGGCCGATTCGAAATGGCCGATGCGGCGCGCGATCGCGCCGGTGAAGCTGCCCTTTTCATGGCCGAACAGTTCGGATTCGATCAGCTCGCGGGGAATGGCGCCGCTGTTGACCGCGATGAACGGGGCGGCGGCACGTTCGGACGCGCGGTGCAGCGCCTGCGCCACCAGCTCCTTGCCGGTTCCCGACGGGCCGGTGATCAGCACCGATGCACTGGTCTGCGCCGCAAAGCGCACCAGACCACGGATTTCCCGGATCGCCAGGCTGTTGCCCACGATCAGGTCGGCCATTGCCAGTCCGTCGAGCTGTTCCATTATGCTTGCCCCATTTCGTTACCAGCGGTGCTTACCGCGACTAGTTAACGATTTAGGGGTCATTCGTTAACGATGGGTAAAGCCGTCAGATCAGGTGACAGTTTTCGCCAAATATTTGACATGCTGTGGAAAAATCATGTCCCGATATGGGGCTGGCCGCAAACCGGGTGATTCAGCGCTTCTCTGCGGGACGCGCGAGGTTGAAGCAATGCTCGAAATCAATGCCGCCGTCCTGGTCAGCTCCATCATCGCTGGCGTCGCGCGCCTTTTCTGCCGCAATGGCGGTCTCGCGCGTCTCGATCAGCCTGGCATCGGCTTCGTTGCCGCTCAGCCCTTCATCGCGCATTTCGTCACGCGCCCGCGATTCGAGCACGCTGGCCAGCGTCTGGAGGTCGCGCGCGGTGTTCGAATCACCCTCGCGGCGCTTCACCTCTTCATAGGCGAGCTGCACATAGACCGCGCATTGCAGCATAGAGGGCGGCGGCGGCAGCGGCACCGCGGCGTCCAGCTTGGCCAGGCACGGCTCCATGATGGCATCGACAACGCCCGCCGGATCGTTCGATTGCGCCGCATCCTGCTGCAATTGCTGGACGATCTGCCACAGCGCCGCGCCAATCGCTTGCTCGCTGGAGGCGGTTTCGGTGACGATCCGCTCTGCAGTGCGGACAAAATAGCTGCGGCCCCGGCTCACCAGAGTGGGGTAGCCGAGCGCCGACGTCACGCCGCGTTCCTGTTCGGACGCCACGATCGCAAAGGCTGCAGCGCAGGTCAGGTCGTCGCGCTGCGCTTGAGTGAGCGCGGGCGGCGCCATGGCCGGAATGGCCGGCGAGGCGACGGCTTGTGCGGCGAGCAACAGGGCAGCAAGGCTGGTCATGGCTGTGCTTATGCTGGGGGCTTGGCTGCCTGTCACCTGCTTTTGCATCGAAAAGCCGCCATAGTGTGACAGGCGCGTTGCAACCCCGATTGTCAGGCCGCGCGGGCACGGGCATAGGGTCGGGCAGATGATCCAGCGCTTTCCCAAATGGCTCGCCCTGCTGGCGGGCGGCCTTTCCGCCACCGGCTTTGCGCCGCTGAACCTGTGGCCGGTGACGCTGGGCTGCATGGCCCTGCTGATCCATCTGATCGCGATCGCGCCCAACCGCCGGGCTGCCTTTGCGCGCGGCTGGATGTTCGGCCTGGGCCAGTTCACCATCGGGCTGAACTGGATCGCGATTGCCTTTACCTATCAGGATGCGATGCCGGCCTGGCTGGGCTGGGTCGCGGTGGTCGGGCTGTCCTGCTATCTCGCGCTCTTCCCGGCGCTGGCGACTCTGGCCGTCCATATGCTGTTCGCCCGTGATGGCGCGCGGCCGACCGCGCCATTCATCCTGGGCTTTGCCGCGCTGTGGCTGGTCACCGAATGGATGCGCGCCTGGGTGTTTACCGGCTTTGCCTGGAACCCGCTCGGCGTCGTCGCGCTCGATGCGGGATGGGCCGCGCGGCTGGTCGGCACCTATGGGCTGGGTGCGCTGGTGATGCTGGCATCGGGCGCGCTGCTGCTGGTGGCGCACAGGCAGTGGAAGCCCGGGCTCGGGCTGCTCGCAGGGGTCGCGCTGGCCAGCCTGGCGGGATGGGCGGTTGCCCCCGCGCCTGCCGGCCTCACCAAAACGCCGCTCACCGTGGTGCAGCCGAACAACGACCAGTCGGACAAATATGATCCGCAAGAGGCGATGCGCAACTTTGCCCGGCTGGTTGACCAGACCGTCGACCGCAAGGCCCCGCGCGGGCGACTGGTCTTCTGGCCGGAGGCGGCGACCGAGGATTTTGTCGAGGACGGCTATCCCCGCCGCTTCTATTATCCTGAAACCGCTGCCGGTGTCCGCGCACGGTTGACCCGTCCGATCAACGATGGCGATCTGCTGGTGACCGGCGGGGCGAAGCTGGATTTTGACAATCAGGGCCAGGCCATCGCCGCGGCCAACAGCGTGTTCGTCTTCAGCAGCCAGGGCGAGATACTGGGCAGCTATGACAAGAGCCATCTGGTGCCCGGCGGTGAGTATCTGCCCTATGAAGAGCTGCTGGGGCCATTGGGCCTGTCGCGGCTGGTGCCGGGAACGCTGGGCTTCACCCCGGGGCCGGGGGCGCAGACCATCGATCTTGGCCGGTTCGGGCGGATGGGGCTGCAGATCTGCTACGAAATCGTGTTCTCGGGCGAAGTGGCTGATCGCGCCCAGCGGCCAGGCTTCATCTTCAACCCCAGCAACGATGCCTGGTTCGGCCCCTGGGGCCCGCCCCAGCATCTGGCGCAGGCGCGGATGCGCGCGCTGGAGGAAGGCGTGCCAGTCATCCGCTCCACCCCCACCGGCATATCGGCGGTGATCGATGCCGATGGCCGGTTGCTCCAGTCCATCGCGCACCACAAGGCGGGGCATATCGATGCGCTGATGCCCAAGGCGCATGGTCCCACACCCTTTGCGCTCTGGGGCAATCTGCTGCCGCTTGGCCTTGCCGCGCTGCTGATGCTGTTCGCGGTTGCACTGCGTGCATTCCGCCGTTAAGGGCCGTGATATAAGGAAATCTTTATATGTGCCTGCGGGGCGGTTCCCCGTGGGCCTCAGCAAGAAGGCGACCCATGCGCAAGAGCTTCCTCTTTACCTCCGAATCGGTCAGCGAAGGCCATCCCGACAAGGTTGCAGACCAGATTTCCGACTCGGTCGTCGATCTGTTCCTGTCCAAGGACCCCTATGCGCGCGTCGCCTGCGAAACGCTGACCACCACGCAGCGCGTCGTGCTGGCCGGTGAAATCCGCTGCAAGGGCGTGTACGAAAATGGTGAATGGGCCCCCGGCGCGCTGGAAGAAATCGAAAAGACCGTCCGCGCGACCGTGAAGCGCATCGGCTACGAGCAGGACGGCTTCCACTGGGAAACCTTCAGCTTCGAAAACCACCTGCACGGCCAGTCGGCTGAAATCGCGCAGGGCGTCGATGCCAAGGACAACAAGGACGAAGGCGCCGGCGACCAGGGCATCATGTTCGGCTATGCCTCGGACGAGACCGAAGACCTGATGCCCGCCACGCTCGACTATTCGCACAAGATTCTCGAGCGCATGGCTGCCGACCGTCACAACAAGGTCGTCGATTTCCTCGAGCCCGACGCCAAGAGCCAGGTGACGCTCGCCTATGAAGACGAAAAGCCGGTGCGCGCCACCGCTCTGGTCGTCTCCACCCAGCACGCTGCCGACTATTACTGGCATGAAGGCCAGGGCGATGCCGACAAGTATCAGAAGCTGTACGACTATGTCGTCGGCGTGATGCACGACGTTCTGCCCAAGGGTTTCATCACCGACGAAACCAAGATCTACGTCAACCCGACCGGTCGTTTCGAAATCGGTGGTCCTGACGGCGATGCCGGTGTGACCGGCCGCAAGATCATCGTCGACACCTATGGCGGCGCTTCGCCCCATGGCGGCGGCGCTTTCTCGGGCAAGGACCCGACCAAGGTCGACCGTTCGGCTGCCTATATCAGCCGCTACATGGCCAAGAACATCGTTGCAGCAGGCCTTGCGCGTCGCTGCACCATCCAGCTGTCCTACGCCATCGGTATTGCCGAGCCGCTGTCGCTCTATGTCGACACCCACGGCACCGGAACGATCGCCGACGACAAGATCGAGGCGGTTCTGCCGCAGCTCGTGCGTCTGACGCCGCGCGGCATCCGCGAGCATCTGGGCCTCAACAAGCCGATCTATCAGAAGTCGGCGGCGTACGGTCACTTCGGCCGCAAGCCCGAAGGCGACTTCTTCCCCTGGGAGAAGACCGATCTGGCCGAAAAGCTAAAGGCGGCTCTCGCCTGATCCCCAAGGATCGCTGAAACACAAAAAGGCCGGGTGATCATCGCGATGACCCGGCCTTTTTTGTTGCCGGTTGCTCAAGCAGAGCCACCTTGCCCAGCGGCCAGCGTCACATGGTGCATCGCAGCCAGTAGGTGCGCTTGCCGTAGACCAGCGTGCCGACATGGCTTGGTCCATTGCCCGACGCGTTGGCGCGCGTGACCGGCACCGGACGAAGGCGCAGCAGGCCCGCCTCGCTGCCCTTGGCATCGAGCAGGACGATCCTGACCAGCGATGGCGAGGCCATTGTCTGTCGCCATCCCCAGCGTGCCAGGTCGCGTTTGCCCTGACGGACGCTCAGCTGGTCAAAGGCCATGGTCGAGCCCACCAGTGCGGACACCTCAGGGGTGTCGCGACGGCCCGAACATTCCAGATTCATTGTCGCAAAAGCCGGGCAGGAGGTCATGGCCAGCCATCCCAGCGCCAAGGCCGAGGCCGTCTTGAGCAAGCGGGGAGAGGCGGGCCGGTAGTTCAAAGCTTGCCGAACTTCGCCTCGAACCCGGCAATATCGCCGCGCGCCAGGAAGCCTGCCTGTTCGATCCAGCCGTCGCGATCGACGCGGCCCTTGAACGTGCCGAGATACGGATCGATTTCCGCGACATCGGCAGGGGTCCAGGCGGCAATCTGGTCGTAACGGGCAACGCCCAGTTCGCCGAGCAGCGTGTTGAGCTTGGGGCCGATGCCCTTGATCTTGCGCAGGTCGTCGGGCTCGCCGACGGCAGCGGCGATGCGCGGCTTGCCGCTGGCCTGGGCCTCTGCAGCCTGGGCGGCGATCTGGGCGTCGATGTCAGCCGTGGAAAGCGGAACCGCCACAGGATCAGACGCGCCGCCAAGGGTCGGGACGATCGCGGGCGGCGCTTCGACCGCGGCATGGCCGTGATCGTGCGTGTCATGGCCATGGCCATGATCGTCATGCCCGTGTCCGGCATCGTGATGGCCTGCACCCGCGCCGCCGCTGCGCCCGACCAGCGCCCAGACGAGGATCATCACGGCGATCACCAGAGCGGCGATCAGGAAAAAGAGCTGCTGTCCATCCATGGAATATCGGGGCCTTTCATCAACACGCGGCCCGGCGCACGAGCGCCCCGGCCGCCCAAGGCCCTTACCGGGTTGAACGATTCGTGACCAGACCCGCTTTTGCAGGCCAGGGCAGTCCCGGCGTTACATGACGCGGTCGCGCTCGTCGTCGATCTGTTCCTGGATATCGCGTGCCAGTTCGCACGCATCATCGTTGCCGTCGTCGCACTTGCGCAGTGCCTTGTCGCGCTGGCGCTGCAGCTTGCCCAGCCGCTCCTCCGCCTTGCGCATCGCGCGACCGCGGTTCTCGTCGGCTTCGGACTGGCTGGTGGTGGCAAGATCGACGCCCTTGGACACGATCTTGACAGGCGCGGTCACCACCGCGCCGACCGCGCTGGCGATGCAGCCGGTCAGTGCCAGCGGAGCCAGCAGGACAAAGCCAAGCGCAGTTTTCATCGATTCGACCCTCCGACGCGCGGAACCGCGCAGCATGGGTCCTGCTATAGCCCGGCTGAGCCTGTGCTGAACCGCTATTTCAACAGATCGAGCGCAAAGGCGCGGATTTCGTCGGCCATATCCTCGCGGCCCAGCGCGATGGCGAGGTTCGCCTGGACATAGCCCGCCTTGGAGCCGCAGTCATAGCGCTTGCCGGCAAAGGTCACCGCGTGGAACGGCTGGGTGCCGATCATCCGCGCCATCGCATCGGTCAGCTGAATCTCGCCGCCTGCGCCCTTTTCCTGGCTTTTCAGCGTGTGCATCACTTCGGGCTGCAGGATGTAGCGGCCCGAGATGATGAGGTTCGACGGCGCATCCTCGATCCTGGGCTTTTCGACCAGACCGAGCACCTCGGTGATATCGCCCTCGCGGGTGCCGGGCGCGATCACGCCATAGCTCGACACCGCCTCGCGCGGCACTTCCAGCACGCTGATCAGATTGCCGCCCAGCCGGTTATAGGCATCGACCATCTGCTTCATGCAGCCGGGCGATCCCACCATGAATTCATCGGGCAGGAAGATCGCGAACGGCTCGTCACCGACGATATCGCGCGCGCACCAGATCGCGTGCCCCAGGCCCAAGGGTTCCTGCTGGCGGACATAGGCGCAGTTGCCGGGACCCAGCCGGGTGGGCTCCAGCACCTCGAGTGACTTGCCGCGCTCTGCCATCGTCTTTTCCAGCTCGAACGCGATGTCGAAATGGTCCTCGATCGCGCTCTTGCCGCGCCCGGTGACGAAGATCATCTGTTCGATCCCCGCCTCGCGCGCTTCGTCCACCGCATATTGGATCAGCGGACGATCGACGATCGGCAGCATCTCCTTGGGGATCGCCTTGGTAGCGGGCAGGAAGCGGGTGCCAAGACCGGCAACCGGAAACACAGCTTTGCGGATGGGCTTCACGTTATGTCCTCTTTATCGGCCCCGACAGCCGACGCGAGACCTTGCAGCGTGCTGCGCGGCTGTCAAGCCGCGACCCGGTCACGCCGGACTCAGGCCTTCACGCGCGCCGCAAAGCTCTTGCGCAGCTTCTGCAGCTTGGGCGGGATCACCGCCAGGCAATAGGGATTGCGCTGGCCTTCGCCGGCCCAGTATTCCTGATGATAATCCTCGGCTGGATACCAGGTGGTCGCCTCCTCGATGGTGGTGACGATCGGGGCGGGCCAGTTGGGCTGGTTGCGGCTCATCGCAGCCTCGGCCTCGACCTGCTGGGCGGCATCGAGCGGGAAGATGGCCGAGCGATACTGGGTGCCGACGTCATTGCCCTGGCGGTTGAGCTGCGTCGGATCGTGCGTGGCAAAGAAGATGTCGAGCAGATCGGCATAGCTCAGCTGCTCGTCGTCAAAGGTCACCCGAATGGCTTCGGCATGGCCGGTATCGCCGCCGCACACCTGCTTGTAGGTCGGGTTGACGGCGGTGCCGCCGATATAGCCGCTTTCGACCTGGCTTACCCCGACCACGTCGTTGAACACGGCCTCGGTGCACCAGAAACAGCCTCCGGCAATGATGGCGGTTTGTTCGGTCATTCGGGTTGTCCTTTTTTGCTTGCACCCACTCCGCTCAGCCTGAGCCTGTCGAAGGCCTCGCGCCTACGCAGGCCAAAAAGCGGGGCCTTCGACAAGCTCAGGCTGAGCGGGCTTTGGTTCGATACCGAAATAGAGCGAGACGGCTGCAAAACAACCACCCTAGCCTTCGACCGGCAGCACCGGCGGTGCTTTGGCCTCGTCATCCTGCTCGCCGCCGCGCGCGATCAGCAGGTACATGGCCGGGGTGACGATGCGCGACAGCAGGGTGGAGGAGATCAGCCCGCCGATGATCACGCTGGCCAGCGGCGCGTAGAGCGAGCCGCCGAACAGCGCGAGCGGCAACAGCCCGCCGATCGCGGTGACCGAGGTCAGCAGCACCGGCAGGAAGCGCACTTCGCCCGCGCGTTCGATCGCCGCGCGCAGGCCCATGCCCTCGCGCCTCAGCTGGGTGGTGAAATCGACGAGCAGGATCGAATTCTTGATCTCGATGCCGATCAGCGCGACAAAGCCGATGATCGCCATATAGCTCAGCGACGATCCGGTCACGAACAGCGCGACAAAGCCGCCGAACGTGCCGAGCGGGATGACGCCTGCCACCACGATCGTCTCGCGGAACCGGCCGAATTCCGCCACCAGCACCGCGAAAATGCCGAACAGGGCGATCAGGATGATCGGCCCCAGCCCGCCGAACACGGTGGCGATCGCCTCGGCCTCGCCGCCCGCCGAAACGCGATAGCCCGGCGGCAGCTTCAGCTTGTCGACCTCGCCCATGGCCTGCTCGCTGATCCGCGCTGGCAGCGCGCCGGGCTGGGCATTGGCGGTGACCGTCACCGACCGTTCGAGCTGATAGCGCTGAATCTGCGGGGGGACGCTCTGCAGCCGGGGGCTGCTGATCTCGGACAGCGGGATCGCCTCGCCGGTGCGGCTGGCGACATAGACCTTGTCGAGCGCGGAGATCGGCTGGCTGGCATCGAGCGGCAGGCGCACGACGACGCGGTAGCTGTCGCCTTCGGGATCGCGGAAGGTGCCTGCGCCTTCGCCCGACAGCGCCAGGCGGATGGCCCGGCGCGGTTCGCCCGGCGCGATGTTGAGCAGCGCCGCCTTGGCATCGTCAATGCCGATATCGAGGTCGATGCCATCGGTCGCGACCGGGTTGATCACGTCGCGCGCGCCGGGCGTCGCGCGGAGGATCTTCTCCACCTTCGCGGCCAGATCGCGCAGCGTATCGAGATTTTCGCCCGTAATGCGCAGCGCCACGGGCGATGCGATCGGCGCGCCGTTCTGAAACAGCTCGACATTGAAACGCGCGCCCGGAATCTGTTCCAGCCGGTCGCGGATGCGCTGGATCATCTCGGGGCTGCGGTCCGCATTCCAGCGGTCCATCACCGCGAACACCTCGCCGAAATTCGGCCGCTGGTCGAGCGCGAAGACATTGTAGAACACTTGCGGGTTGGAGCTGCCGGTATTGGCGGCGCGCACCTTGATATCCGGCTCCCTGGCCAGCACCGCCTCGACCTTGCGCACCAGCGCGTCGGTGGTGGCGACGCTGCTGCCCTGTTCGGCATCGATGGTGACGCGGAAATAGCTGGTATCGGCATAGGGGAACAGGCTGAAGCCCAGCACCGGGATCAGCGCAAAGGCCGACAGCGTCAGCGCCATCGACGCCCAGAAGGTCTGTTTGGGCTTGTCGAGCGCCTTGTGCAGGATCGGGCGATAGAGCCGCTCGATCTGGTGCGTCAGCCATTTGAGGATCGCATTGCCCTCCGGGTCCTCATCGCGCGAGAGGATGCGGCTGGCAAGAAAGGGAATGATCGTCAGCGAGATCACCAGCGAGGCGAAGACGGTGAAGATGATCGTGTAGATGAACGACTGGGTGAACTTGCCCGCGCCTTCGGGCAGAAACAGCAGCGGCGTGAAGGCGAAGATCAGCACGCCGGTCGAGCCCAGCACCGCAGGCGTGATCTCGCGCGTGGCATCGATCGCGGCGATCGATCGGCGCTTGCCCATGCGCAGATGGCGCGAGATGTTTTCGGTCACCACGATCGAATCGTCGACCAGCAGGCCCAGCGCGACGATGAACCCTGCCACCGCGAGCTGGCTGAGGTTGAAGCCCATCACGCTGATCGCCAGCAGGCCCGAGGCGAGCGACAGCGGAATCGAGATCATCACGATCACCGAAGCGCGCCAGCCCAAAGGCAGCAGCGTGATGATGACGAGGCCCAGAGCGAGCGAGAAGTCGCGGGTCAGTTCGCTCAGGCGGTGTTCGATGTCGCGGCTCTGGTCGAATATCTGTTCCAGCCGGATATCGGGCGGGAAATTGGCCTGTTGCCGCTTCAGTTCCTCTTCCAGCGAAGCCTTGAGGCGGATGACATCGAAGCCGTCCTTCTGCTGGATCGACAGGAAGATCGCGCGCTCGCCGTTGAAGCGGGTGATGTACAATTGCTCGGCCTCGCCCCAGCGGACATCGGCGACGTCCCTGACGCGCATCAGCGTGCCGTTGCCCGCGCGGATCGGCAGGTTGGCGATGGTATCGAGATCGCGATAGGCGCCGCCGGCCTCGACATTGAAGCGCCGTCCCGCACTGTCGACCGCGCCGGGGGGCAGTTCCGCTCCGCCGCGGCGCAGCGCATCGGCGATCGCGGAGGGGGCGAGGCCCAGTTCGGCCAGCCGGCGGCTGTCGATCGCCACCTGCACCTCGGGCGTGGGCAGACCATCGATCACCGTGTTGCGCACGCCGGGATAGCGGACAAAGGTGTCGCGGATGTCCTCAGAATATTTCTGCAACCGGCGCCAGCTTGCGGTCTTGCTGACCATGGCGAGCTGCAGCACCGCCGCTTCGGTGGTGCGCGCCTTGCGATAGCGCAGCTCGGTAATGCCCTCGGGCAGCTGGCTGCGGATCGCACTGACCTCGCGCACGACATCGTTGAAATACTGGTCGGGGTCGCCGTCCCAGTCGAATTCGGCGGTCACGGTGACAAAGCCGTCGGTAATCCCTGCGCGGATCTCGTCGATATCGTCGATCCCGCGCAGCACCTCCTCGATCGGCTTGGCAATGGTCTGCTCGATATCCGCCGCGTCCGCGCCGGGCAGCGCGATGATCACGGTGACGACGGGGATCGGGAAATGCGGGTCGACCGAGCGCGGGATGGTCAGCAGCGACGTCAGTCCCAGCGCCGCCAGCAGCAGGAACGCCACCAGGCTGAGCTGCCACCGGGCAATGGTAAAGGCGGCGAGGTTCATGCTGGACGGGCGCTACTGGGCTGCGGCAGCGGGCGCTGCGGCGGCGCTGCTGCGGCTCGACTGGCGCGTGGCCAGCGGCTTCACCTTCGCGCCATCGGTCAGCAGCACCAGGCCAGAAGCGACGATGCGGTCGCCCGGCTTCAGGCCACCGGTGATGACCAGTTCCTTGTCGTCGATCCGGCCGATCTGCACCGCACGCGCGCGGACGCGATTGGCCTTGGGGTCGAGCAGATAGACAAAGCCCTCGTCCGCCCGCACGTTGAACACCGCGCTGGCGGGCACGGCGAGCCCGGTAGCGTCGGGCGCGGCGGCGACGCGGAATTCGGCGGTGCCGATCTGGCCAGAGCGCAGCGCCGGGTTGGCGGGCAGCGCAATGGTGACCTCGAACGCGCCCGAAGACGGGTTGGCGCGCGCGTCGATCTCGCTGATCACGCCTTCGATCTCGCCGCCAGGCACCGCAGACAGGCGCACCATCACCGGCATTCCGGGGGTGAGCCGCGCGATGTCGCTGTCGATCATCGGTGCGCGCAGCACCATGCCGCCACTGGTTTCACCCAGCACGACGATCTGCGTGCCCGCCGCCACCACCTGGCCAGGCTCGGCAGTGCGGGCCAGGATGATGCCGCCCGATGGCGCGTTGATACGCGATGTGCCGCTGGCAAAGCCTGCGCTGCTGACCTGGGACGAGGCGGCGCGCGCGGTGGCCTCGGCACGCTCAAGCTGCGCGCGCGTCACCCAGCCCTTTTCGAACAGCTGCTGGAACCGGCCCAGCTCTGCCTGCGCGCGCTGCTGCTCGGCGCGGGCGCTGTCCAGATTGGCGCTGACCTGAGTCGCATCGAGCGCCGCGATCAGGGCACCGGGCATCACCCGGTCGCCTTCCTGAAAGCGGATGCTGGCGATCTTGCCCGCCGTGGTGAAGCCCAAAGGCGTCTCATAGCGATAGCGCACCGTGCCCGCTGCGGTGATCAGCGCCGAGGTCGAAGCCGGGCGCACCACCGCAATGGTGACCGGATAGACCTTGTCGGCCGAAACCGGCGCTGCGGTATCGCTGCCGCCAGAACAGGCGGAAAGCGCCAGCATCGCGCCAGCGATCAGCGACAGGGTGAGGGGCCCGAGCGGGCGAGCGGTGACGAAGCGCATATTGAGTTTCTATCTGCAACCAGTTTTTCTGGCAAGCGCGGAACTGAAATCGATGGCATTTCTTGGGAGGTCGCTGCGATTAGGCCAGAATTAACCAACACCGCATAGCCCTGAGGCTTGTGCTGATCGCTCATCGGCACGGAGGGGACGCTCGGTTATGAACTGGCGCATCGGACAAATGCAGTCTCAACACGAAGCCTGTCTGGCTATCGTCCACGATATCGAGGCGCGATCCGTCGCTATCGCCGATCGCGGCGCGGCGGTGGAAATCACGCTGATGCTGGCGCGGCTGACCGGCATATTGCGCATCCATCTCGCGCTGGAAGACGAGATTCTCTATCCGGCGCTGCGCAATGCCAGTGACCCTGTGATCGCCCAGACGGCAGAGCGTTACTGGCAGGAAATGGGCGGGCTCGCCGATGCGTTTCTAAACTTTGTCGATCGGTGGAAGCGCGCGGACAGGCTGCTGGCCGAGGCCGACTGTTTCCGATCCGAATCGGCGCTGGTGTTCGCGGCGCTGGCCGAGCGGATTGCACGCGAGCATGGCGAAATCTATCCGATGGCCGAACGGTTGCGCGCGGCGCGCGCGGCCTGATCAGCGCTGCTGATTGCGTGGGCGCGTCCACAGTCCGTCGCGGCTGACCGGATCGGGTTGGCCAAGCGCCTGTGCCAGGCTGCGTGCAACCCAGCCGATCTTCTGGCCGCGCGTGGTGATGACCCGGTGGTCCCAGGCCTGCGCTGCGCGCCTGCGCACCTCGCGGGCGATATCGCCATAAATGCCCGCTGCCGCCAGCACCGCCCAGCGCGCGCGGAACGCAAGCCGCGCCGCGCCGACCCGCGCCGAGGCTTCGTGCGCCTCTGACCGGTCCGCCAGCCGCTTTGCCAGCGGCACCAGTTGCGGGCGCAGCCACGGCTTCATGTGCTGGCCGGGCGGAATATCCATCTCGGCCAGCCATTCGACGGGCAGATAGCAGCGGCCGACCGAATCGTCCTCTGACAGGTCGCGCGCGATATTGGCGAGCTGGAAGGCCAGGCCAAGGTCGCAGGCCCGGTCGAGCGTCTCCTCGTCCTGCGGGTCCACCCCCATGACGATCGCCATCAGCAGGCCGACTGCGCCCGCGACATGATAGCAATATTGGTACAGGTCGCGCTCGGTCCGGGGGCGCCATTCATCGGCGTCGAGACCAAAGCCCTGGATCACGTCGAAGATGATGCTGCGCGGCAGGCGGCATTCGCTGGCGACCAGCGCCAGCGCGGCAAAGGCCGGATCGTCGGTCGGTGCGCCCGCCAGGGCGGCATCGGTCTGCGCACGGATATAGGCGACGCGCTCTTTTGCATCGGCGACCGCGCTCATGCCATGGCCCATGTCCTGCCCATCGGCCAGATCATCGCATTTGCGGCACCAGGCATAGAGCAGCCAGGCCCGCTCGCGGGTCAGCGGATCGAACAGCTTCGAGGCCAGCGCAAAGGATTTGGAGCCGCGCGCGATGGAATCGCGGGCATAGGAAACCAGGGCTGGCCTATCCATGCTGGCCGATCCCCCTTCGATCAATCAAAGATCATCCGTGGTCATCGAAAAGATCGACTGGTGCGGGTGATAGGCTTCCATCTTGGCGAGCAACCCGTCGAGCGTATCGTCGACGATCAGGATATTGGCATGTTGCGGGCGGATGAAGCCGATCTCGATCATGTGCTGGTTAAAGGCGATGAGCTGGTCGTAAAACCCGTTCACGTTGAGCAGCCCCACCGGCTTGGCATGATAGCCAAGCTGCGACCAGCTGATCGCCTCCCACAGCTCGTCCATGGTGCCGACGCCGCCGGGCAGAACGATGAAGCCGTCGGACAGGTCGGTGAACGCCTGCTTGCGGGCATGCATGCCCGGCACGACGTGGAGTTCGGTGCAGCCCTGGTGCGCCACTTCGGGCCGAACCAGCGCTTCGGGGATGATGCCGATCACTTCGCCGCCCTGTTCGAGCGCCGAATCTGCGGTCGCGCCCATCAATCCCAGCCGTCCGCCGCCATAGACCACGCCGATCCCGCGCCTGGCTAGGGTCGCGCCGACCATGCGGGCGGTTTCGATATAGACGGGGTCGGCAGGGGTGGCAGAGCCGCAATAGACGGCCAGACGCTTGAAGGGGGCGGGCATGATGATTCCTGATGAGGGTGTTGCAAGGTCCATCGCCGGAAATGCGGGGTGGGGCAAGTGCGTTAAATCTTCCCCGAATGGAGCTCGGAATGGATCATGGCTCGCTCACTCCTGCGGCAGACCGTCGGCTATGGCGTAATAATCGCCCTTGTGCGCTGTGAAGATGTGGACGTGCAGCTGCGTGTCGGTCGGCGCATCGAACGCGCCCATCGCCACCGCGGTCGAATCGCGGTGCGGCGGGTCCCAGAACAGGAAGCTGCCGCAGGTGCCGCAGAAACCGCGCCGCACCTTGGGGCTGGACTGGTACCAGCGCACATGCTCCTCGCCCGAAATGGCAAGGTCGCTGCGCTTGACGTCGGTCGAGGCCCAGTAATGGCCCGACTGCTTGCGGCACTGGCTGCAGTGGCACGCGTCCGGCCCTTTGAGCGGGGCGGAAACGGTGAAGCGGACTGCGCCGCACAGGCATGATCCGGTGTGCATGATGGAGGCTCCGCATCGGCACGGAAGCGCACCCAAACCCGCTCAGCCTGAGCTTGTCGAAGGCCCCGTGATATCGTCGGCCGGATATAGCCTGCGAGCCTTGTAAAAGGCAAAAGCAAACGCGGCTTAGGGCGCGGGGCCTTCGACAGGCTCAGGCTGAGCGGATGGGGTAAAGGCGACGCTCGACACCGCTTCCCCTCCACCACCGACCTGTGGTCGGCGGTCCCCCTCCCCGAGAAGAACTCGGGGAGGATTTATGAGCTTACAGCATATCCTCCAGCATCAGCGAAGCGGTCGCTTTCGCGCTGCCGACCACGCCGGGAATGCCTGCGCCCGGATGCGTGCCGGCCCCGACGAAATACATGTTGGGGATGGCATCATCGCGGTTGTGCGTGCGGAAATAGGCGCTCTGCGTCAGCAGCGGCTCAAGGCTGAAGGCGCTGCCCAGATGCGCGTTGAGATCGTTGCTGAAATCCTGCGGCGTATAGTGGAAGCTGGTGACGATCCGTTCGTGGATGTCGGGAATCAGCCGATGGCCGATCTCGTCGAGGATCCGCTTTTCGTAGATCGGGCCCATTTCCTTCCAGTCGATCGGCAGCTTGCCCTGATGCGGCACGGGCGAGAGCACATAGAAGGTGCTGTGCCCCGGAGGCGCCATGCTAGGATCGGTCACGGTCGGGTGGTGGAGGTACAGCGAGAAGTCCTTGGACAGCACGCCATGATCGTAAATGTCGTCGAGCAGGCCTTTGTAGCGCGGGCCGAACAGGATCATGTGGTGCGGAATGCCCGGCCAGTCACCCTTGATGCCGAAATGCGCGACGAACAGCGAAGGCGAGAATTTCTTGCGCTTCAGGCTCGCGGCGGCGCGCTTGCCCCGGCCCGATTTGCCGAGCAGGTCGCGATAGCTGTGCATGATGTCGGCATTGCTGGCGACCGCGTCGAAGCTCTCGCGCCAGCCGCTCTTGGTCACCACGCCGGTGACCTTGTCGCCCATGGTCTCGATCTCGGTCACCGGATCATTGAGGCGGATGGTGCCGCCTATCCGCTCGAAATGCTTCACCATCCCTGCGATCAGCTTGTTGGTGCCGCCCTTGGCGAACCACACCCCGCCGTCCTTTTCCAGCTTGTGGATCAGCGCGTAGATCGAGCTGGTCTTCATCGGATTGCCGCCGACCAGCAGCGTGTGGAAGGACAAGGCCTCACGCAGCTTCTCGTTCTTCACGAAGGACGAGACGATCGAATAGACCGAGCGCCAGGCCTGATATTTCATCAGCGCGGGCGCGGCCTTGATCATGCTGGCAAAGTCGAGAAACGCCTTGTGGCCGAGCTTGAGATAGCCCTCGTCATGCACGCCGGCGCTATATTCCAGGAACCGGTCATAGCCCGCGACATCGTCGGGATTGAGCTTCTGAATCTCGGCGCGCAGGCTGGCCTCGTCGTTCGAATAGTCGAAATTCGTGCCGTCGGGCCAGTTGAGCCGGTAAAAGGGCATCACGGGGACGAGGTCGACATCCTCGCTGATATGATGGCCGGTCAGCGCCCACAATTCCTCGAGGCACGGCGGATCGGTGATGACGGTGGGGCCGGCGTCAAAGGTGAAGCCGTCCTTCTCCCAGAAATAGGCGCGGCCACCGGGCTTGTCGCGGCTTTCGATGACGGTGGTGGCGATTCCGGCGGATTGCAGGCGGATGGCGAGCGCCAGCCCGCCGAAACCCGACCCGATAACTGCAGCTTTTTTCACGTAAGATTGGCCCCTGGTTGCGACCCGAATGCGCGGGCAGATTGTGCGGCACTATAGCGTTACGATTGCAATGTGCCAGCAGATGCACGCCTGCGCATCAAACCATGGCTATTGCGCCTGTGCTGCCATGGCCGCGCCGATCGATGCGGCAATCTCCTCGGGCCGCGGATTGCGCCGCAGCGTCAGCCCGCCATTGGCCTGGATATTCTGCCCAGTCACGAAACAGTGGTCATCGCACAGCCACAGCACCGCGTGCGCGATATCGTCTGCCGTGCCGATCCGGCCCAGCGGATATTCCTTCGCAAACGCGGCCTCGAGCCCCGGAGTCGCGACCGCTGCCGCCGCCATCGGCGTCGCGGTCAGGCCGGGCGAGACGATATTGGCACGGATGCCCAGTGGCCCGTACTGGTTGGCAAAGCAGCGGATCAGCGCCTCAGAGCCCGCCTTGGTGCCGATATAGGCGGCATGGTCGTAAATCAGGCACTGGGTCGTCGCAGAGGAAATCTGGATAACCGATCCGCCGGCGGTCATCGTGCGCAGGCACGCGTTCAGCATATGGTGGACGCCGGTAAACTGCAGCGCGACCATGGCTGCGAGATCCGCGTCGGTGACATCGGCCCATGGCTTCATCAGCCCCCAGCCGGTCGCGTTGATCGCGATATCGACCTTGCCGTGGCGCGCCGTGACACCATCGAACAGCGCATCGACATCGGCGCGGCTGGTCAGGTCGCAGGTAACCGCCTCGCCGCCGATTTCGGCTGCCAGTGCCTCGAGCGGTTCGCGCTTGCGGCCCGAGACGATCACGGTCGCGCCAGCGGCGGCGAGCGCGCGCGCGATCACCTGGCCCATATTATGATCACCCGCCGCGCCGATGACGATCGCGGTCTTGGCGCTGAAGTCGGTCATGCTGCAGCTCCGCTCAAGAAGCGCGCGGTGGCGACGCCATCGGGGCCATAGACCGGCTCCTTCAGGTCGAACCGGTATTTGCGCGTATCGGCGTTGAGGATGGTGAACTGGCTGAGATGGCCCAGCATGCCCTGATAGGCCGGGCCTTCAAGATGCACCTGCAGCTCGTCAGCGCTGTCCCATTCCTCGAACACATGCACCCGGCCCGGATCGTGCGGATCGGCGGTCCAGGCATAGTGGCGGCATCCAGGCTCGGCCAATGCCATGTCGATCAGCGGTTTGGCGCCGGCGAGCGCGGCGTCGCGGTTCTCGGGCGGAAAATCGACTTCACCTGCGATGACGATACTCATTGGGCCTGGGTCTCCTTGAGGATGCTGAAATGCCGTTCGGCAAAGCGCCAGCCGTCGGCGGTGCGGGTGTAGACATCGTGATACTGGCCGATCGGGCGGCTGACCGATCCGTCGGCGAGTTCGAGATATTCGTGCGTGTAGATCCGGCCCGTCGCCCGATCGCCATCGATGCTGATGCTGCCGACCTGCGCAAAGAACGCGACGAACGGAAAGCCCGCCATCGCCTGGTTCCACAGCCCGACGATCGCGGCGCGCCCGCGCACCTCGGTGCCCATCAGGTTCCACAACGCATCCTCGGCCCAGGTCGCACCCCAGTCGGTTGCATCGCGGCGGAACACGGCATCCGAATAGCTGTCGATCAGCGCGCGGATCGCGACCTGGTCTTCGGCTGCCCCCCCAAAGCCGCTCACGGCAACTGGCCCGCCAGATACTTGTCCATCGTCTGGTGGAACTGCCGGATCCGCCCTTCCTGATAACGACCCAGCTCGACCCTGTTGTTGGCCGACGCGATCAGCCCTTCTTGGACATAGGGCAGGTTTTCCATGTCCTGATCGAACACCTCGCCCAGCGCACCCCATTCGGTGACCGTGGCCCAGGGCTCTTCCGGCGTGAGGAATCGCATTTCGGCCGCTTCGGGCATCGCGCCGTCCTTGGGCTTGCGGCCGAGCAGGCGCACCTCCATCAGCGTCGCATTCTGGTCGGGCCAGGGCCGCCAGCGATAGACGATATTGGGTACGAACCCGCCCCAGGGCGAAAGGTTGGGGAAGATGTTGTAGGTGAAGGCGTCCAACATCTCGCTGTCCGATATCCCTTCGCTGTCATAGCCCAGCGCGTCGAGGAAATTGGCGCGGTTGATCTCTGCCATCGCCTTGCGCGCGGTCTCGCCTTCATCGAGCTTGCGCCCTTCGAGCGAGGCCGAGCGGCCCGAGGTGCGGCTGAACGCGGCGATGATATCGTCTTCGCTGAGGTTGTCCGCCGCCAGATGCGGGCTGGGCAGGCCGAACGGCGTCAGCGCCAGGTTCGCATGGTCGCCCCACATCGAATAGCGGGTGTTCGCGTCGCCGGTATAGGGCAGGATTTGCGGGTGCGTGACGATCGAGTGCCACGCTTCCATGAACGCCTCGGACACCGCCTTCCAGTTGGCGTTGATGACCTTGCCGACCCACAGGGCGGTATAGCATTCGTCGAGCCGCCAGCGGCCGAACCGGTCGTACACTTCGGCGCTCATATAGTCGCGCAAGCTGACCTGCGTGGTGCTTTCGGTAACGAAGATGAAGCCCTGCCAGCGCTCGACGCGCAGCTCGGGCAGGCTCATGTCGCGCTCTTTCAGATGCTGGAAATCCCATTCGCACGGGATGTGCTTCAGGCCGCCATCGGTCTTCCAGGCAAAGCCGTGGAACGGGCAGGTGAAATCGTCCGCCGATCCGCTTTCGGTGCGCAGCTTGCGGCCGCGATGGAGGCAGACATTGTGAAAGGCTTTCACCGACCCGTCATCCTGCCGGACGATGAGGTAGGAGCGTCCGACATTGTTGTAGACGACATAATCGCCGGCTTGCAGCAGCTCGTCCTCGCGCGCGGCCATCTGCCACACATTGGGCCACATCAGCTTCTTTTCGGCCTCGAAGAAGGCGGCGCTGGTATAGCGCTCTGCGGTGACCGGTTCCGTGCCCAGATCGCGCCAGCTGTCGCCGCGCACCTCGGGCGGCACCTCGCGGCTGTCGAGGTCGAGAATCTCGTCGACCGTGATCGCGGGGCAGCGGTCGGCAGGGTAGGTCCGGCTCGCATCTTCCATGGCTTGGCTCTCCTAAACTCGTTCTTGTGTATTCTTGCCCCTCACCAGTTCGTCCCGAGCGAAGTCGAGGGATGTATGCGCCACCGCTTTCGATCACGTCCCTCGACACGCTCGGGACAAACGGAGCTGGGTTCGGGGATCTGTTACAAGGGCATGCCGATCGCCTCGGCAATGTGCTGATGCACCGCTTGCGGTGCGCTTTCGTTGGCGCCCAGCACCACGCGGAAATCCGCCGGCGCGGTCTTGAGGTTGGCATAGCCATAGCTGGCGACGCGATAATCCTCGGTCTGCACGACTTGCGCCGTGGCGTCGTACGCCATCTCGCACACCCCGCGATAATCCTCGTCGAGGATCCCGAAAGGCGCATAGACCGCGAACTGGCAGCGCGTCTTGCCGACCCCATCGGGGAACAGCCTGAACACCTGGGTGAAATAGACCCCCGGCGTGACCGCGCCGAAGAACACCACCGTGTTGGGGAACAGGTAATGCACCCCGCCATATTCGGTATCGGGCCATTCGGCTTCGTCCTTGCCGACCAGATCGCCGATGGTCTTGTCGGGAAAGCTGATCCGGTGATGGCGGCCGAAGCGTTCGAGCACCGAGATATC